>JACPPM010000193.1 GCA_016191015.1 Acidobacteriota bacterium | reverse complement strand
GAACGGAGCAGTCATCTCCGGAGTTCAGGGTGGCATCGAACAGACCCCTTCCTGCCTTCCTAACTTCCTGCTTTCCTGAGAGGTGCTCGGAAGGGTCTTGCAGCGTGCCTGGATCTTGCCTGTTTGGTTGCGGCTCCGCTGCGTTAGGATCCCGCTCTGTGAGGACGATGCCGGCGGTGATCGCGATCGGTGAGGCGCTAGGGGACCTCGTGCCCAGCCCCGGCGCCGGCTACAGTCTGCATCCCGGCGGAGCGGTGGCCAACGTCGCCGTGAACCTGAGAAGGTGGGGGATCACAACCGGGATCATCACGCGCGTCGGCCGCGATTTCCTGGGCGAGTTTCTGATCGAGTCGCTTCGAAAGAATGGCGTGGATGTCAGATGTGTTCGCCGGATGCGAGGCGCCATGACGGGGCTGGTGTTCGTCTCTTTGGACGAGCGCGGAGAGCGGGGCTTCGTATTCTACGGGAAACCGTCGGCGGATCAGTTCCTGCCACCGCGCGATATCCGGGCCACCTACATCCGGTCCTGCCGCCTGCTGCACTTCGGGTCGATCAGCATGATGAGCCTGGCCTCGCGAGCCGCCACGCTCAAAGCTATTCGGATCGCGCGGAGGCAGGGCCGCATGATCTCGTATGACGCGAACGTGCGGTTGAATCTCTGGGAGGGTCGTCACGCCGCAGCCCGCCGGCAGATCAGACCCCTGTTCCGGCATGCCGACATCGTCAAGATGAGCGTCGAGGAGTTGCAGTTCCTTTTCGGGCTCGATGCAGAATCGCCACGCCTCGCGCGGATCTTCAGCGCCCACCGTGTCGTTTTCATTACGAGCGGGCGCGACGGGTGCTACGTCCGACGGGGGTCGCTCATTCACCATGTGCCAGCACCGATCGTCAAGCCTGTCGACACGACAGGCGCCGGCGACGCGTTCATGGCCGGCGTGATCTACGAGATCTTGACGCGAGGCAAGGACCTGGACCACCTCTCGGGCGACGAACTGATCGCGATCGCCCGCGTCGCGAATGAGAAGGGTGCCGCGGCCGTGACGCGTCGGGGAGCGGTGTGAACGGGTGTGCCGAAGTATATTGCTCCCGCGCCAGCCAATCCAGCAAGCCCTGCAGCTGGACGAGGCGCTCTTACGCGTAGTCGACAACCCCTAACGCGGCGGAGCCGCAACCAAAGAGGTTGCATCTCCGCCGCGCGTGAGAGCGTGGAGCGTGGAGCGTGAGAGCGTTCTTCCGAGCCACCCGGATCGTCCGAGACGACCGCACCGTTCCTGCATTCCTCCCTTCCTGCTTTCCTGAGAGGAGTTCGGAAGATCTAGCCGGCTCAAATTTCTTGCCATTTCGTGTCAACACTCAACTTCCAAGACACTAGCGTAGACCGTGCAGGTTCCCGCCCAGTCAGCGTCCAGTCCGCTCCGACCAGAAAGCCAGCATCCAGATGCCCTCCGTCTGGAGCAGAGCGATCAATTCCTTGACCTCCCCGAAGCGCAGACCTTTGTCTGCGGACAGTCCTTGAGCTCAGACCCGAGTCGCTCCAATTGCTGATGGACGTCAGCCGAATCGGTCTACAGGTGGGCCAATGCCGCAATCACCCGTCGCCTGATCTCCATCATTTGGCTTCCCGCCCACTTCAGACCCACGTAGCCAGCAATGCAGGTCAAGCCAATCGCCGCAGCAGGGCCACATTCGATTCCGCACACGGACCGCAAACCAGCAGCCGCCAGGTTCGGCAGAAGCCGTTTGACGCATTCGATAATGGAACCGCCCAAGGACATCTCACTCAACCTGCCTACTGTCCTCTCGCCACCGTTTGCTCGACCATGGCCCAGGATCCGCTGGTCGTGGTCTCCATGTAGTAGGCGCACATCGAGAAGCCGGCGAAGCCGCTCCGGCTCTCACCCGTGGTGATCCACGTTTCCCAGGGAGGGTCGCTGTACGAGAATCTCCATTTGTAGTCAGGTGTCTCAAAGCCGCCGTTTTTCACATCGAACCCGGACAAGAACACATCGTCCCAGTAGACGAAGACGTCGATGATCTGTTTGGCCGGGTCCGTAACGCCCTTGGTGCAATAGACCCGTAGCGTCAAGCTCACCGAAGCCCTCCCCGCCACCTGCGCGCTGACGTCTCGCACAACATGCACCCAGCCCTCGTCCCCCTCGACGTCGTCGCTCCAGACGATCTTCCCATCGAGAAGCACCTCCTTACGGTAGTAGCCCCTCAGCCTGCCCCGGTAGCTGTCCTTCACCCAGAAGGATAGAACATTGCCCGAGCCTTCCGCCGGAGTCACGGTGACGGGCACGATTGCCCGGGACCTGATCCCTCGGTTGTCCGTCACTTGCAGCGTGACGTCGTACCGGCCCGGATTCTTGAAGGTGTGGCCGGTTTGAGCCCCGTGCGCAGTCGCTCCGATCGCGTCCTTCCCATCTCCGAAATACCATGTGTACCCGGTGATGGTTCCACCGGTCACGTCGCTTCCTGAAGCGTCGAAGGAAACCGTGAGGGGAGCCTGTCCGGACGCTGGACTGGCCTTGGGCAGGGCAACCGGCACCACCGTCCCGGCGGGAGGCGTAGTCCCGAAGAGGTTGTCCACGACCTTCATGTGCCGGAATCTGGGTAGCACGTCCCCGTTGCTCTGGAAGACGGCGTCCGCGAGGATATCGTGGTAGAACCAGTTGTTGTGGACTTGCGCCTGGAAGCGTGGAATGCCGCGGATTCCAACGGCGTACTCTTCGCGATCCCGAAAGGTGTTGTGGTGGATCTTGATCCAGTCCCCCGCGATGTCCGTGCCGTCTTCCCGGTCGACACCGCCATGCATGTCGAAGCAGTGGCCGTTGTCGTGCTCGAGGCTGAGGTTGTAGCGGGCTTCGTAGCTTATCCCGGGCGTTCCGGTGCCCGCGATATGGTGACGGCAGTAGTCGAAGAGGTTGCCTTCGATGAGCGAGCTGATCGGGTTCGACGCAGTGCAGTATCCGTGGACGACGCCGTAGCCGAGGCCGGCGCGCCGGTTGTGGTGAATGTAGTTGTGGTGAATGAAGGCGCCGGTGGCTCCCTCGGTCAGCGCTATCGCCGCGTGCCCCCATCCGGCGAGCTCGCAGTTGTCCACTTCCAGACCGGGGAATCCCGACTGGATCCCGCGCGGAGTTCTATACGGCCCTTCGTAGTGATGATCGCCGATCTCGAGGTCCGGCCCGATGAGACGCAACCCCGTCAGGCGGACCCCCGGACCTTTCGCGAGAAGCAGCGCGGCGTCCGCGCCTCTCCGGCGGTTGCGGATCAGCGCGCCCTGCGACCCGTTCCTCCCGCGGCCGCTCGCGAGTGTCACCATCGTTGGGATGCCGATCTCCTCGTCTCCGCTCAGGTCGACGACGGCGTCGTCAGAAACATAGACTGTCTTCCGGGTGGGAGCCGGGTCCTCCTCGAAGCCCCACCACGAAACCAAGCCGCTGCTGACTGAGCCGCCGGCATACTCCTGGCTCACTTCGGAGGCCGTCAGAGCGCGGCCGTAGATCTTGACCTCATCCAAGCCGCCCTGAAACGGATTCAGCCCCAGGTAGAGATCCCCTGCCGCTGCCCCGTCCACCGTCTGTCCGGACATGCATTGAAGCTCCTTGGACAGGACGCCGTTCAAATAGATCCTCAGCCAGTTGCGTTCCTTGACGCCGACGACGTGGTACCATCGCCCTGACACCAGCTCTCCGTCCGTCCGGACCCCGGCCCAACCGTCCCAGGCCGAGTCGCCGGGCGAGTCCGTCCCGGAGATGCGGAACAGGAAGTAGATCCCGTTCCCTGCCCAGCCGCCACGGTGGAGGATCTGGTAGAGGCCGTTGTCCACGGGCGTTTCATTTTCCGTGAGCGCGTCGAACCTGACCCACATCGCGACGCTCATGGCATCCGTGAGCTTGAGGCTGGCCTGGGCGGCCACATCCACGGAATCGTCCACACCGTCGAATCGCAGACCCTTGCCGGTCTTGCCATCTTCCCATGCCGCGCCGTACACGACGCCGTGGTTGCCACCGGCGGAATCCTGCGCGTTGGCCTGAACGTAGGCCAGGGCGTTGAGGAATTCTACTTTGGTAGAAACAGTGTAGTCGGCCTGTGATGGATCGATGACCCCGGTGTAGCCGGCGCCGCCCCCGATGGGATTGCCAGTGGGATTGCTCTCGCAACCGACTGTCGCGCCAGCTTCAGCAGTGCCCGCGACGCACTCGCTGCTACAACCAAGGAGAAAGGTCAGGAACAGACCCATTTCCGCGCGCTTCACAGCATGGGCGCCTAGGCTACGCCAGGAACGAGCTGACCGCCGAGTGAGCCGGGTTGGAAACACACAGAAAACGTAGGACGCGAGACCATGTGTGTCAAGCACGGTCCGTGGTGGCGCCGCGAAGAGCGGTCTCCGTGCTCGGGGAGCTGTTCGTAGTGCAAGATCACCCATCCTACGAATGATACCTCCGAGACCGCGAACGCCAAGCCCCCGCTCAGATTCGATTCGCTGAAGGAGTGGCCCAACCCCCGTTCTCCGGATACAGCCAGGTCTGGACCTCATTTGTTTGTACCTCCGCGGCATTCGAATAAGCTCCCGACTCGACGGCACGCTCCGACTATCGAACGGGCATGTCCAGTCGACATGTCCGCCCGGTCCTTCGAGTAGCCGGTAGAACACCACAGGGCTGCCCTTGCTGGGATGGGTGACACCGAGCGCGCTATGTCAGCAATCGGATCATTCTCTTCAAGCCGTATGATCCGCGCCTGCTCCGCTACGCTCGAAGCTCCTCCGCAATCCCGCGGAGCTCGTTGATGAGCTCTTCGGCCGAGCCGTGCCGCTTCTCGGGATCTTTCTCGAGCAGCTTCAGAATCACCCGCTCCAGGCTCGCGGGCATCGACGGATCGATTGAACGCAGCGGCGGAGGAGGGTCCACGCGGTGTCGCTCGATGAGCGCGAAAGGGCTGTCTGACGCGAATGGCGTGCACCCGGTCAGGAGCTCGAAAAGGATGACCCCTACCGAGTAGAGATCAGATTTGTGGTCCACGGGCTTGGCGCCTGTCGTTTCAGGAGCCATGTAGGCCGGAGTGCCCATGAAGGCCCCCGTGGCGGTGAGACCCTCCTTCGAGATCGCGCGCGCGATTCCGTAGTCCATCACTTTTACGGCGCCGGAATTCGTGATGAGGATGTTGGCGGGCTTCAGGTCCCGGTGGATAACACCTTTCAGGTGCGCGTAGTCCAGCGCCTCGACCACCTTGATGATGATCTCCACGGCAACCTCGGGCGGCAGCTTCCGCTCACGCAGAAGCTTCTGCTTCAGGTTCTCGCCTTCAACATACTCCATGACTATGTAAGGCGCATCTTCCACGCACCCTCCTCCATGGATCGTCACGATATTCGGATGGTGCAAGGTTCGTCCGAGATCAGCTTCCCGCAAAAACCGCTCACGCACCGTCGGGGTCTCGAAAAGATGCCTGTGGAGGACCTTGAGCGCGACGGGGGTGCTCTTCTGGTCGCGCGCGAGGTAGACATTCGACATCCCACCATGGCCCAGGTGTCGGACGATCTGGAAGTCTCCGAACGCCTGGGGCGGAGTCGCTTGGATCGGAAAGGTCGGTGAGATCGTGTACTGCGCCAACCTGAAGTCGCCCCGCCTCCGTGCGGCCCTCATCCGCGAAATCACCCAGACCATCAACACCGCACCTAAAACGAGAGCACCGGCCGCCGTGATCCATATCAGGCCGGATGATCCATCCCGACGCGGCACGGCCGTGCCTGGCACCGCCGGAGACTCAACCGTGCCCCCCTCTGGCCGGCTGGCGTCGTGGCCGATCGGCGTGCCGGTCCCCTCTCGCGACTTGGCCGGCTGCCCTATCGAAGCAGGTGGCGGCGCCTGCGGCGCTTTCTCCTGCCTCCCGCTTCGCACGATCTCGTTCAGGATCACATCCTGTGGAGTGACCTGGCCGGCCGCAACCAAAACCTGCGTAACATAGGGTTCAAACTCCGACAGTTCAAGTCTGAGCTCGTGTGTTCCGGCGGCCAGCTTGCCGACTGTAAGATCGGATTTCCCCTTCGGCCGCCCATCGATGAGGACCGTGGCACCGGGAGGAGTGGTCTTCACGCGAATCGCGCCGGTGGGAGGGTGGGCGTTGGTCGCCGGTGGCGTCACGGTCGACGGCTGAGTGGCCATGGGTGGCGTTGGTACAACGGCGCTCCCAGGCCGGGATTCTGTCGTCGTGACAGGAGGCGCCCCGGCTGATTGCGGCGGGAGCTCAGCAGTCTGCGCTGGGCGTGCTGCGATGAGTTTCGTGCGCAGCGTCTCGACCGCCCCCGCTGGCTCGATCCCGTATCTCTCTGCCTCCTTCAGCAGCTCATCGCACTTTGCGTAGTCCGTGAGCTCGAAGGCACACTGAGCGGCTCCGAGATACGGATAGTAGGTCTCCAGCCTGTTCAGCCCGTACGTCGCGAGATTGCGACCCGGCTCGGGCCTCTGGGCGATTGCTTCGGCGTAGTAGCGGAGCGCCGAGGCATAGTCTTTTTTCAACCGCGCCAGCTCGGCCTTCTCGTAGTAGCTATACCAATCCACGCCACCGAGCGCGAACACGGCACTCAGCAGCACCGCAAAACACACCCCGGCCCCGAGCTTCTTCAGTTTTGTTCGCATACGATGAGCGATTCCTGCTCGGTTGCCCGCACCCATCTCCTATTTCTTGCGTGGCCCGACAAACAGGAACCGCAGAAAATCTCTGACAGCGGTCCTGTTCTGGATCCGATAAATCGCTGATACGTACATCCGCAGGTCGCGCACATCAACAGTCCCGGTCGCGCCGGCCGATACGATGCCTTCGGCGATACTGTCCGGTTCAATAAACTGTCTCACTCTCGTCGTGTCCACTCGGTACTCGGCCGCGAAATCGATCTGAAGCCGTCCCCGTTTTGCACCGAATCCCGCTGTGAGGCCCCGGAAGGACTGTCGCTCTCCCGTGCCCGTGTCGCCCGCCGGAGGTGGGTCACTGAACGCCCCGAACCTGAGAGGGATGAGGAAAGATCCCGGCACCAAGATGTATTCGACCCCCCCGCGGACCTGCGTCGTGTTCGGCGTGGTTGTCACGTCGCGCAGATCGAAGAAGTTTATCGGCTCGGCCGGTTCCCGGGCCGAGGTCAGCGTTGCCTTCGACCACCAGGTCCTGGTGATGTCGAACGCAACCGAGAACTTGTCAGTGGGCCGCACCAGAACGCCGGTCCCGATCGACAGAGGCCAGTGCAACGAGGTCCTTTCCTTTCCGAACGGAAGCTCGGGATCCTCGGCGTTGGTCTCTGTCTCGATCGAATAATCATAGTGCGCGTCGAACGGGGTTCGAATGACGCCGCCGATGCGGAGATGAGCATATCGAAGCATGATTCCGAAATTGTGATTCCAACCCGAAAGATCGTTGGTCTGGCGGAAGCTGACATACTCATCGTACGTGGGCTTCTGGATCCCCGTCTCCCGATACAGGCCGTCCAGCGTCCAATCTCCCATCCAGTAGTTCACGGTCCACCCGACCGAAAGCCGACTCGTAACCTGCCCCGCCAGGGAAACCGAAACCGTGTGGATTCCGCCCTGCTGCCGGGCTCTCTCCGTCAGGTGGAACTCGCGATCCCCGCGCTCATCCAGCTCATCGAAGTCGCGTCTCGAATCCGCGTAGAGATCGAACACATCCTGGAAGCTCACCTGCACGGCGATGTTGTGATCGTAGATCTCGAACGGGAGTGTCGCGCTGACGAAGTCCAGGTTCACCTGGTCGAAGCTGACGGCGGAATCCGTCAGCGGCAGGTCGGGGACCTGGTCATGAGACGCGAAACCCGTATAGTCGATGGCAACACTGCTGCGGCGGCCTACGAAGGAAAACTCGGGATACTCAAGTTGCGCCAGCCCGGCCGGATTGAATGAGGCAGCGGTTGCATCGTCAGCCACGCCGATGAACGCTCCGCCCATCCCGATCGCCCGTGCACTCGCCCCTACCGGGTTGAAATGTGTCCTCGACTCGAAAGTCAATACCTGGCCAAACGGAATGTTCTCCGCCTGACTCGCCAGCGTGTCCCAGAAGAAAGGTAAAAGGAGAACAAGGAATCTGTAGCGCATCATCTCTCCATGAAAGAGCCCTCTCATTATAGTGGAAGTCGCTCCCGATGGGGGCAATCGTATCCGCCGCGGCAGGGCTACGACAAAGTCGGACCGATCGGACATGCTCGTCGGTTCGTACCCGTTCCCGTACCCGTACCCGTACCCGGAATGCTCGATCCCGGCTACAGGTACCACCCTTGGCCGCGGGTGCGGATCTTGACAGGCGTGCCTGAGTTGGAAGAGACTCGTGGCACTGGCGCCGGTGGTGCGATGTGGACCGGAGCAAGATCTGAATTGACCAGGAGGAACAACCCATGGCCAAGTTTGTGTGTGCGAAGTGCGGGGCAAAGACCGAGGCGCGCTGCAAGCCAAAGAAGTGCGCCAATTGCGGCGCCGAGGGCAGTTGCGAAAAGAAGGGATAGCCCCGGCCCGGGGCCCGAGGCTCCTTGAGCGTCGATTCAGCGGGACGTTCGAGACGCTTCATCCGGGCATACAATCGCGAAGCGCTTGATTCCGGGCAGGAGTCGGGTACAGGTCCGGACCTTCGACCGAGGTAAACCACGGCGATCGGCATATTCGAGCGGCCGAGATCAGTCTGCACCCGCCGTCTGCTTGACTTCTGATAATCAGACATTTAATATGAGAATTTGCCCCTCGAGGGAGGGGCATGTCTACTTTGGAGGCCTGAGAAGTGTTGGACGGATTGTCTGAGAAGTTCCAGCGGATCGTCAAGAAGATCCGCGGCGAGGGGACGCTTACGGACGCCAACATGGAGGAGGCACTGGGCGAAGTCAGGCAGGCACTGCTTGAGGGGGACGTCAATGTCGACGTCGTCAAGCAGTTCATCGAACGCGTGCGGGAACGAGCGCGTGGCCAGGAGGTGATGCTCAGCCTCAGCCCGGCTCAGCAGCTCATCAAAGTCATCCACCTGGAGCTCATGCGACTTCTCGGCGGCGCTGATGCCGCTCCATCGATCCCGGGCCGCGTCCGGGACGGCCTGAATCTGAAGGACTTCCCCTCCGTCATCTTCCTCGTCGGCCTGCAGGGATCAGGCAAGACCACGACCGCCAGCAAGCTCGCTCTCTATCTCGAAAAGCGAGGATTGACACCCCTCCTCGCCTCGACCGACCTCCAGCGTCCAGCAGCACGCGAGCAGCTCAGGATCCTCGCCCAACAGCATAAGCATCCGTATTTCGAGGGAACGTCGAGCAGTGTGGTCGAACTGGGCAGGGAATGTCTGAACCAGGCCCGCCTGAAGGGATTCAACCCCCTGATCCTCGACACCGCCGGCCGCTTGCACGTCGACGAGGCGCTCATGGATGAGCTCGTCGCCCTCCGCGACTCACTGAGACCCTCCGAGGTACTTTACGTCGCAGACAGCATGACCGGTCAGGACGCCGTGCGCAGCTCACAAGCCTTCAACGCGCGCCTTAATCTCACCGGCATCATCCTCACCAAGCTCGACGGCGACAGCCGTGGAGGTGCGGCCCTGTCGATTCGAGAGGTGACGGGCAAGCCGATCAGGTTCGCCGGAACAGGCGAGAAACCAGGCGACTTCGAGGTCTTTCAGCCGGATCGAATGACCTCCCGAATCCTCGGGATGGGCGATATCCTCGGGCTCATCGAGAAGGCCGAGGAAACAGTGTCGATCAAGGAGAGCTTGAAGCTCCAGGAAAAACTCCGGAAGAACAGATTTACCCTCGAGGACATGCTCGGGCAGATCAGACAGATCAAGAAGATGGGTTCGTTCGCCGACCTTATGAAGATGCTTCCCGGCGGGCTCGGCGTCCCTGCAGGAATGGACCTCGACGACCGCCAGCTCCTGCATACAGAGGCAATCATCCAGTCCATGACCGTGCTCGAACGCGAGAACCCGGACATCATCGACGGGAACCGGCGGAAACGGATCGCGAGTGGATGCGGGAGACCCGTTCAGGAGATCAACCAGCTTCTGCGGTCTTTTGCGGAGATGAGAAAGATGATGAAGCGCTTCCGCCCGGGGAAGCGATTGGCCGGTTTGCCACGAATATAGTAATTTCTACGCGACGGAGGTTAGATGGTAACGATCAGACTCAAGAGGCTGGGGCGGAAGAAGAGCCCCTTTTATCGGATTGTGGTGGTGGAACGGCGGAACAGCCGGGCCGGCAAGGTGCTCGAGACCCTCGGACACTACAACCCGCTCCCCGCGGCGCGTGACATGAAAGTCGACCGTGAGCGGGCCGCCCACTGGATTTCGAAGGGGGCGGTCGTCTCGGAGACGGTGAAAACGCTGCTTGCCGCGCCGGCGAGCTGAGAGGGCGCCCCGAGGTCATGGGGACAGGCCTCGGCGTGCCGCACGCGGCGAGCCGCACGCGGCGAGCCGCCAGGTTCCAGAGTTCGGAGACACATCGGCGACGACAGTTGAGCGGATTCTCGTTCCCCCATTCAATCGAGGAGGCCAGTCATGAAAGAGCTGTTGGAACTGATCGCGAAGCAACTCGTAGACAATCCCGACAAGGTGGCAGTGACGGAGGTGGGCGGCGAGCAGACGACGGTACTTGAGCTGCGAGTCGCGCAGCAAGATCTGGGCAAGGTGATCGGCAAGCAGGGCCGGACAGCCCACGCGATCCGGACGATCCTGAACGCGGCCGGGATGAAAGTGAAGAAGCGGTTCGTGCTGGAGATACTGGAATAGAGGAAATGCATCAGGGGAAGGGAGTCCGAGGTCCGAGGTCCAACGTGCGATGTCGGGGGACGGCCCCAAATGCGGGGGAGGCCTGTTCCGAAGACGTTGGACGTTGGACTTCGGCCGAACGCGTTCCGGATCCACTCGGCCGGATGCGAGTTTCCTGAGGCACTCCGGATGGATCTGGTTGCGTTGGCGCGAGTACGGAGGCCGCAGGGGCTGAGAGGTGAGCTGCGTGTGGAGCTGATGACGGATTTCCCGGAGCACATCATGCAGCTGAAGGAGGCGATCCTGAGGGTTCCGGGAGGAAGGCAGGAGCGGGTTGAGCTGGAATCGGTCCGGATGGTGCGTGACGGAGCTGTCCTGAAGACATCGGGCGCCGGCACGATCGAAGAGGCAGAAGGCTGGGTGGGCGCGGAGCTCATGGTGCCGGAAGATGAGGTATGGCCGTTGCTCCCGGATCACTACTACCACTTCGATCTCGTGGGATGCGAAGTGATACGCGCGGAGGGTGAAGTGGTCGGCACGGTCGTGGGAGTGCGGGATGCGGGCAGCACATGGCTCGAGGTCGAAGCGGCGGGTACGGGGCGCGAGATTCTCGTCCCATTCTGCCAACCGATCTGTTTTCGGATAGACCCGGATCGCAAACAGATTTGGATCGCCCCGCCTGAGGGGCTCCTCGAGCTCAATGCGTAAGGTGCCGAGAGCGGCTGGATGCTGACACAGATGCGATTCGATATTCTCACGATCTTCCCCGACTACTTCGGCGCTCCTTTGAGCTGCGGTCTGCTCGGGAAGGCCATCGCGGCGGGAAAGGTATCGGTCGGCGTTCACGATCTGAGAGGATGGGCCGAAGGACCACACCGGCAGGTTGATGACACACCCTACGGAGGGGGCCCTGGGATGGTGATGAAGCCCGAGCCTATCTGGAAGGCGATCGACGCCATCCGGCAGGATGGGGGGACACGGCCGCTCGTAGTTTTGCTCTCCCCGCAAGGGGACGTTTTCGAGCACCGGCGTGCGCGCGCCTATCTCGAATCCGGGAGGCTGCTGCTGATTTGCGGCCGATACGAGGGAGTCGACCACAGGATCGCTGAGCACGTGGTCGACGAAACGCTGTCCATCGGCGATTACGTCCTTGCCGGGGGCGAGGCCGCGGCGCTCGTTGTGATCGAAGCGGTCGCGCGCCTGCTGCCCGGGGTTGTCGGCAATCCGGCGTCGGTGGATGAGGAGAGTTTTGCCACGGGACTCCTGGACTACCCGCAGTACACGCGGCCGCCGGAGTTTCGCGGATGGCGCGTTCCGGACACTCTGCTCTCAGGTGATCATGCCCAGATTGATGCATGGAGAAGGGCGCAGGCAAAGGCGCTGACCCAGAGGAAGCGGCCGGACCTTTTGGAGAGAATCCGAGGTTAGATCCACATGGTAGTCCAGGGTTCAAAGTCCAAAGTTCCAGGTCTTGCGACAGGAATGTCCGCGAGGCCCTCCTGTTCGGCGACCTTTGACTCTGCACATCGCGAGTCCGGACATCATCGCACCATCGATTAAATTCGTATAGGAAACATAAGGAGAACATCGTCATGCAACTCGCAAGGGCCTTTGAAGAATCGCAAATCAAGGATCGAAAGCTGCCAGCCTTTCGCTCCGGTGACACCGTCAAGGTTCACGTGAAGGTGAAGGAAGGTGAAAAGGAGAGGATCCAGGTTTTCGAGGGTGTTGTCATAGCGCGCCACCGGGCGGGGCTGTCGTCGACCTTCACGGTTCGGAAGGTATCCTTCAGAGTTGGGGTCGAGAGGGTCTTTCCATTATATTCGCCCAACATTGACAAGGTCGAGGTGGTCCGGTCGGGGAATACGCGGCGTGCGCGTCTTTACTACCTGCGGAAGCTGCAGGGCAAGGCGGCACGGCTGAAGGACAAACGCGTGCCGACGACCGTCTCGACCCCTGCAGCGCCGACGACCGGTGAATCCGATGCCGCTGGCGGCGGGGCGGCGGAGTAGCGGCTGCAGTCTGGCGCACGAGCGTGAGCTCGCGCGGACCGGCTACAGGTGCGTCGCGGGGATCGACGAGGCTGGCAGAGGAGCTCTCTTCGGCCCCGTCGTTGTCGCCGCCGTCACGCTCAGCTCCCGCCCTCACCCGGCGATCGACGACAGCAAGAGACTCGCTCCCGCCCTCCGCCACGACCTCGCGCTCTGGATCATGCGAAATGCGCGGTTCGCGGTGGCGTCGGCGAGTCGTGAGGAGATCGACTGTCTGAATATTCGCCGCGCCACGTTCGTGGCGATGAAGCGAGCCCTCCGGCTTCTCGATCCCCCGCCCGACTTCGCCCTGGTGGATGGCGAGCCCATTCCCGGGCTCGATCTGCCGCAGCGCGCCCTCATCAAGGGCGATGGGATCAGCTTTTCGATCGCAGCCGCATCGATCGTTGCCAAGGTCCAGCGTGATTGCCTTGTCGGTCTGTATGACGACAGATTTCCATGTTATAATCTTGCGAAAAACAAAGGATATGGGACACTGGCTCACATTGACGCTATCAATCGCCACGGCCTGACGCGCCACCATCGGCGGTCGTTTTGTCGATGGGTGGATGACCGCCAGCTTTCCTTGACCTTTGGCTGAGCACTCCATGGCGATCAACAAAGAGAAGGCAACCAAGAACGCTGAGAAGTACATCAAGGCGGGACGCCTGGAGAATGCGATCGCCGAGTACCTCAGCATTCTGAAGGAAAACCCGAAGGACTGGCCTGTCCGCAACCAGGTTGGTGACCTCTACGCCCGGCTCGGGAAGGTGCGAGAGGCCGTGCATCACTGGTCGGAGATGGCCGAGTTCTATGCGCAAGACGGATTCAACCTCAAGGCGATCGCCACATACGCGAAGGTCAAACGGATCGATCCGCAAAACGCCGGGGTGATGCTGAAGCTCGCGGAATTGAATGCGAAGCAGGGGCTGATCAACGACGCAAGGAACCAGTATCTCGAGGTCGCTGAGGTCTTCCAGCGGCAGAACAAGATCGAGGAGACGCTTGACGTATACCGGAAGATCGTCGATCTGGACCGCGAAAACGTCAAGATGCGGGTGAAGCTGGCCGAGCTCTACGCCAAGGAGAAGATGATTCCGCAGGCGGTGGAGGAGTTCAGCCGCGTGGCCGAAGATCTGCGCCGCAAGGGACTCGTCGATGAATGCCTCGAGGTCCTGAACCAGGCGCTCAACCTCGACCGCAAGAACGGCCAGGCGGTCTTGACACTCGCACAGGCCCAGTACGACCTCGGCCACCGGGACATGGCCGTCCGGATCGTCGAGGAGGCGTTGCAGGCGGATCCGCACGAGGCGAACCTGCTGAAATTCCTCGGTGAGGTCTATCAGAAGAGCGATGAGCTGGAGAAGGCAGAGCGCTACTACCTGCGGCTGGCTGAAGTCGAGCCCACGGCCACGCAGAGCCTATTGAGCCTCGGCGATCAGCTCCTCAAGCGCAATCAGCTCGATCGTGCCTTCGCCCTTTACGAACCCGTCGTGAACATGCTCATCAAGCAGCGTGAGGGCGAGAAGGCGATCGGGTTGTTGAGATCGATACTGAACATCACCCCCGGGCACATCCCTACCTTGCGGAAGCTGGTTGAAATCTACACCTCTTTCAAGCAGCGATCGAACATCATTGCCGCCCTGTCCACTCTCTCCGATGCGCTCTACCTCAAGGGTCAGACTCAAGAAGCGCTTTCGGTCATCGAGAAAGTCATCGATCTCGACCCGGAGAATTACCAGCACCGGGAACGCCTCCTCAGGTTCAAGGGGGAGAAGGAAGCGCCTGGTTTCCAGACAGCCGACGAAGCAGAAGCACCGCCTGTGCGGCCCATAGCGCGCGGAGCGGCCCCGATCAAGCCCGCTGTCGTCAGAGAGATCATCGAACATCGCGATGAGCCTCGCCCGACTCGACCCGCGCCGACGGCTGCGGATTGGGATGAGGGCGTGCCGGCGCAGGTCCTTGAGCTGCTGACCGAAGCCGACGTCTTCATGCGCTACAAGCTCTTCGACAAGGCCCAGGAGCAGCTCGCGCGCGCGTTGAAACTCGACCCGCGCAACATCCGCGCGCACGCTCACCTGAAGGACATCTACGAAGAAAAGGGGCGTATTGCCGACGCCGTAAAAGAGTGCGTTCTGCTGTCCGAGCTTTACGAAGAACGCGGAGACATCGAAGCAGCCCAGCGGGTCCTCTCCGACGGTTCTTCCTTGGATCCAAACGACTCCCACCTCGTCGCACGGATAAAGGAGCTCGAGAGCGGGGTCACATCAGGGGGGACGAAGCCGGTCCAGGAACCGGCGGCCCCCGCGAAGGCGCCTGCAAAGGCTGCCGCGTTTGCCGCGAAAGCTCCCGCCGCGCAGAGAGCTGCACCGCCGAAGCCGACGGCTCCGCCGCCGGCTCCGCCAACGCCTCCGTCGCCGGCGGTCCGGGAGGTGGAGGAGGAGGAGCTCGATATCGACTTGGGCGCGCTCGAGGATTTCGAGGAAGTCTCGGTCGCCGGCGCCGAGCCAGAAGATGCCGGCTCGACAGGCGGGCCTGCCGGCTCGATCGCCGCGGCTCCTCAGCCATCCGCCACCGAGGCCCAGGAAATCGAGATGCCCGAGATCGACCTGGATTTCGTCTCGTTCGAGGAGGAGGAAGCCGAGGCACCGCGGCCAGCGCCACGTGCAGAACTCCGGCAAGAGGCAGCGCCTCCGCGGGAGGCCACGCCTCCGCCCCAGGTGCGAATCGAACCCATGCTCGTGCCCCCGGTTGCGCCAACGAACGCTCCGCCACTGCTGGAGGTGCCCGCCACGCCCCCAGCCTTCGAGCCGCCGCAGGGCGCGTTTGACGATGAGCTGGTGCCGGAGCTTCAGGACCTGAGGGCTGAGGTCGAACGGTTCAGCATCGATCTGGAAGAAGAGGCCTCCGCGGCACCTCCGGCGTCACTTCTCGCATCGACAGCGGCCGAGTCTCTCAGGCGCCCGTCTGCGCCTCGCGAGGTCGAACATTTCGATATTGAAATCGAGGAGGAGGCACGGCCCGCGACCGTCGGTTCACAGGCCCCGGCCCCGCCGGTACCGGCCGCGCCGGCCCCGGCCGCGCCGGCACCTCCGCCTCCGTCGGCACGGGCATCCGTTGCAAAGAAGCCCACGACTCAGATCGGGGAGCTGGAGAGGGAGCTTGAGCGCCTGCATCTCGGCCTCGATGAGACAGCCAAGAAGCCACCAGCCCGTCCACGTCCTCCCGCACCTCCGGCAGCCGGCGAAGAACCGCCGATCGCGCGTCCGCCGGAGAAGAAGAAGATGACTCTGGACGACCTTCTGATGGAGGACATCCATGAGCTCGAGGAGATCGTCAAGGACACGGCGAAGATGGCACCGGCCCACGCGGTCGGCCCTCCGCCACAGGCAGCCCGGCACGTTGATGAAGAGGCGCCGGCGGACCTGATCTCCTCGTTGGATGAGATCGAGCTCATCGAAGAGGGTGCGGCTCTCCCCGCGGTGGAACCGTTGGTCGAGGGCGCCACCGCACCAGGTCTGGATGAGATTTTCGCCGCGCCACCGCCACCGCCGCCGCCGCCGTCGCCCCCTCCTGTTGCGCCCGCGCCGCGGGAGGAAGAGGAGGAGGAGTTGGAGCTTGAGCTGGAGCGCAAGGTTGAGATTACGGCGGTGAGCAAGCCGCCGGTGGCGCCGACTGAGGCCGTGCCGATGCAGGCGGGCGCGGAGGTTGGTGAGGGATTCTTCGATCTGTCCTCGGAGTTGGAAGCCGAGTTGCTGAAAGCCGAGACGGTGCGGGAGGCAGCGGAAGAGGGCGAGATCATCACGGATGAGAGCCAGTCGTATCAGGAGAAGAGTCTGGAGGAGCTGTTCACCGAGTTCCGTGCCGGCATCGAGAAGCAGCTCGGTGACGAAGACTACGACACGCGCTACAACCTTGGGATCGCATACAAGGAGATGGGGCTCATCGACGAAGCGATCGGCGAGTTCCAGACGGCGGCGCGTGATCCGAATCGGTTGCTCGAGTGCTGCTCGCTGCTGGGGCTCTGCTTCATGGAGAAAGGGATGCCGAAGCAGGCGATCGCCTGGTTGAAGAAGGGGCTCGAGAGCCCTGGGCATAAGGACGTGGAGTACCAGGGGCTCCGATATGACCTCGGCATTGCCTACCAGCAGGTCGGTGAGTATGGGAAGGCCCTTGAGGTCTTCAGGGATGTTTTCGGGTTCAATGCGAACTATAGGGCCGTTGGGGACCGGATCAAGGAGATCCAATCGCTGATGGCACGAAGCAAGGGGCAGTGACGCGTTTAGGGGGTGTCGTTCTGAGGCCCCGCGCCAAGGATCTCAGCGTCTACCGCGCGACACGCGATGAGGTCGGCGCCACGCACGCGCGAGAGCAGGCTCATCACGGCGGTCCACCGCGGGGAGCGCTCGGACCCTCCTGTGCAGTGTGCCATGGGCTTGCCGTGAGATGAGGGGTTGGAAGCCGTGGGGTCAATACGGGTACATCGTCTGCTCGTACATCACGGGCCTCGCATTGTGCCTCGCGCCCTGGACGAGGTTTTGGGAGACTAACTACTTCCTCGATCTGCTGGACCTGCGGATGTCGCCACTGGTGGGGTGGATTCGGGGGGCCGTCAGTGGGTTGGGAGCCGTCAACTTGCTCTTCGCGCTTCAATCGATATACTCGATTCCGGGCAAGCGTGATCGGACCGCCGACAGCGCGCCGGGAGGGGGAGAGGCATGAACACATCGAACCGGCTGACTGGACGAGAGATCCGGGCGGCTCTGTTTCGGACCAAGGACGGGTTTTTCCTGCTCTTCGGAAGTGTGTTTGGTGGAATACCGTTGATCGTCGGCGGAGCGATGTTCGTGTCGATGCAGAGGGAGGCGGATCTGCTCAAGAACGGCCGCTCCGCCACGGCATCGGTCGTGTCGAAGCATATCTCCTCCGACAACGACAGCACGAGCTATTACATTGTGTATGAGTTCGTGGCGGCCGACGGCAGGAGCTACGGCGGAGAGAAGTCGGTAGGCAATCGTGAGTACTACGGCATGGACAAGGGGGCGCAGCTCGAGATCAGGTATGCTGAGGATGACCCGTTCCGGGTGGCGATTCCGGGCATCACTGGCATTCCTAGGTGGGTCTTCGGTTTCTTGTCGATCTTCGTCATTGTCGGGGGCACGGTCCTTTGCTTCGGCGTGCGCGGACTGAGCCGCCGGTTGAAGACCTACGGGTCAGGCCTCGCTGTCTGGGGAAAGAATCGGGGCATTCAGGTGGATCCGAGCATGAGAGTCAACGGCAGGCCGTGCCGGTATCTGGAGTTCGAGTACACCGACATGTGCGGGCAGACCTTCACCTGCCGGAGCGGCTACCTGAGCCAGGAGATGATCTCGAAGGTCGAAGCCATGGAGACGGTCCCGGTGGTGTACCTGCCCGAGAGGCCTGCGGAAGCGGACCTGGATCTCGACCGGCTGTAGAGGCCGGCCGGCGCGGGCGCCGCGTTCGGGGCGTCCCCGACGATGTGGCAGTTCGCGCGGCATCGGCCGGCAGGACTTCGTCAGAGTCCCGAGTAAACCATGGATGCTGCCGAGGAAGCTCGGAGAAACCTCGTGACAGAGGTCCAGCGGACTGAGCTCACCCGGCTTTCGCGAGCGATGAACTTGACGCGTGCTGCGCTCACTGACAGTACTGCACTCCTCGCCGTCTCCCTCCCTCAGAGGGACGGTGCGATTTTCCAGGCCGCAGTCGAAGCGGTGTGTACCCATCTTCTCACGGGAGACCACACAGGTCGTCGCCCCCTCAAGCTGCATGAGGGCTCATTCTCGCGCTGGCCACGCCCGACCGTCACGCAGAAGCGGCCTCGTGCAGCATGAACTGGCGGAGGGGATGAGACGTGAGATAGAGGTGGTACAGCCCAGCCCACATCATCATGTCTGGGTCGTCTCCAAGCTGGCCATGTTGAAAGCGTCGATAGAACTCGATCGTCGAATACCCGTACGTGTGCTCATACGCGTGGAACCGATCGCTGAGCTCCTCGAACGACAGACGCTCCCACAAGTCCGAGCTCGCAGAAAGCGCAACCGACGAAGGTCGGGTTGAGCATGCGAGAAGGCCGTCCGGGTGCGCAGCGACGCCCCTCTCGATCCAAAAGGCTTACGCCACCGCGGCACGTTGGACGATATCGAGGGCTACCTGAAGGGCGCGGCGGGCTTCTTCGCCGCTGCAGGCTGGGACCTTGCGCCTGGAGACGGCGGTCATGAAGGCCTGGAGCTGGAGTTTGAACGGCTCTTCGTGGACGATGGTGAGGGCGCTGGCTGTGACCTGAGGCAGCCCTTCGGCTTTTGAGAGACGATAGACATCACCGGACTGGGCGCCATAGTCGAGCGAGATGTAGGCGTCGGGTTGGAAGATGCGGACTTTGCGGACCTTGTCGCGGTAGACGCGACTGGCTGTGAGGTTGGCCACGCACTTCCCGATCTCCAACCGCACGTTGCAGATGTCGATCTTGCGCGTGAGGACCGGGACCCCGACGGCCCGCACTTCAGTGGGCATCGAGCCGGCCAGCGTCAGGACGACGTCGATGTCATGGATCATGAGGTCCAGCACGACGTCGATGTCGAGGCTGCGGGCAACGAAAGAGCCGAGCCGGTGGACCTCGATGAAGCGGGGATCCTTGATCAGTGGAAGGGCGGCTTGCAGGGCCGGGTTGAAGCGTTCGACGTGCCCGACCTGGAGGATCCGGCCGCACCGGGCGGCCGTTTCGATCAGTGCATCGGCGTCGGCAATCGATCCCGCGATCGGCTTCTCCACAAGGCAATCGACTCCGGCTTCCAGGAGCCGCTTCGCGACCGGTAGATGTGCTTCGGTGGGCACCGCGATCACCGCCGCGTCCACCTTGCCGGCGATCTCGCTGACATCGAAGAAGCATCGGCTCCGATGCCGCTCAGCCACCTCCTGCGCCCGATCCCTCCGCTGGTCGACGACGGCATGAAGCTCGCAGCCGGATGTGTTGGCCACCACCCGGGCATGCTCCTTTCCTATATGCCCGACGCCGACGACGGCTACTTTCACACTTTGATTCCCATGACCGCGATCCCGCTCCTGTCGGCCTTCTGAAGCAGCTTCTCTCTGTCGAAAAGGAGCGTGCGTCCGGCTTCGACGGCCAGGACACGCGCCTCAGCCGCCGCCATCACCTCAATCGTTCCGATGCCGCAGACCGGGACGTCGAAGCGGAAGTCCTGCGATGGCTTGCTCAGCTTCACCACAACCGCACCGATGCCACAGAGCTTGTGCGCGCGCCGAATCGTCTCATCTGTCCCTTCCATCGCCTCGATCGCCACACACGCCCCGTCCTTCACGACAACGGTCTGACCGAGATCGAGTCGGGTGATCTCGCGTGCGATCTTGACGCCATACTCGACGGAGTGCATGTCCTCTTTGGAGGGCTTTGTCTTGGTGAGGAACCCCTCCTCCGCGAGCAGGTTTCTAAGGAAAGCCGTCGAATCCATCAGCGTGATGTCGTCGTCGGCAAGGACATCGGCGATCGCGCCGATGATCGCGTTTGTGTTCTTTTCGCGCAGCTTCATCAGGACGGAGAGCAGCTTGAAGTCGGGCTTGATCGAGGCGAAGATCGACTTATGCTGGACCTTGCCGGCCATCACGGCGCGGCGGACGCCGGCTTTCTTGAAGATCTGGATGAGCTTGCCGAGCTCGCCCAGGCCGATCAGGTGAAACTCGTCGACCTCGTCGGCGAGCTCCTTCATGACCTCCTCGCGGATCCCAGCCGCGATGACCTTGTGCCCGCGCGCCCGCGCCTCACGCGCAACCAGCAGCGGAAACTGGCTTGCGCCGGCGATCAATCCGACAGCTTCCACCGACGTTACTCGCCGCTCTCGCCGCCGGTCCTCGTGTACGCGCCGCGTCGGCTATGGCGGAGGAACTCGATCAGATACCGTACCTCCGCATCCGATACGATCTCGCGTTCGATCTGCTCGATCGCCTGTGTCGTGTTCAGACCCGGATGGAGAAGCTTGCGGAAGGCCTTCTGAAGTGCCTCGATCGATTCGGCGGGAAGATTCTTGCGCCGGAGGCCGATCGCGTTGACTCCGTAGACGCAGGTCGTTCTCCGCCCGACCGTCTTGGAAAATGGGAGTACGTCCTTGGTGATGACCGTGTAGCCTCCGATGAAGCTGTGGCGTCCGAGACGGCAGAATTGGTGGACACCGGAGAAGGCGCCCAAGGTAACGTGATCCTGGATTTCGACGTGGCCGGCGAGGGTAGCGGCGTTAGCCAGAATGCAACTGTTGCCGACCTTGCAGTCGTGTGCCACGTGGCTGTAGGCCATGAGGAGGTTGTCGTGGCCGATCTGGGTGAGCCCCCCGCCGCCCTTGGTGCCGCGGTTGACGGTGACGAATTCCCGAATCGTATTGCGATGTCCGATCCGCACATGCGTCATTTCGCCGGCATATTTCAGATCCTGGGGGGGCGTCCCGATCGAGACAAAAGGCGAGACCCGGTTGTCCTCGCCGATCTCGGTCCACCCGTCGATGGTGACGTGGGAGGCGAGCGATGTGCCTCGGCCTATCTTCACATTCTCACCGACGACCGAGTACGGCCCGACCGTGACGTCTTCCGCGATTTCGGCCCCCGGATGAACAACGGCCAAACGGTCGATCCCACTCGGGCGGTCTGAAATGGCTGCCACGGATCTAGACCTCGACCAGCGACGACATGAACTCGGCCTCGGCCACGAGCTGCCCCTCGACGGTCGCTTCGCCCTTCATCTTGCAGAAACGGCTCTTGAGCTTGAGCACGGTGCATTCGATCCGGAGCCTGTCGCCCGGCTCGACTGGCTTCCGGAATCGAGCACCGTCGATCCCCGTGAAATAGACCAGCTTGTTGTGCCGGTCCGGGATCGCACCGATCAGCAGGATCGCCCCGACCTGCGCCATCGCCTCGATGATCAGCACCCCCGGCATCACCGGTTTGATCGGGAAGTGCCCCTGGAAGAACTGCTCGTTGAATGTGACATTCTTGATGCCGACGATCCGCTTGTCATCCTCGAACTCCAGGATCCGGTCGACAAGGAGAAACGGATAGCGGTGCGGAAGCCTCTCCAGGATGGCGCGGATGTCGAGGATTCTCGATTCGGCCACTTCAGTTCGCGATCCCCGCTACTTGGAGGGGGGTGGGGTCGCCGCCGTCGCCTCCTGGTCGAGCAGCTTTATGATGTCGTCGGAGATATCGAGCGAGTTGTCCGAGACGATGATGCCGGATCGGTTCTTGTCAAACACGATCGTGAACCCGTTGTCCTTGGCATATTTCTCGATAACGGGCAGGACCTTCTGGTTGATGGTCCTCAGCCCCTGCTCCTTCATATCGTCGAGCTCGGCCTGCGCGTCCTCCTGAACGCGACGCAGTCCCGTCGTCTTCTGCTCGATATCCTTCTCCATCTTGCCGCGGGCGTCCTCGCTCAGTGTGAGCTGCTGCGTCTGGTACTTGTTCCGGACGTCGGCCAGCTCCTTCGTCTTTGTGTCGATCTCGACCTGCTTGGCCGCCTGATACTTCTCGAGCCTCTCGAGGAGCTTCTTGCCCTCAGCCGATCCCCGTATCACAACCTCGGCGTCCACTACGCCCATCTTGGTCGCAGCGGGCTGGGCATAGGCAAAACTCCCGGCCAGCAGCATCGTTGCCAACGTGACTCTCTTCACCATCGTGTTTGTCTCTCCTCGTAAGATTAAACAATCGCTCCAGAGTATCGGAATGGCCAGAGAACCTCCCCAGCACCGGCGCATTATATGCAAAAAGCGGGGGCGAGGCCACTGGATAATAGCTGTGAGCCATTAGCTGTTCGCCGATCTGATCTCGGGGTGAGACGAATCGATGTGACCACACTTTCTCCTCGGTCCACCACATTCGCTCCGGGCTAATGGCTAACGGCTGATCAGAACGTTGTTCCGATGCTGAACTTGAAGGCGAACTTATCGCCGCCCTGGTAGTCGCCGCGGGGGCGGGGGCGGCTCGGGTTATACGCCGCAATCAGCCTGAACGGAACCCTGAAGACCGGAATAAAGAAGCGACCCTCCAGACCGGTCGACGTCCTCATGTCGAACGGATCGAACGGGTCACTCGATCCCCAGACGTTGCCGGCGTCGAAGAAGGCGACGGCCTTGAGCGGGCCGGCGATCGGGACGTAGTACTCGAAATTGAACAGCATGCTCTTGTTGCCACCGATCGGGTTGCCCTTGTCGTCCCGCGGGCCGATCGCCAGGTAGGGGAAGCCCCGCACAGACTGCTCGCCCCCCATGAAGATCGTGCCACGGAAAGGGAGCACCTGCCCGCCGAAGGCGGTGGCGTACTGCATCTGGAACCGGAAGCCGAGGTTCGTCTTCCTCGTCAGCGGCTGGAAGCGAATGATTTCGAGCTCGGGCCTGTAGTAATTGAAATCGCCACCCAGGATCCCGCCGGCGATCGTCTGCGTCAAAGACCACCTGTTGCCGCTGAACGGGCTCAGGGGGTTGTCGACGGTGTTCCGGAAAAGCGTGTATGTGAAGCCGCTCTCGGAGCCATCACGCAGGTAGACCTTGTAGAACGGATCGTCAAGGAGCTCAGTCGCGACATCCCGGAACTTGACGACCTGATAGCTGTACAGGTAGCTGTTGCGCCAGTAGGTGTCCCCGATCGGGAAGCCGAACAGCAGACTGCCACCTGTCCTGATCTGGCGGTACCCCTGGTAGACGAACCTGGTGTTCGTCTTGAAGACGTCGAGGCCGAGGGTGATGCGCTTGTCCATAAAATAGGGTTCTGTGATTCCGAATCTCAGGTTGGTTGTGCGCTTCCCGCCTTGCAGGTCGACGTTGAGCTGTTCGCCGGAGCCCAGCAGGTTCGTGGTGGAGTAGGAGAGCGTTCCGAAGGTGCCCTCGAGCTGGCTCACTCCGCCGCCGAATTGAATCTGATTCCGCTGCGCCTCTTTCAGCTCGACGGTCACGTCCAGACGGCTCTTGTCATTCGGGTCGGGTTCGATCTTGGGCTCCTCGGTCAGCTCGACCAACCCCAGTTGTTGCAAGCGTTTCAAACTATCCTCAAACCGCCTCTTGCTGAAAACGTCGCCTTCCCGGAGCAGGAACTCCCGTCGCAAGACTTTGTCCTTCGTCGTCACGTTGCCCTTGAACTCGAGGCGGTTGAGATAGCAGAGCTGATTCTCTTCCATCCGGATCGTCAGATCGACATTCCTGGTTTCGTCGTTCGTCATGTCGATCGGCACCGGTTGGGCGTAGAAGTAGCCGCGAGCGGCATAGGCGCTCTGGATCTCCTGGAGCCCCTTGTTCCGCTTTTCGATGTCGTAGGGTTCACCGATCTTGAGCTCGATCAAGGGCATCAGCGCGGCGGTCGGGAGCACGGTGTTGCCTTCGAGCTGGATACTGGCAGTCATATACTGGGGACCTTCATGCACGGGGATGTCGAAGAACAGCTTCTTGCGCTCGCGCCGTAGCAGGAACGTCTTGAAGTCCTCGGATTGGATCTTGGGCGAATCCACCTGGACCCGCAGGTATCCCTCTTTCCAATACCTCATCCGCAGCCGGTCCATGTCCTCGTCGAACTTCTCCTTCGAGTAGACATCCTTCGACGTGAAAAATGAGAGGAACCAGTGTTCCTTCTGGTTCTTCATGGCGCGCCTGAGCGCGCGATCGGAGATGACCGTGTTCCCGGCGAACTTGATCTCCTCGATGCGGGCTTTCGGTCCTTCGTTGATCCGGAAAACCAGCTGTGCGTCTGTGGCGGTGATCGGATTCACCTCGTCCTGCACCGTCGCGAACTGCTGCCCCTTCTCCTTCAGCAGCTTCTCGATCGCGCGCTTGGCCCTGACCACCGTTCCCGGGTTGTACACAGTGTTCACAGCCAGCTCGATCTTCTGCTTCTTCAGCTCATCCTGAATCGCGCTGGTCGTGACCGCCTTGTTTCCACGATAATCGATCACCTTGACGACCGGCCTCTCCTTCAACAGGAAGGTCACGATCTTGCCCGTCTCGCCGTCGGCCTCCTCGAGCTTCATGTCCGAGAAGAACCCGGTGTCCCACAGGCGCTGGAAATCAGCCTTCAGCTTCTGCTCGTCAAACTCCTCCCCCACCTTCGAATGCACGTAGTAGAGGATCGTGGTCCGGTCGATCCGGACATTCCCGGTGACCTTGATCTCCTGGATCGGCGCCGCGCCACTCAAGCGCGCAACCGCCAGCACCATCAGCATTACCGCGGCCCGTCCCATAAGCATACCTCTCTCCCTCCTCCTCGGCCTCTCGCACGGCCCCTGACTCACACGCCACGCAGCCGTCACTGACGGCTCCGCGGCCAGCTCCCGATCACTCAATACCAATCACCTCTACGTTACCCACTCACGCGCCCGATCGACGGCTCGACGCGCGTCAATCGAAAGGATACAGAACCAACCCCTCGGGTTCCGGCTCGGTCAATGGACGATCGGCCGGTGGCCGCTCGGCCGGTGGCCGCTCGGCCGGTGGCCGGTCGGCCGATGGCCGGTCGGCGGCCGGCCGCCTGTAGATGCCCTTGTCGCCCAGATAGATCTCGATCTTCGAACGCGGCCTCACGCCCCCGCGGATCACCGCCTCGGACAGCGGATCGACGATATGCTTCTGCAGAGCGCGGCGAAGCGGCCGGGCTCCGTAGGATCGGTCCTTGCAGGTCCTCTCGATGATCCAGCTCACCACATCGTCCTTGACCCCGATTTCGATCTTCTTGTCCGCGAGCGTCTCGTTGATCTGGTCGACCATCAGGCGGACGATTTCGAAAAGGTCGTGGTCTGTCAGTGCGTCGAAGACGATGATTTCGTCGAGGCGGTTGATGAATTCCGGATTGAAGGTGTGTTTGACCTCGCTCCGTACCTGGTCCCGGATCTTCGAGTAGTTTTCGTTCTGATCCTGCGCCTGGAACCCGAGAGAGCCGCGTTTTTCGATGAACCGCGCGCCGATGTTGGAGGTGAGGATGATGATCGTGTTCTTGAAATCGATCGAGTTGCCGAAGGAATCGGTGAGGATTCCGTCCTCCAGGACTTGCAGCAGGATATTGAAAATTGACGGATGCGCCTTCTCGATCTCGTCGAAAAGAATCACCGAGTATGGGGTGCGCTTGATCTTCTCGGTGAGCTGCCCGCCTTCTTCGTGGCCGACGTAGCCAGGGGGTGATCCGATGAGCTTGCTGACGGAGTGCTTCTCCATGTACTCCGACATGTCGAACTTGACCAAGGCCTTCTCCGAGCCGAAGAGGAACAGGGCGAGGCACCGGGCCACCTCGGTCTTGCCGACTCCGGTCGGACCGAGGAAGAGGAATGAACCGATCGGGCGGTTCGGGTTCTTGAGCCCCGCACGGCTGCGGCGGATCGCGCGGCTCAGCGCCGAAATGGGCTCGCGCTGGCTCACAATGTGCCTCTGCAGCTCCTCCTCCATCCGCAGGAGTTTGGAGGTCTCTTCTTCCTTGAGAGACGAGAGCGGGATGCCGGTCCATTTGGAGACCACCTCGTCGATGTCCTCCCTGCTCACCTCCACCGGCGGCGCCGCCAGCTCGAGATGTCCTGCGGCCGCGCGGCCGCGACCGACCGGACCATCGACCTTGCGTTCGTCGCCTTCGTAGTAGGATGTTGCCGGGTACCCCAGAGACGAGACCCTGCCCTCGTAGTATCCGCCTCCGCCGCCTCCACCGCCACGTCCGAAGCTGCTGGCGCCGACGGCGAGAGCCGCCTCGCGCAGCTTCACGCGGCTTCCCGCCTCGTCCAGCAGATCGATCGCCTTGTCGGGCAGAAAGCGGTCGGTGATGTACCGCTGGGAGGCGTAGACGGCCGCGTTGATCGACTCGTCCGTATACTTAACCTGGTGAAATGTTTCGTAGCGTTCCTTGATGCCGTTCAGGATCTGTACGGTCTCCGTTTCGGTCGGGCAATTGACCTTGACGGCCTGGAAACGGCGTTCGAGGGATCGGTCCTTTTCGATGTACTTGCGGTACTCGGCCGGGGTTGTGGCGCCGATGCACTGGACCTCGCCGCGCGAAAGCGCCGGTTTGAGGATGTTGGCGGCGTCGAGGGACCCTTCGGCCGAGCCGGCGCCGACCAGGCAGTGCAGCTCATCGATGAAGATGATGATATCCGGGTTCTCCATCAACTCCTTCATGATGGCCTTGAGGCGTTCTTCGAACTGTCCGCGATATTTCGTGCCGGCGACGATGAGAGAGATATCGAGGGCCATGATGCGCTTGTCCATAAGGAACAGCGGCACGCTGCCGGAGACGATCCGCTGGGCGAGCCCTTCGACGATCGCGGTCTTGCCGACGCCGGGCTCACCGATCAGCACGGGGTTGTTCTTGGTCCGGCGGCAGAGGATCTGGACGACGCGCTCGAGCTCGTCCTCCCTGCCGATCAGCGGATCAAGCAGATTCTTTGCCGCACTCTCGGTCAGGTCGCGGCTGAATTCCGTCAGCAGAGGGGTCTCCACGTTTCGATTCTGCTGCGCCTTCATTCCGGACATCTGCATGATGTCCTCGCGCACCTCCTGCAACCTGATCCCTCGTTCATTCAGGATCTCGGCGGCCATCGACCGTTCTTCCCTCAGCAGTCCAAGCAAGATGTGTTCGGTTCCGATGTAGTTGTGATGGAGCTTCCCGGCTTCGTCCTCGGCGTAGGCGAGAATGCGCTTCGATTCCATGCTGAAGGTCAGGTCGACCGATGTCCAGACGCGTCCCTTGACGTGCGACCTCTCTTCGATCTCCTTCCGTAGCGACTCGAGCGACAGATGGGAGCGCGCGAAGAACCGGCTCGTCAGTCCTTTTCCTTCCCGGAGCAGGCCAAGGAGCAGATGTTCGGTCTCGATCGATGGCGACCCGAGCTGGCTGGCTTCGTATCTCGCGTAGAAGAGAACTCGCCGCGCCCTCTCTGTGTACTTTTCAAACATCGCTTCGACCCCTCATCCTGTCCGCCTGCGCAACGAGCCCCTTACATCTCTTCGGTTACGCCGGTATCTGGCATTATACTAGCAAAGGCCCCGGTAAAGATCAATTCTGTGCGAGCAGGACTCCGGGTCGCAGCAAAGTCATGGCGCTGCTCGTGGCGAGTCCCTTCCGGAGCTGACTGCAGATCTCCCAGATTCCGCAGATTCCTTCAGCCTTCAACCGCCGAGAACTGGGGTCTCGGGGAGCTCGCCGGGACCTTGGATTACGAGACAACGGCAAAGTCCCGGAAACCGCAGATTCCACAGATTGATTCGCAGATGTCACAGATGGCTTCGCGCCGATCCGAGAGTGAGGAGGAAGTTGCTCGTCGGTTGAAGGCTGGACGAATCTGCGTAATCTGCGCGGAAATCTGGGCCATCTGCGGTTTCGTACGGAACGGACACGCCCAGATCGGCACCTCGACTTTGCCGCGGCCCTGCCTTGGATTACAGGGCCTCGTCAAAGTACCGAGCTAACCGCAGATTTCGCGGATTCTTCACGCAGATT
>JACPPM010000192.1 GCA_016191015.1 Acidobacteriota bacterium | reverse complement strand
TCCGCGCAGATTACGCAGATTCTTCCAGCATTCAACCGACGAGCAACTTGCTCCTCACTCTCGGGTCGGCGCGAAGCAATCGGCGACATCTGCGAGTCAATCTGTGAAATCTGCGGTTTCCGGGACTTTGCCGTAGCCTTGTCCCGTACCCGTACCCGATGCACCACAACCCCAAACCCCGTGCTACAGAGTGGAATCCCGGTATCCGCCTCCCCCGGCGGCAGTAAGCCCCTTGACACCGGAATGCCATATGGTAATAATTCTCATGTGAGAAGCAATGCTAACTTCGACCAGGCGACCACGGCGAGGACTCATCGCCGCCCGCGTGATGTGGTCGCGCAGTGGTGCCGGAGATTCCAGCACTCGTGTCGCGAGCGTGGCCTTCGATTGACGGCACAGCGGCTCGCGGTGTACCGTGTCCTTGCGTCCGATGCGTCTCATCCGTCCGTGGATGCGGTTTTTGAGGCAGTGCGGAGAGAGATGCCGACGGTATCCTTTGCGACGGTCTATCGTGTCCTGGAGAGCCTCGAGATGAAGGGACTGGTACGGCGCGTGAGCACGACGGCGGGGGTGGCGCGCTATGACGCCAACGTGGCGCCTCACCATCACTTCGTCTGCCGGAGTTGCGGGCGGATGGTCGATGGAGACGACGGCACGATCGCTCGAATCCCGTTGCCCCTCGTCGGTCCCCGGGGGTTCACGGCCGAGGAGCTGGATATCCGGATCCTCGGGCTTTGCGGGACCTGCCAGCGCCCCAGGCAATCGGGGCGTCGGGCCAACGATCAACAACAAAACTGACACCCTTGGGGGGAGGATGCCCCCGGGAAGAAGGAGAGAACAAAGTATGGCACAGCTCAAAGGAACGAAAACGCACAACAATCTGAAGGCCGCATTTGCCGGGGAATCCCAGGCAAACCGTCGTTATCTCTATTTTGCAAAGGTCGCTGACGTCGAAGGGTACCCGGAAGTCGCGGGCAACTTCCGCGAGACGGCCGAGGGCGAGACGGGTCACGCTCACGGACACCTCGACTACCTCAAGAAAGTGGGCGATCCCGCCACGGATCTGCCGATCGGTGGCACCGAAGAGAACCTGCGGGCGGCAATCGCCGGAGAAACTCACGAATACACCGACATGTACCCCGGGATGGCGAAAACCGCCCGCGAGGAAGGTTTTGCGGAAATCGCAGACTGGTTCGAAACGCTCGCCAAGGCTGAGAAGGCGCATGCCGGGCGCTTTTCGCTGATGCTGAAGTCCGTGAGCTAGGGCCGGAGCCCGGAGGAACACGTAGCCGTTAGCCATTAGCTGTAAGAAACCGAACAACGTATGGGTTTCGGAGGCTAATGGCTAACACCTAACGGCTGATCACTCTTTCTACCTAATGGACATCACAGCACTCCATGCGATCGCGTCCGAACAGGGAGGACAGGATGAGCACTGACACGGGGTTGATTTCGTACTCGCCGACGGACGGCCTGAGCTACGATCCCAATGATCCGGTCTACTGGGACGCGACAGGGTTCGCCAAAGAGGTACAGCGAGTTTTCGAAATCTGCAACGGCTGCCGGCTCTGCTTCAAGTTCTGCGACACCTTTCCGGATCTGTTCGCGCTCATCGACAAGAAGCACGGCGGAGACGTCCGCCGCCTCGAGCGAAGCGAGATCGATCGGGTCCTCGACACCTGCTTCCAGTGCAAGCTCTGCGACGTCAACTGTCCGTACACGCCCCGCGACGGACACACCTACCAACTCGACTTCCCGAAGCTCGTCCATCGCCACCGCGCTCAGCGGGCCCGCGCGCGGGGGATCCCGCTGCGGGACCGGCTGCTTGCCAATCCTGACGGTGCCGGCAAGCTGGCGCGGGCGAGTCTGGGGATGGCCAACGTGGCCAATCGAGTCCGTCTGCACAGGTGGTTTCTCGAGAAGGTGCTCGGAATCGACCGCCGCAAGCTGCTGCCGGATTTCGCCCCGGCGACATTCGAGTCATGGGCGGAGAAGACCGGGAGAATCCCACGCGAGCCTGGCGGCGAAGTGGTCCTTTTCCAGACCTGCTACGTGCAGAACAACGAGCCGGCCATCGGGAGAGACACCGTCGATGTCCTCGAGAAGAACGGGGTCAAAGTCTCGTGTGCGCGAGGCCTCGCCTGCTGCGGTATGCCCGCCTGGGAGAAGGGCGATCTGGACTCGGTTCGCGCACAGGCGAAGCAAAACCTGAAGGTGCTGCTCCCCTTCGTCGATCGCGGTGCGAAAGTGATCGCCATCAACCCCACCTGCTCCCTGATGCTGCGACGTGAATACCCCGGGCTCGTCGCGGCCGAAGACCGTGACGCCGCCCGGCGGCTCGCTGCCGCGACGATGGATCCCTCCGAGTTTCTCTGGTCGATCCGCGGCGAATCGCGCTTCAACACGGATTTCAAAAGCACGCCCGGTGGAGAAGTCGGGTACCACACGCCCTGTCACCTGCGGGCGCAGGCGATTGGTTTCAGGAGCCGCGATCTTCTCAAGAAGATCCCCGGTGTGATTCCGCTCCCGGTCCAGGAGTGCTGCGGACATGATGGGACGTACGCGATGACGGTCGAGGGGTTCGAGCCGTCGGCGCGGATCGGGAGGAAGGCATTCGAGGGGATGAAGGAATCGGGGGCGCGGATCTGGGCGACGGACTGTCCGCTGGCCGCGCTGCAGTTCAAGCAGCACGCGGGCATCAAGCCGATGCACCCGATGTCGATTCTGGCGCGAGCCTACCGCGAGGACGGGTTTGAACAGAAGGTGGAGCCGCCCAAGGACGGAGAAGGAGGCGATGCGAAATGAAGGGGGTAGGCAGGAGTGAGATCCTCGATTACGAGACATATGAAGAGACCCGGCCCGAATTTCGAGCGGCCGTCCTCGCGGAGAAGGCTCGGCGGCGCATCCATGTAGGCGATTGTCTGACCTTCCTCTTCGAGACACCGCTCACCGTCCGCTATCAGATACAGGAGATGGTGCGCGTCGAGAGGATCGTGCGCGAGCGGGACATCCTCCATGAGATCGATACGTACAATGCTCTGCTCGGCGCCGACGGCGAGCTCGGCTGTTCACTGCTCGTGGAGATCGACGATCCCGATCTGCGCTCGGCGCGGCTCACCGAGTGGTTCCGACTTCCCGAGCATCTGTACGTACGGCTGGCGGACGGGACTCTCGTCAGACCCCGATTTGACGAAGCCCAGCGAGGCCGAGGCCGCCTTTCGTCCGTGCAATATCTCGTCTTCCCTGTCGCTGGGCAGGTCCCGGTCGCCATCGGCTCGGACTTTCCGTCCTTCACCGCTGAGACGAAGCTCACGGACGACCAGCGAGCAGCGCTCGGCGAGGACCTCACGCCGCAGATTGCCTAGCAGCCCTCCGGCAGTTAAGATTCTAGAGAATCAGGGGGTACAGGAATGGGCAAAGGAGTTGAACGGGTATCCGCTGCCGTCGTGATCGCCTGGCTGGCCTTCGCGAGTGGGCACCGAATCTCGGCTGATAATCCTGCGGGCCGGAGGCCATCGTGGCGGTCTGCCCGCATTTTGGACGAAGAGGGCTTGATCCGTGCTCGACACGAGTGGTTTCTTTCCTCTCGCCGTGCAGGCTCAGACGGACGTTTGGCCGAGAAGCGTTTCGCGGCCGTGCGGTCGGCCGAGGTCCTGCCGCTGGAAGTGTCGCGCGGCACTGCGGCGAAATGGGTCCCGCGAGGGCCGTACTCATCGACTTTCGGCGGGTGGCGGTTCGGAAACGTGGCGGGACGGGTGAGCTGCCTGGCGAAAGATTTCACCAACAATATCCTCTATGTAGGCAGTGCGTCAGGCGGTATCTGGAAGTCAACGAACGACGGGGGATCTTGGAGCTCGGTTTTCGAGAAGGGCGGCACTCAGACGATCGGTGCGATCGCGCTGGATCCGTCGGATTCGAAGACCATTTGGGTGGGGACGGGCGAGAACAGCAGTTGGTGCGAAGAATACTTTGGGATTGGCATCCTGCGGTCGACCGACGGCGGGGCCACATGGGAGAGCCGGAACGGGACCGGTGCGACAACGGTGGCCGATCTGTCCACGGTCGCCTCCATCATCGTCGATCCCAAAGACTCGGAGCACATCATCGTGGGTGGCCGGTGGCGTGGCTGTACCGCTGGACTCTACAACGCCGGTGCAATCTATTCATCCGACGATGCCGGGGCCACCTGGACGGTGAGACTGGGCAACGTGCCGGTCACCAGAATCGTCAGCGATCCGAAGAGCTCGAAACTGCTCTGGGCTGGCGGATCCGATCGCGGTCTCTATAAATCGACCAACGGCGGCGACACGTGGACGTTGCAGACATCTGCTCCGAAGGGCGACGTCGGGCGTGTGGATGTTGCCGTCGCGCCGTCCAATGGCAAGTATGTTTACGCTCTTTTTGGATCGGAAAGCAGCAAAGCGCAGCTCTGGCGGACGACTGACGGCGGAGCCCGCTGGAGCAAGATGACGGCGGGGAGGAACGCGTGTGATGGTCAGTGCTGGTATAACATGATTCTGGCGGTGCACCCCACGAATCCCAACATCGTCTACCGCGGGACCATCCAGCTCTACAAGACCACTGATGGAGGCGCGCACTGGGCGAATCTCACCGGAAGCTGGGGCGCAGCGCAGAAGGTGCACCAGGACACACATGCGCTTCTCATCGACCGCTCCAGCCCGGATACCTTCTACGTCGGGTGCGACGGCGGAGTCTGGAAGACGGCTGATGGCGGAGTCAACTTCACCAACCTCAACTCCAATCTGAGTCTCACACAGTTCTACGACATCGGTGTGCACCCGACGAGCAACGACATCATCGTCGGTGGCGCCCAGGACAATAGCTCACTCGCTCGCACCACCGGCAACACATGGGCACTCACGGAGGTCACCGGGGACGGGTTCGTGTCGATCATCAACCCGGTGACAACGGACACCGTGTACACGGCCAGCTATCCCTGGGACTCCGGCAATGGGGCGCAGCCGAGTGTGTTGCGATCCACCAATGGAATCGGGGGGCCCTACGGATGGATTACAGACGAAGGCAACGGTATTCCCGCAGGGGACCGCATCGGATGGGTCACTCCGTACACACTCGACCCGCGCACTCCCACGACCCTCTTCCTCGGGACTCACCGGATATACCGGTCGACCGACAGCGGCTCGATCTGGACACAGGTCGGCCCCGCGGACATGACAAACGGCGGGCAGGACGATTACCTGAACTCGATCGTGGTAGCCTCCTCCAACTCGCAATACGTCTATGCCGGGACGACCGATTCCAGGATCTGGCGATCAACCGACGGTGGCACGAACTGGTCGGATATCTCGAAAGGCTTGCCTGACGGGCGGGTGATCAACGACATCGCCGCGGATCCGTCCGATGCCGGCAAGGCTTTCTGCGTCCTCGGGGGATTCGGTACAGCTCATCTGTACGAATACAAGGGCGGGAGCTGGACTGCGAGGACCGGAGGCCTGCCTGATATCCCCGCCACCACTGTTCTCGCTTTGAACGCGAAAACGATCTACGTCGGGACGGACGTGGGAGTCTTCAAGAGCACAAACCGGGCGGTTGCGTTCACCCAGTTCAACACAGGCATGCCGGCCGGACTCGTCGTCACCGACCTCGAATACAACACCACGACTCGCACGATCACGGCGGCCACATACGGCCGGGGAGCGTGGCAGATTCAGGCGACGGCCCAATAGGAGGCAAGGCGGTTCCCACGCGGGTCCGCGGGGCGCTAGCCGGAAGACCGGAAGGGGAAACCACAGATTTCGCAGATTACGCGGATTACGCAGATTCGCCGGAGCAACGATCTCGCGGCCGTCAATACTCCGAGGTTGAATCTGCGGATGTCCGGCTCCGGTCTCGTTTGATCTGACCAGATGTTGGCAACGCATAGATGCCCAGATGCCGATACCGGCGTTTCGGGCAGTGCGGTCACCGCTATTTCGTTGCGAACCGCACGAGGGCGAGATTGCGAGCCGAGAGGAGCGCCGCGTCCAGTCGCACCGGAATTTCCCGCCGGCTTGCCAACCCGGCGAGACGATCTTCGGTGATGACGATGATCCGCTTTGCCGGTGAGAGCTCCTCGCCGACCGCCTCGGGTCGCAATCCCTCTGCGATCAGTTGCGTTGCCTCCTGATCCGAAATTGCCCACACGCTCCGCGCGTCCGCGAGAAGGCGGCGGAGGCGGAACCAGGCGCCTTTGGCGTGGGTCAGTTGCCGGTATTCCCAGGCGCGGGTGGCGAGGCGAGCGCGCAGGTCACGCACACGGCGCTGCAAGGTGGCGGTCAATCGGCTCCCCCCTCCTCCGTCGACTCCAACCGCGCGAGAAACGAGGCGATGCGACCTCTCTGCGGGATCGGATCGGGCATTCCCGGTATCGGTTCCGACAGCGACAGGACCGTGAGGTTGGACCGGATTGCATGTTTCAGTTCCGGAGCGAGTGTTCGGTACAGCTGATGCGACTCCTCCAGATCCGCATCTGTCGACAGCAACAGAAGTCCGAGGGCAACAAGGAGATCTCGGTGGCCCTTCTCGCCGCTGCGGTCGGTCAGAGATTTTTCAATGAGCAGTCCCGCCAGCCTCGGGACGGGTATGATCAGACCAGCGACCTCGATGGATCTGCCGGGTCGCAGGAGGGCGAGCGCGCCGAATACGAGCAACGGCAGCTCGGTGTCCTCGAGGACATAAGCCTGCTCAGGACCGCCAAGCGCAGGGTCCATGCCGACGAAGTTGACCTCGATGAGCGCGCTCGACTCCGGCACCCATACCGATGGTTCCTCGGGCGAGGAGCGCAGTCCAAGAACGTCCCTCAAGCGTCTTTTGACCCTGTCGTGAATGGCAACTGGTACGCCGATGTCGACGTCCTGCGAAACGACGAGCGTGGATGCCGCATCGGGTTGGAGAATGTTTGGGACCTGTGATCCGATTACAAGCACACCGGGTTCTTCCAGAACGGGCCGGATTGCGGAAAGAGTTCCGATTAGGCGCTCGCGGAATGTCACCCCGTGAGTATACGCAACCTGACCGGTTCAAACCAGACTCCGCCCGGCTGACGCAAGGCTACGGCAAAGTCCCGGAAACCGCAGATTCCACAGATTGACTCGCAGATGTCGCCGATTGCTTCGCGCCGAGCCGAGAGTGAGGAGGAAGTTGCTCGTCGGTTGAACGCTGGAAGAATCTGCGTAATCTGCGCGGAAATCTGTGCCATCTGCGGTTTCGCACGGAAAGGTCTCGCCCGAATCGGCGCCTCGATTTTGCCGCGGCCCTGCGGCTGACAAGAGGCTGATCGCATCCACCGCGCGTGCTCGGGTGCTGACACAGCAGCCATCAGGTCGCGAGCCCTTGCTGCACGAGCAGCTCCGCGTTGAGGATGGCAGCGCCGGCGGCGCCGCGAACGAGGTTGTTCACCAGAAGCGTGAATCGCCAGTCGAAGACCGGGTCGGGGCGCAGTTTCCCGATCGTAAGCACCATTCCGCGCCCGCGGTCCACATCCAGCGCGGGTTGTGGCCTCGACGGGTCGTCGTGGAGCGCGATCGGAGCTGCGGGCGCTGTCGGCAGATCGTGAGCGGTCAGCGGGCGGAACTCCGTGAAAGCATCGGCGATTTCCTCGTAGCTTGTCTTCCGCTCCAGCTCAACCGCGAGCGTCGCCAGGTGGCCGACGGTCGTGCCGACGCGGTTGCACTGAGCGCTGATCCTGAACCCGGCGGGACGGTCGCCGTTGCCCAGGATCTTCACTGTTTCTTTCTCGATTTTCTCTTCCTCGCCCTCGATGTAGGGGATCACGTTGCCGGCGATAGCGAGCGCCGGCACGCCCGGATAGCCGGCACCCGACAGGGACTGCATCGTCGTCACGACGACTCGGCTCACGCCGAATCGCTTGTGGAGAGGCGCCAGAGCGAGCGCGATTCCGGTGGTTGAACAGTTTGGATTCGTGACGATCCCACCCGGCCCGTACCCCTGCATTGCGAGCAGAGACAGATGCTCGGGGTTCACCTCCGGGATCACGAGCGGCACCGAGCGTGACATGCGGTGGTTCTTCGCGTTCGAGGAAACGAGATACCCTGCACGCGCGAAGGCCTCCTCTATCGGCCCGGCCACATTCGCGTCCAGCGCGCAGAAGGTGATCCGCGCGTCCACGCCGGGGACGCACCTGACGACCGGAAGACCGGCAGCCCACTCGGGCACTTCGCCCGGCGCGTGCCACCGCCCCCTCACCGCCTGCCCATATGGAGCCCCCACGCTTCCCTCCGAAGCCGCCAAAGCCGTGACTTCAAACCAGGGATGGCGGTCGAGCATCGCGACGATGCGCTGTCCTACGACCCCCGTTGCCCCCAGTACCGCTACCTTCATCCTCTCCATCGTCATACTCCTTATTCCGGCCTGCCTCTCCGCACAATTGTACCGCCCACGCCCATCTCGGTCCCTGTGACATGGAAATCGCAGTTGATCATGTCCAGAACTCTGTGGTCGAGCACCTTGCCGGGAGGCGCAGCCCGGAGCTGCTCGGTGCTCGTCGCCGTGATCAGTGTCTGCCGCTCTGTCTTGTAGCACGCATAGATGCCTCCAACGTCTTTGAGGAAGATCACGAAGTCGACCCGCGCGTCGAGCCGCGACAGAATGGCGGCCACGTAGTCGGAGGCGTTGCGGCCGAGCAGAGTCGGATCGCCATCTCCATTGACCGCGCCGAATCCCGACAGAATGATGATACGCTGGTCGCGATACATTCGATCGAACGACGCGAAACGCCGTCGCGAATTGCGCAAATCCACACTCGCTCGAAGGTACGTGCCCGATGCCGCGATCGGGAACTGGCCGAGTTGGGTCACGACTGCTGCAGGTATTTCGATCCTGCTCATGGCCTCTTTCAGCAGGTATGCCGATTCGATCTCGCCCCACAGCAGCGCGAGCGACCGGCACGGCCTGTCCCAGGACTCGGTCTGACCTGGGTCACCGGCCTCGCCGATCAGCGCCGAACGCAGGAGATGTTGGGCCGCCGGGTCCGGCGCGATCGAATCGATCGCGCGATCGGTGATGCCCTTCATGGCCGAGACCACGATGTAGGCTCGCTCGACCCCGGGGTTGTTGTTGAGGTATGCGGCGATCCTGGAGGCGAGGGGCGCAAACGACCCCTCGCCCACCAGCACTGACCCGCCAATCTTGATGATCACACGTCGGGGGCTTTTCTTCATTGTGGCTATCCTCTGTGCTCCGGCGCTCGCTCCCCTCACCCGCGACACGCCTCCTCCCGATCCATGCCGACGGGAGCCGTCTCCGAGACCCGGGCAAGAGCCTGATCGAGATCGTCGATCAGGTCACCGGCGTCTTCGATGCCGACACTCAGCCTGATCAGCCCGTCCGGGATCCCGTTTCTCCTGCGCACCTCCGGTTCGACGCTCGCGTGGGTCATTGTTGGGGGGTGGCAGAGGAGTGACTTGACCGAGCCCAGCGACTCGGCAAGCGTGAAGAGGCGCGTGCGAGTCGTGAATCTCTTCGCCTCATCGACGTCGCATCTGAGCTCGAACGAGAGCATGGCCCCGAACAGCCGCTGCTGTCGCCTTGCGACTGCATATCCCGGATGCGTAGGCAGGCCGGGGTAGTGAACCCGCTCGACCTTCGGATGGCCGACAAGAAAGCTGGCGATGCGGACCGCGTTGCGGCAGTGCCGTTCCATGCGCACGCCCAGTGTCTTGATGCCTCGTAGCACGAGAAAACAATCCTGCGGCCCGGGGACGGCTCCCACGGCGTTCTGTTGGAACCTGAGCGCCTCGGCGAGCGTCGGGTCGGAGGTCACCAGGGCTCCGCCGATGACGTCGGCGTGCCCATTGAGGTACTTGGTGGTCGAATGCAGGACGACGTCGGCGCCGAGTGCGAGAGGCTGCTGCAGGTAGGGGCTGGCGAAGGTGTTGTCGACGACGACTGTGATTCCACCTCTTCGTTTGACGACCCGTGAAGCAGCGGCGATGTCGGTGACGCAGAGGAGCGGATTGGAAGGTGTTTCGAGCCAGAGCAGCTTCGTGTCGGGTCGCAGGGCCGCTTCGATCGCGTCGGTGTCGGTGGTATCAACGAACGAGAAATCGATCCCGAATCTGGCGTACACCTTGGTGAAGAGCCTGTAGGCGCCGCCGTAGAGGTCCCGGCAGGCGACGACGTGATCGCCGGAGCGGAGCAGGTGGACGCAGGCGGCGACAGCGGCCAGCCCGCTCGCGTAGGCTATTCCGAACGCGCCACCCTCGAGCGCCGCGAGGCACTCTTCAAGCGCCTGGCGCGTCGGGTTGCCGGTCCGCGAATAGCAAAACCCTCTCGTGACGCCGGGCTCAATCTGCCCGTACGTGGATGTCTGGTAGATCGGAAACGTGACCGATCCGGTCTGGGGGTCGTTGGACTGACCGGCGTGGATCGCCAGCGTATCGAACTTGTGACTCATCGCTCTCTCCTCGTGATGAATGGGGTTGCCAGTAGCCGAACAGAGTTTGCTTGGAGCTGCTCAGCCCGAGCAGAGAGCCGATGAGACGGGGAAGGTTCAGTCGCGAGTCAGCGAACCGCCCGGCACAGATCCATCAGCCCTGTGCCCGGGCAGCGCATCGCCATATGGCGATTCAATCGGGTCGCGAAGTTACCCATCTCGGGGATGGATATTATTTGGATCTGAGAAGATGTCAAGTGTTTTTTTTGACGAACGGGCCGTGGATTGCGCTATCATGAGTGCGCCGGTGGGACGCTGATATTCTGAGGTGAGAAAGAGAGAATGGTGATGAAGAGAGTGGTGGGCTTGGTGTGCGCCATGGCGCTGATTGTCGCGGCGGGGAATGCCGAGGCAGACCGGCCGGTCACGGAGGAGAGTCGCGTGTCGGCCGTCGAAGTTCCTGTTTACGTCCTGGATCGCGACGGGAATCCGGTGACAGACATGCGGCCGGAGGAATTCACGGTCTTCGAAGATGGAAAGAAGCAGACGGTGCTCTTCGTCCAGCCGGTCACGACGGGTCAGGCCGGGAGCGCAACCGTCGAGGCGCCCAAGCCGTCCGCTGCCGCGCTTCCGCCTGTCACTGAACAGAGGCGCCTGGTCCTGATCTTCGATCTGACATTCAACAGCCTCGACGGCCTCAAGCGCGCCCGCGACGCCGCGTGGCGTCTGGTCACAACTCAACGCGCCGCGTCAGATCCGGTCGCCGTCTTCGCGGTTTCGCGGACGACCGGCCTCACAATGTGTACGAATTTCACGACGGATGTCGAGCAGATCCGCGAGGCGATTGCGGATCTCAGGTCGAAGGAGAGCGCGCACGTGATGGCCGAATCGGCGGGGCTTTCGCGTGAGGGCCCGGCCTCGAAGCCGCGCTGGAAGCGGCCTGGGGCGGGGCTCGGGAGCGAAGGCGATTTTTTCTCCGGGCTGGAAGAGAGCCTCGAGAACCTGCCGGAGGAAGTGATCGATCATCTGGAGGCGGTCGCCCGCTTCGACAGATTTACGTACAAGACGACCGTGCGCGACTACCTGGGCGATCTTCAGAGCCTCGCCAGGTCGCTCAACGTGATGCCCGGAAGGAAGGTGGTCGTTCTCCTCTCGGGAGGATTCGATTCCCACCAGGCGTTCTTCAACAAGAGCCCATCGTTCGGCGGAGCCGGGGGATTGCCTGCAGGCGAGACGGCCGATCCGACGGCCGGACAGATCGAAAGCCAGGTGATGGACCTTGCGAGCGCGGCAATGTCGTTTTTCTCATCTTCGGACTGCCGCTTCTACAGCGTCGAAACGGGCGGACTGGAAGCGCCGGGCGGGCCGCCGCCGGCGCGTCGCGAGGATTCTCTGGCATTCCTCGCGTCGGAGTCGGGTGGCGAGTTCTTCCGCAATGCAAACGACCTCACCAAGCCCTTCGAACAGATCATGCGCGAAACACAGCACTACTACGTGCTCGCGTACACACCCCCGGCGACGAAAGGGACAGGTGCATTTCACAAGATCAAGGTCGAGGTGTCGCGGCCGTCAATTTCGATCTCGTACCGGAAGGGCTACTACGAAGATAAGCCGTTCAACGAATTCACCGCGTTCGAGAAGGATCTGCATGTGGCGCAGATCGTCAACTCCGGTGGCGGAATGGAAGGCATACTTTTCGATGGGCAGGCATTCCTCTATCCCGGACGACCGGATGCCTGGAAAGAGTTTGGCGGCATCCTTGCGCAGATCTCGCTCTCGAAGGACCAGATCGCCGAATCCAAGCTCGGAAAGGTCGACTTGTATGGATTCGCGATGAAATCGGATGGCGAGGTCGCCGACTTCTTCCATGGGCTCGTGGACATGACCAAGGTGGATCTCGGAGAGAAAGCGGCTCAGAGCGGCTTCAGTTACTCGGACGTCCTGATGCTTCGGCCGGGAAGTTACAGGCTGAGGCTTGTGGTGCGCGATCTCGCGACCGGAACGACGGGTGCGCGGGACCTCTCCGTGTCCGTCCCGGATTTTGGTGCCGCCGGCCTGCAGATGGCATCCCCCTGCTTCCTCTCGATCGGGTCCGGGGGCGCCCACGTGCGGGGAGGCACCGGGAGCGGTTCGGCTCGATTCAAGGAAAGCCCGCCCGAATACCCTTTGACCTTCCAGAACAAGGAGCTCGTCGCGGACACCAGCCCGGTCCTCGCGGCATCGGCCGAGCGGCCGCTCCTGGTCAAGCTCTACCACGTCGATCTCGATGCCACGGGCAAACCGAAAGCGAGAATATCGTGGAGAGTGACGGACGCCTCGGGCAAGGAGCTGGCTGAACCACCCTACAAGCTGATTCAATATCAGTCCCAGCCCGATGGCTCGGCGGAGTTGCTCTTTTCCTTCGCGCCGCCCCAGCTCCCGGCGGGCAATTATCTTCTGCGGGTCACGGTGATGGACGATCACGGCGGGCCGGCCGTCTCCGAATCAGTTGGGTTCAGAGCACCATAGCGTCTAAGAAGTAGAGTGCTTACGCGAAATGGCAAATCGTTTGAGAGGGCAAGATCTTCCGAGCTCCTCTCAGGAGAGCAGGAGGAGAGGAATGCAGGAACGGAGCGGTCGCCTCGGAGGATCAGAGTGGCTCGGAAGAACGCTCTCACGCTCCACGCTCCAGGCCCGCGAAGCGGGCCGGACGCTCTCACGCGCGGCTCCGCCGCGTTAGGAGGACATCATGGTCATTTGCAGCGTCCGCCGGTTTGCGCTCGTTCTGATGTCAGTTCTCGCCTCCGGAGTGCACGACCTGTCCGCGGCGAGCTGGGCGCACACCGTCGGTGCCGTCGGGGTGACAGATACGGCGGCGGACATGGAGCTGACGGCCGATGGCGGGTGCATCCTCGCCGGTCGCACGTCGGGACAGGGAAGGGACGGACTGCTCGTCAAGATCTCTTCGCGAGGCAAGATCCAATGGCAGAAATCGTACCGAGGCAGGAAGGACGACTCATTCGACGCAGTCGTGCAGACCTCTGAAGGAGGTTTCTTCGCCGCGGGAGACACGGACACCTCCAGCCAGGGCGCGGAGGATTTCTGGTGTGTCAAGACCGGGTCATCAGGCAAGATCAGCTGGCAGAGAAACTATGGGGGAGCGGCGGAGGACCTCGTTACCGACGCGCTTCAAACTTCCGACGGCGGCTATCTCGTGGTCGGCACGACGAGGTCGTTCGGGGCCGGCGGGAGAGATGCCTGGTGTCTGCGGCTCGACGCGTCCGGAAACATCATCTGGCAGAAAGCAATCGGCGGCCCCGCCGACGATTCAGCCACTTCGATTGCACCGGCGGCGGACGGCGGTTACGTCATCGCCGGCAGGCTCGACAAGACGCTCTGGGTCTTCAAGCTGGACCCAGCCGGTGCTCTGGTCTGGGATTTCGTGTACGGCACAGCCAGCGTCGACCTGAGCGCGGCGATCGCGCGCACCGCGGATGGTGGGTTCGTGGTTGGGTCGGTGGCGCCGCCCACAGGCCAGCTGTATCCGCTTGGAGTCTGGCTCCTCAGACTTGACGCAGCCGGCGGCGTCCTCTGGCAGAAGAGGTTTCAAGAATACTCGGTCGTCACATCGATTTCGCCGTCGGTCAGATCGCTGGTTGAAACGGCAGATGGGAGCATTCTGATCAGCGGCGCAATCACTGTCAGCACGGTCGGCTATTACTCCAGTCTCGCCTTCTATCGCAGGATTGACGCGAGCGGGATTCTTCTCTGGCAGAGGAGCTTCTCCGGCGCTCGAGGCCTGGAGGCTCACAGCGCCGAATCCATTCGTGAGCTGACTGGCGGTGATCTCCTTGTCGGTGGACATACGTCGGCGAAGGGCGGTCCGGGAGACGCCATGATCTTTCGAGTCCCGGGCGCAGGCGGGTATCCCGGTGAGTGCGACCATTTCTCCGTGAGCGCGGCAACGATCGCAGATCACACAGCAGGCGCGTTGCCGGCCTCGGCCTCCGTGACAGCCACAACCGCCGTGGCCGTGGCCGCCAAGCCACGCGCTCACAAATCCGAGCTCAAGACACGCGATCTCTGCACGGCGCAGCCGCTGATCACCGCCGACGGACTCCGCTGATAACCGGCAACTCGCTGATCGCGGAGAAGTCGCGATCGTGGGTAATGAGCGCATGGGCACCGGCGTCGATCGCAGTGGCGAGCTGGATGGCGTCCGGGAGCTTCAACCGGTACTTGGCCCGCAGTTCTGCCGCAAGACCGGCAAGCCCGAGCGTGAAATCGACAACACGCCAGTTTGTCGAGGACGACATCACTTGCCTGTATCGTTCGGCCAGGATGCGATCGCCGTGTCGCAGCGGCCCGGTCATCACCTCGGCCACTGTGATCGTCGAGACCGCGATTGCGATGCGACCCCGCTCGGCCGCCTTGAACACCGGAAGGTAGTGCCCCGCAAGAGTGCGATCAGTCCCGTCGAGGACGAGAATGATCGGTCCGCTATCGACGACAACTGTCGCCCCGGCCGGGATGCTCTCGAGAATGCTCACTCCCACTCCTCACGGAGCGCCTCGATCGTACGAGTGGGATCACTCCCCCACAGACCGGCACCGGTTCCGGCCAAGGCCGTGAACGTCACCGAAGCCGGGCTGGCGGGAGACCTCGTCAGGGGCACCACCATCGCCCGCGGCTCTCCGTGTCTTTCGATAATCGTCACGCGGCCCCGCTCCGCGTTCGCGATGATCTCCGCGAAGTGCTGCCGGGCCTGTTCTGCTCCCATGCGATGAGCCATGATCGTCGCCTCCTCCGCATCACTGTACAGTCTGTACGGAGTTCTGTCAACCACTATCCCTCAGCATACGCCACGCCATCATCTCCTCCTATTCACGTGCCATTGGAGTCGGGCGCGTAGGCGCTCCCTCTCAACTGAGCCGCGACTACTCCCTTGTATCGGCCGGCGCGTCGGTTAGCATATTCCGTGGAGAGGCGTTTCGCAGCGACTTTCCAAAGCAAGAAGGAGATTCGAATGGCAGACAATAAGAGGATCATTGCTGTAGTAGGCGCGACCGGAGCGCAGGGTGGCGGCCTCGTGCGCGCCATCCTGGGCGACCCGAGCAGCGGCTTCGTGGCGCGGGCCGTCACGCGAGACGTGAATTCGGACAAGGCAAAGGAGCTGGCGAAGCTGGGTGCCGAAGTCGTGGCGGCGGACCTGGACGACCTGGAGAGCCTGAAGAGGGCATTCCAAGGGGCTTACGGCGCCTACTGCGTCACATTCTTCTGGGCGCATTTCTCGCCGGAAAAGGAGGCAGCCGAAGTCCGCAACATGGCCGCTGCGGCGAAGCACGCCGGTCTCCGGCACGTCGTCTGGTCCACGCTCGAGGACACCCGTCGGTGGGTGCCCCTGAGTGATGACCGCATGCCGACCCTGATGGGCCGGTACAAGGTTCCGCACTTCGATGCCAAGGGTGAGTCAGACCAGGTGTTCACCGAGCTGGGCGTGCCGACGACCTTCCTGCTCACCTCGTTCTACTGGGACAACCTGATCCACTTCGGCATGGGACCCAAGAAGGGCCCGGATGGGAAGCTGGTCTTCACGCTTCCCATGGGCGACAAGAAGCTCCCGGGCATCGCCGCCGAGGACATTGGCAGATGCGCTCTCGGCATTTTCAAGCGAGGCTCCGATCTCATCGGCAAGCGGGTGGGCATCGCCGGCGAGCACTTGACGGGCGAACAGATGGCCTCTGCGCTCGCTCAGGCGACAGGCCTGGACGTGCGGTACAACGCAGTGCCGCCCGAGGTCTACCGAAGCTTCGGCTTTCCCGGCGCCGAGGACCTCGGCAACATGTTCCAGTTCAAGCATGATTTTGAGGCGGATTTCTGCGGCGCGCGCAGCCTTGATGTCTCGCGCTCCCTCAATCCGTCGCTGCAAACCTTCGCCTCCTGGCTCAACCGGAACAAGAGCCACATCCCGCTCGAATAGGAGGAGATCGCCGCAGAGGCGCAATGCCCATCCGGCGGCTCCGCCTCGAATGACAGGCTCGCTCCGCTTGCGGTCGGATCCGCAATACCACCAAGTCACCAAGACACTACCGAGAGGATTCCCTCGCCCCTTGGTGCGGCTTGGCGTCTCAGTGTCCCGGTCATTTCGACGCCGGATCCCCACCCAGCGATGAAACCCTGGTGGTAATAAATGGGCGCTCAGGCGCCTATCTAGAGTGGAGGCGGGCCTTCTCAGCATGAGAGCCCTGCCCGGCAGCACCACGGATCGCCCGGACTATCCGGCGTACGGTCAGACGATCCTAAGCTGCCTTTGGGCGGGTCGTCGGGAGCCTCGGGCCCGGGTGTCTGTATGACTGATCTCGGCGGCAGCGAGCCCGGCGCCCGGCTCGTCTTCTCCCACCACACCGCCTAGTTTCGTCAGCGGCCGATTCCTTCCCTTGAAAAAACATTTGTTTCGGGTGGAAGGAATGTCTTGCTGGCGAAACTAAGCAAGGAGAAGACATGTGTCGACCTTCGACGGAGTGCTCCGAGTACTTTGGAGGATAGATGTACGTAGACGCAATCGAGAAAGCTGCTCAATTCACACGTCCCATCTTCTTCATCTCACGCACATACGGCTCAGCCATCGTCCAGCCTGGCGCCGCCACCATCTTCTTCGTCAACGCGGATGGTTGGGCGGTCACATGTGGACATGTTGCTGACCAAATCATGGCCACCGACCACATCAACGAGCGCTATCGGCTGTTCAAAGGCGAACTCGGGGCGTATGCGGATGGAAAGAAGGCGAAGCAGGTCCGTCGGGAACTCGAACGGAAGTATCACCTGGACCGCAGAGAACTGGCCCAGATGAAAGTGAAATTCGTTGACTGCCTAGACAGCTTTCAAACCCTCACAATGCAGAGGCATAAGACCTATGACATTGCCCTCCTCAAGTTTGAAGGCTTTGAGAAGCTGCTCTGCACCGAGTTCCCGGTTTTCGCACCCGACTCCGGCTCCCTGAAACCCGGAAAATCTCTCTGCAGACTTGGATTCCCTTTTGTCGAGTTCACCGACTTCGGCTACGACCCTGATCGCGACGAGATTGAATGGACGCAGACCGGTCAGCATACAACCCCCCGATTCCCCATAGAAGGGATGGTTACCCGTCACTTGATTGGGCAAGGCGCGGAACTGATCGGTTTTGAAATGAGTACCCCGGGGCTTCGCGGACAGAGCGGCGGGCCGGCATTCGATTCACAGGGGAGAGTCTGGGGCATCCAATCCATGACAGGGCACTTGGATCTTGACTTCGACGTAGACCAACAGGTTCGCAGGCAGGGACTGCCGAAGCGGGTGCAGGACAGCGCATTCCTTCATGTCGGCGGCTGCGTGCACATCCAGATCATCAAGGAATTCATGAGAAGCCTCAACGTCACGTTTGTCGAAGGATAGAGCGAAACTTTGGCTGAATGGGCCTCGTGTCAAATCACACCTGTTCATAGCGAAAATCCGCCTTCTTCGGATACTCGGGCGGACTCTTGGTCATGGACGCAACAGCGCGCTCTGCGCGTGAGACAGATTGGGATCCTCACGTGAACCCGCGTCAAGATCGTCGCAAGGCACTTCTGGCTTCCCACAACCGCGGCGATCCAGAGACTCCGAGGAGAGCGACGTGAACGTGGCGGATCACCCGACGTCCGCAGTCTGTGATTCCCATGCACAATGGTACGGTCATGACTACTGGCTCCTGTCCTCCGCAGGCAGACCACCCTACGTACTCTTCGCTCCCACCCTCCGACTCGCGCTACTACTAAACGCGAGCGCCACCGAAGCTATTCAGACGGGCAGAACGCCGCCGCATATAAGCACACGGCTGAGTGCTGCTCTCTCTAAGGCCGTGGCGCCGGTCGCCGCTCCCCCGAATGCTTTTCATCTTGGTATCGGTCTGACCCGAAACTGCACATTGGCCTGCCTCTACTGCCACGCGGAAGCCGACAAGCCCCGAGATGCCAATTGGAGTACCCTCCAGACTGCGATCGAATACGCAGCTGCCGCCGCGGCCAAAACCCCGCGAAGGACGCTATCGGTTTCCTTCGCCGTCGGAGGGGAGCCCACCATGCCATGGGATCTCTTCACTCGCGCAGTGGTGACACTCAAGCATCTGGTTGTCAGCCCCGATTCCGGAGTTGACCGGCTTTTCCTGTCCATGACCACAAACGGGTATTATGGTCCTGATCGCAGGCAGTTTATTGCCGCCCATTTCGACCACCTCACGGTCTCGCTCGACGGGGACCAGAACATTCAGGATCTTCACCGGCCGAACCGCGCGGGGCGGGGTTCGTACGCTGTCGTGTGCGAAACCATCAGGCACTTTCTCACGGTCCCGACCCTGCGCCTAGGAATCCGGAGCACCGTCTCGGCCAAGAGTGTCGATCACCTTCCCATGATCATCCAGCGGTTTGCCTGCGAGTTCGGACGAGGATTTGTGGTCGCATTCGAGCCGCTGGTTCCTTTGGGCCGAGCACTGGTGTCCCCGACTTTGCAGCCTCCGGAACTGACCGTGTTCCTCGAGAAGTTCAAGCAGGCAGAGGAGATAGGGGCGGAGCTTGGCATTCGAGTGACCTCGTCGGGGCCTTCGCTCAAGCGACTCATCACACGTTACTGTGGAGCAATGACCATCCCCTCATTCGCCGTCTGTGTCGATGGTCAGATCACGGCCTGCCACCGAGATCACGGCGGAACGGACTATGGTTATGGAACTATTCAGGCGAATTCGGGCAAGATCATTCTCGATCAGGAGCGGTTGAATCATATCGCTGAGTTGAACGCCGTTCCTGAGGCGTGCTGTGCCTGCTTTGCACGGTGGCATTGCGCGGGTGATTGCCCGGACCTACGTAGGATTGGATGGTCGCGCTGCCACTTCAATCGGGCGGTTCTTTACGATCAAATTGTGGCACTACTCACCCGGGAGAAAGGAGGCGAACAAGATGAGTGAGCCAGACGTGCAACTGGTTCCAGCTGACCCGCAGATCCTCGCCGAAACCGAGCTAATGTTCCCTGAAAACAATGAGATCGGCGAAGGGCTCTGCTCCTGCGTTTGCATCAACGACGAACAGTGTTGCGGTTGCCTGCTTCAATGAGGTGAACCGCTTTTGACGATGCCTGAATGCGAACGAGGACTTGCCCGGGGGTCCGTTCGCATTCAGGCAATCGGTGTTGCGTCTTCTAACAGGGCGAAAATTTGCTGCCCCATACGCCGGCCGACATAACAAAGGAGGCACCCAATGGACTCTGTCCTGCGCCATCTACCCGCTTTGTATGAAACCGTTTTCCGCCTCTCCATCACTCTTGTTGCAACCCTCGTTGCCGTTTGCGCTCTTTCGCTCTCGCTGCTTGGCCCCGCCCGCGCGGTAGCCGGTGCCTCAGTTGCGCGTAGTCGAAAGAGGATCGCAGAGAGAATAGCTTGGCTCCAATCCGGGCTCAGGGCGAGCTGTACGCCAGACCAACAGCTATGCGAAATGAACCGCGAGGTACGGGAGTGCCAAGCCGCCCTGAAGGCGGTCCGCCAGACCTCGGGAAGAATAGGTGTCCGAGGGGCTGTACTTTATCCGGGTGGCTTTTTCATTTGCGCTGCCGTTCTTTCCAAGATGGCCGGGAATGCCTCAATGCCGCCCGCTAGACCGTCTCCGGCGGGACTTCTCGTCTTTCTGCCGTTCATTGTAGGCATCGCGCTCTTGGTGCGTGCGCTCTTGAGCTTTCGGGATATTTCCCGGCTCTCACTTCCCGACCTTGACCTAATTGACGATGCTGGCTCGACCGCATGGGAGGTCGGCAAGTGTGCCCGGATCCGAATCAAGGCCTTTCTTCACAAGGGCATGGGCCTTCGATCGGTGCAGATCATCCTTCTGGTCCCCCCGACCTGTAAGCTAACCAAGAGCGTTCCCCTCTGGACCATGCCGGCCGATGATCCCCTCACACCAGGCTATCATGTGCTCGGGAGTAGGGTGCGGGATGTCCGCACGTGGGCGCCAATCGAATGGGTCATCGACGACCTGCAGCCGACTGTGGCGGGTCGACTGCAACTCTACTATGCAGTGGAGGGCCATGCATACTCGACCGCGCTGCAAATCATTCAGGTCGATGCACATTAGGTTGTGTTGGATCGCGCTTTTGTGGGAGTAGTTTCAAACCGGGGAGGCGACCCGGCAGCAACGAAACCGGAGAGCCAGGAGCGCCCATCACGTGGGCGCAGAGCGGCCTCAGGCGAGCCACGGCGAAGGAATAGCCGTGGCGAGCTGCTGGGATGTGCTCCTCTCGGCATACTTCACCTCCTCCACTGCCACCCCGATCCCACCCCATCGCGCCTTTCGAACGCAACATGTTGGGGTATCCCACTCCGACGTCGGAACAACCACTTTTCTAAGGGGTGATCATGCCCAGACACAAGTATCTCGTCAAACGTGGCCCTACCGATCTCAGCATTCTTCTCAAAGTCGGAACCCCTGAAAACAGCGGCTTGGCACTCCAAGCGGCCATCGATGCGGGAAGCCAAGTCATCCGCGAAATTCAGCGGATTTCCCGGGATAACAAGCGTCGCTGGAAAACAATCAACGAAGCACTCCGGTACGTGGATCCAGGAGGCCGCAAACTTCTCGAGCTACGTCGCGCGGCCATCGACGCATCTGGACGGGGTTCACATCACCGACACGGTTTCCGGATGAGCGCCTGGACCGGCTCGGCGAACCCCCGCCCGGTGAACTCCCTCTGTCTGATCAGCGGCTTTGAAGGTCAGGAGATCCCCACTCTAGTCGCATACGATCGCGTCGTCGTGGATGTCGAACACATTGAGCAGGCGTTAGGACCTGCGTCGGTTGACGAAATCTTCTCCATCCGCAAACAGATTGGTGAATATGTCTATGTCTCGACCAATGTTTCCGAAAGTCCCCAGATTGTTCGGTCCGCGAAGACCGGGCAAGTGGATACACGTTCCACTGCCGCCCTCACTGCTTCGAAGGTCGTGGCGGCCATCCATGCCGGTGCCGATGTGATCAAGGTCGGATTCGCCAATCTTGACATCACAAAACAAGATATGGCAGGCGCCGAGGTTTCTCGCCAGATGAAGCTCGTGCGTTCTTTCGTTGACAAAGCGACCGCGCAAAGGCTCCTTCCCAAGCCGCTGAACGATCCCCCTCGTTATCCACTCGTCGCCGTGTTTTTCCCTGATATCGGCGTAGAGTCAAACGGTGATCGCCCCATGGAAATTGCTCATCGCGCGATCGAACTCACATCCAAGGCGAAGTGGCAGGGAATCTTGATCGACACTTTCGAAAAGCATGCCGGGCGCCGTTACCGGGACTATTACTCGGAGAATGATACGCTGGAACTGGCCAACACAGCCCACCACAAAGGCATCGAGTTCTGGATTGCGGGGTCGATCCGATGTGCTGAAATCAAGCCTTACGTCAAATCACGAGTCGATCTCATCTGTTTCGGCGGTGCCGCCCGTCATAGCAGCGGTATTCGGAAGAGCAACGACATCAAGCGTCCGCGTGTTAGGGGTCTAGTGCAAGAGTTCGAAGAGGCCGACCCCAGGGAAAAGCGTGGGTGAAGAACATGCCCAAACGTGGACTGTATCAATTTGAAACCGACGTATCCGGAAATCTTGTCGACTCCCGCACCAACTTTGGCAAATCGCAGAGAATGTTTGTCGATTGGAACCTTGTGCTGACCTGCGGTGGCCCTGGAACGAGATCAGGCGGCCGAGGGAGTTGGCACGTCCTGTGCCACCTTGTCGCTGCCGCCGGACTATTTCGTGACGAACAGGGCCGCCCGGGATGGGCCGGAATTACTTATGATTCTGCCAGGAAGAGCTACGTGCCCACCTTCAGCCACTGCGATGGCCCGATCGTCAAGACTGTAGCGCTGAAAAGCACTCACGCCTCCGAAGCAATGAAACGACACTCATTCGTCGGCTACGTGGAGGGAGCGTCACGCGGCCATATTCTCGATCGGAAGGCAAAAGATCCGGGCGATCCCAAGAAGGACGACCGTCGTCAAGACTACGATCACCCTGTTTATCTTGCCAAGAAAGGCGGACCGGTATGGGAACACTGGTGTACGACTCGGGACATCGCAACATCCGATGGCCACGGTGCTGGCGTGCTGAGGTCCTATCTCACACTTGTTTCGGTACTGGGGGGACGATTCTCCGCGACTGTGACGCGCGGCAGAATCGACCACGCCTACGGACATCTTCTTCAGTTGCGCGCCATGGCACGGGCCGGATGGATAACCTGTGGCGATGCTCTCTGGGACGTCGAGGCTGTGCCAATTCCGAAAGAAGCCGAACTCTTATTCCACGAAGCCCGTCCGAAAGATATTCTGAAAGGCGCAGCGATTCTCCCGCCGAACACCAGCAGGGGCGCACGGTACTTCATGTACTCACGCAAGATCGCCAGTTTCACGCCAATTCACATCGTTCACGAACTGTTCAGCTCCGTCTGACGTGCATGGAGCAACGCCCCTTCGAACACGGACATGAATCAATGAGCCGCCGACGGCCGGTTCTTCAATTTTCATTTTCACCTGTGAACGGATTCGAACGACTGGTACCAACGGGGGTGAGCTGGCTGACTGGGCTTGAGTACGAACTGGCTCTATGTCAGTTCCTGTTGCGTGACATGACGCGCGTGCCCGTTCTTTCTTGGCGATGCCGAACTGGCCGAATTCCTCGACCCAGTCGGGGAGGCGGTCGCTGATAGTGGCCTCGTCGTCCACGCTGTCTTCGACATGTCGAATGACTACCATATGCTCCGCGAGACGCCGCGCGAGGACCTTGCTCCTTGGAGGCGAGAGGTGAATGGCGCGGATGCGCACGTTTTCAATCGGTGGCACGGCGGGATCCCGGTCGTGGGCGGTAAGTACTTTCTGGATTGCGCTCGCTATTCTCACCTCCACCCGAACGGATCGCCCCTAACTCGACCGGTGGAGCGACATCCGTGGCTATGCTACCCGAACAGAGGGCGCGGAGCCGTGTGCATGAAGTGGGTAGGGGGGACCGTTTGCATGAGGAGTTCGAAGCAACGCGCAGTCTCTCTCCCGGGGGGACCGAACTCCGGATGGAGAACGTATCAGGATAAACTTGGAGATATGCTAAGTTACCAGTCGAGCGGCTGAACAGGAGGAGGACCCGCAAGTGCCGCAATCCGGAGGATCTGCCGCGATCTATGGCATCCTCTACCAGATTCTGGGGAGTATCCACTGGGCGGCCTACCTCTGCGTTGACTTGCCGGTGACCGACACCGGCGAGATTGAGAGCACCTCGCTCATACTCGAGCCCCGACACGGCGGCGGCGACATCCAGGTGCAGAGTCCTCACCGACGCATCGTCGAGCAGTGGAAAGCGAAGTCCTCGCAGGGAACTTGGTCCCTGGTCGATCTTGTGGAAAGAGTTTTGCCGGATCTATACCTGGCCGTGGATGACTCGAATCTGGGTGATTTGGTCGAGTATAGGTTTGTCACCGAAGGGCGCAGGGGTCAATGGACCAACGGAATGCAGTTCTTCGAACAACTTTGCCAGATGGTTCCAGACGATGGGCTCTCCGCCCTGGATCCTAAGACTCTTCAGGAGTTCGGGAACGGAGTGAAGCAGACAGAGCGTGATTTCTTCATATGGATAGCTGATCGCGTGAGGGAGGTCCTAGGGGATCGCGTCTACGGAGAGTCGTCTCAAGTCACATATCGAAAGCTGTGGCACTTGCTCTCCCGGTTCAAGTTCCATGGTCAGCGCACCATCGCAGATCTTGAGCGAGATATCGGGGGCCTACTGTCACAGCTCATAACATTTCGGGAAGATATAGATGTGAAGCGCAGGGAACTCTGCGGCCTCATCCTGGAACTGGGGGGGAGAGGTGAGACTCGGGTCACGGCGCAGGAGTTGCTCTCGAAGGTTGGGCTGACGGGACAATCCCTCGGTGACCTAGCTAGGCTAAGCGAGACCCAAATCCGATGGTTGGAAAGGTCCTTTCGACGCAATCACTACCGTCCGGAAATGGACGTGCGGCCTCAGCCGACTTGGTCAGCCTCTACGTCCGTGCTGGTGGTCGCTGGCGAGAGCGGGCAAGGGAAGACATGGCGTCTCTGTGCCGTAGGCAAGGTGATGAGTGCGCCCGGCAGTCTAGTGGTTTTCGTCAGGGCCACCGGTAACGTCGATGACGACCTCAATGAAGCGGCAAGAGTCATCTGGCAAGAAATGCTCGGTCGCGCCGCATCCCCACCGCTGCACGAGCTACCCGCTCGATTAGCCTCGGCAGGCGGCCTCACTCAGACGCCTTCAGTAACAGTCCTTCTTGATGATGTGCGAGACCCCGAGGAGGCCCACGCTCTCGTCGAAAGAACCTCGGATTGGCCGGGATTCCACCTGGGATTGGGCACAACCTTGGAGATCGGTCGGGCAGTAGCGAGGTCCCATCCCGAACAGGCGTCTCTTCTCAGAGTCGACGACTTTACCAACCAAGAAATGCATGTCTATCTCGAACTCAACGGCCACGACTGGACGCGTCTTCCGCTGAGGCTGAACAACACTCTCCGACGACCACTCCTTGCGAAGCTGTTTTGTGATCTTGCCGAGTCGGAGGGATGGCACCCCAATTTGGAGCATCAGATCATTGAGAAGTTCTGGGGCCGCATAGAAGAGTACCGTCGGGGGCCGATCCTCCCCGGTTCCGCGGCACGCCTCGGTGCTCTTGCGCTCACGATACTCGACCCGAAGACCTCTTACCCCTGGACTCAGACTGCTCTCGCGGAGGTTGGTATCACTGACGAAATCCAGAGCCATCTCGAGGCGGCAGGATGGCTCACGCGACTAGTAGATGAGGGTCGAGTGGAGATGTGGCACAACCGCCTGTTGGTTTGGTCAATAGCAAAGGGTCTCATAGAACAGCGCCGCAACAACTCCATCACGACATCTCAGCTCGTGGAGCGGGTCCGCTCCATCGACGAGATGCCCGCGCGACGAGAGTTGCTGATCACCGATCGCCTGTTGGAGGACCTGGTGTGGATACTCTGCGATAGGAGGATGCAGTTGATCCCCGACGCTCTTTCTCTGATCGAAACATACGAGGCCAGGTACCCCGATTGGACGTACAAGAACCTGCTTCCACGACTCGGTTCTAGGATGATTCCGCTTCTCGAGAGTCGGCTGCGGAACGTCACCGACCGGACGGAGCATGTGTGTGTTTACCTGATAGCGTCGACCATGCATCTGATAGCGGAGTGGGAGCAGGAGCCTGTCCTGAGGGCTGCGCTCGACTGGTTGTTCGATCCGCACGAGGTGATGCAGGAGGCGTCCATGTTGGTTCTGGCCAAGCATGGTGTCGGCGATGAGTCCATCTTGGATCGTCTCTGGAAGATCCATTCCCGAAACGCGGCAGGGTTGGAGTCCGAACAGGGTCAGGAATGGGTTCATCGCCATCTGATGTCATGGGGAGCGCTCCGTGCTTGTATACAGGAGAACCCGGGGTGGTTGGATGGTGAGCTCTCCAACTCCGAACCGTCATCCCCACTTCTCGATCAGCTCGCATTCCTGCTGGCGAGCATGCCTATGCCGATCGGTTCCGAGATGTGGCAGAAGCACAGGGATCGGCTACTCGGCAATCCACGGGATGAAGCTCTCAGACCGCTTTGCCGATGCATCCGTCGTTACGGTGATGCGACCGACGTCGCCAGGCTCTCGGGGTGGATGAAACACGAAGCAGGCTTGGTCGCGGCCGAGGCACTTGCTGCTGCGGCCCGCATCAGTCCCGCTTGGACCATTGAGTCTCTGCCCGGAATGAATCGCAACATGCTTAGGTTCTTCGTGAAGTGGTGGCTGCCCGAGCTTCTGCTGCGTTCACCTGGTCAGACGCAGATTGCCCTCCGTCTGAGATTCGGATTTGACTTGAGTGATCGAGTGTTCCTCGCCGACCTCTATCAATCCATACCGGACGAAATGGACGACGAAACCACGCGCGTTCTCCTCGAAGCCCTAGATCAAGTGATAGACCAATGCCTCAGCTTGGATCCTTCTCAGCACGATCCACGCCTCTCCATACTGCTCGAGACTTTCAACAAAACATGGTCCCCGACGACTCTAGAGAGAATCTGGACCCTCTCGGGTACGTCCCTGGAAGAGAAGCTCCTCCGGATCGCAGTAAGAGCTACGAACATCGGCCTTGCTGGATACGTTGAGGCCAAGCAGTTAGGGGATCTTCTCTTCAAGATCGGAGGCGTCGGCATAACTCAGTTGACGAATTCCTGGCTTCGGAGGCCAGAGTTTCAGTTCCTTCTCGCCGGCCTAACTTGGTCACTGGTGAACCCGGACACAGATACCCGAAAGATCCTTGCCGAAATGGCAACCGGGCGAGCCAGGCCGGACACACCTGAAGCGGTGGTCGTACGGAGGGCTACCCTGTTGAGCCTTGCGTCGTTGCAGGAGTGCGACGTGATTGGGCGGTCAATCCTTCTGTATCCAGCCGGATACAGTCGTGAGCTTAAGTGGCTCCTCGCTGGCAGTCAACCATTTGGCGAAGATATCGTTCGTGAGGCGGTTCTCTTTTTGCAGAAGGACGATCCCATGTTGCGAGTCGGCGCACTCTGGGTGCTGGGCCTGTCTGGCAGAAAGGATGCCGTCAGTGATATCCAACAAGCCCTGACTCGGATCGACCCGGCAAGCAGCGAGGTAGGAGTGCTCGTCAAGATCTTGAGGATGCTTGGAGCCTCCGATGGCGTGACAGTTGAATTCCTCAGAAGCCAGCTGGCGCAGCCGAAGTATCGAAGGGCCGCATTCAAGACATTGCTCGAGATAGGGACCGATTCGGCGGTGGGAGCGGCGCGCGAGTCCGTGTCGGGCCTTAGATCTAACGACGTAGGAGCTGCCCTGCGCTTGCAGCTGCTTAACCATGAGTGGATCAACGCCAGGAACAATGCTGATCGCGTTTCCATAGCTAACAGCATTTGGCGGCACATCCAGGAATCAGGACGACCGCGAGTCACCAATCTGACATTGGAGGCTCTCGGCGACTCTGACGACCGCGCCGTGCGAGAATTCTTGGTCGAGGAGGTGTTCAAGGGATTCGGAGATTCCCCCGATCCAGACCGAATCACAGCAGCAATCACCGGTCTTGCCAAGCGCGACGTTGAGATTGCGTTCCGCTTGGGAACGAGGGCGATGGAGGAGGGGTGGGAAGATGTGGATCCACTACCTCAACTTCTGCTGGACCTTAATCCTGGCCAAGCCAATGAGTTCCTCCTCGATCACATGACGCGTGAAAGGCAATCGTGGGTTCGTTGGAGCATCGGGCGGGCACTGAGGCATGTGGGCGATCACGCGACAATTGGCCGGTCCCTAAGGAAGATGGCTGAAGCACCGGATCCCCTTGTTCGTGAAGCAGCCGCAGAGATGGCGGGATGGTCTTCGCATGCCGAACTGGACGAAGTACTCAGACAGCTCGCTCTCGAGGACGGTGAGTTCGAAGTGAGGCGCGCTGCCCAACGGTCATTGAGATGCCGATCCAGGCTGCACTCCATCAGACTTCTCATGAACAGCTTCCAGGGGTTGAACTCCCCACGCAAATGGGTGGTGTTGGAGGGGATCCTGGCGCTCGGCGATCCAATCCTGTTGGATGATCCTGCTGACCAACTCTCTCTCACCGCGCTGCTTGGGGAGCGCCCCAGCCCAATGTGGGTCCACGCCCGGGAGATCCTCGAAAAGCGCACCGGGCAACTGAAGGACCGAGCGAGGCGGATCGATCGAGATCGAGGAGGCGACTACTAGGCCATCCGTGCAGACGACCTCGTCCTCAGTAGCTTCTTGAGTTCTCACCTGTACCAGTAGAGGATGTCGACGTTCACCACAAACCGAGCGAATCTGAACATGTCGCCGACACGAGCCCGCGCATCCGATTTCTTTCGCCTCCGCGTTCTTGCACCGACACCGAGCGGAGGGCATGTCAAGGCCGCCGTAGGCGCCCTGCCTGGCCGGAGGGAAGCGGAGAGCCGTGGCATGCGCGAGCACGGTGGCACCATCCGGACGCGGAGGTGAAGAAGGTCGGCTGGCTGTTCAGATCTGCGCGATTCCCCGCGTCCTGCAAGAGAGGAAGCACCCTAAGTGCCGGCCTCTGCTGGGAACTCGCCGGCGCCGAGGGGGTTTCCGTCGACAAAGAAAAGTCAAACCGAAGTGGAAGGAATGCCTTCCTGACGAAACTAGGGAGATGAGGAAACGCTACACTCTGGAGGCGGAGGACGAAGATGACCAGACAGAAGAAAAGCGAGGGACCTCGCGAAGGCAAAGAGAGGGAAGCGGAAGAGGAGTCCCTGCGGGCAGAGGCAGAGAACTTTCTACGTCTCAAGGAACCGGTCGTCCCCGAGATATTGGACAACGTCCTTCTCGTGTTCGCCAACAGCATTCCCGAGGACGCGCGCCCTCAGTGCACGATCGCCTCAATGAAGGCGGCGTACCAGCCCGATGCGGACGAGACCGCCAAGCGCACGTTCCTGCTCAAGTTCGTGCGCGAGCGACTGGTGATGGTGTCGCAACGCGAGTATGGCCTGTGGCTGAACGGCAGACTACCTTTCATCACCCCCCGTGAGCTTCTTCTCTGGCGCATGCGCCAATACGTGGAATACATCTGGGCGTTCCAGCTCCCCGACGACGACGATCTTGCACTGATCTTCAACACGACAAAGCTCCGTGCTTCGTACATGGCATCCGACTTCATTGCCCGGTTCCGCAAAGCGCTTCTTTTCCCGATCGCTCTCCGCCGGATCTATCGCATCCTGCGCGGGCTGGATCCGGTCCACCGCATGATCGAGAGGGAGTACGAGCTCAACAGAGCATATGGACCGATCTTTCGCGTGCCTTCCCGTCGGTACCTCCTCGATGCTAACTCCCTGATCGAAGAGCTTCGGCTACGAGAAAAGGTCCCCCTTCGCGACGCGGCCTTGATCAGTAAGACGGACAACACACTTTGGGTGCATAAGAACGTGGTCGACGTGGTGAAGGACAACAAGATCAGGGATGAGCTCTTCAGTATCTATGAGATCCCGAGCGAGGCAGGGTATGAAGGTTGACCTGATCACACTGTTCGGCCTTGTCCTGAACAGCACGGGCTGGGCCGTCCTTTGGGCTCTCCTCGAGCGGAAGGAGATGCAGGACCTAGCCGCGCAACTGCGCGACGCGATCAAGCCGGATTGGTCAGAGAACGCTCCGGAGAGTGAGTACGTGGCGAAGAAGCTCAAACCCTTTTCCGGGCAACTTTTCTCGATTTGGATGTTTCTTCTCCACTTCCTAAACGTCGCGTTTCTCGCCACAATCGTAGTAGTCCTATTCGTCGGTCCCGAGGAAATTTTCACTTCGGCACAGGGTGAGCAACCCGAGCCGCTGGCTCTATGGCAGCTTTGCCTGAGCTGGGTGTGGTTCGGTCTCAACTTGCTCGCTTACATGGCCAGAGGGGTTGGGCCGACCGTCAACTTCTTCATGCTTTGGCAGCAAGCGAAAGCATGGTTGAGGATCCATGCCACATCTCATTCTGGAAGAACGACGTAGTCCGGCCGGCCGTGACATTCCCCTGTCACGCCTCGGGGCCTATCTACGCGCTCTCGGCCGGTTCAGCGCGAGCGACATGGTCTCCATCGATGGCTTCATGACATCTCTGCAAGACGTCACGCGGCGCGAGCTCCTGGACGACTGTGCCTGGTGGGGACTTGACTGGACGCAAAAGGAGATCGAATATTCGAGCCTGGCCCGTGCCGTCCGCCGGGAACTGCACCGTCGCAAACATCACGAGGTCGTGATCGATGCCGAACCGGCGGAGGTCCCCCAGGACAAGGCACTTTTTGATCTGCTGCGGTCTGATGTCTCCTCGGCCCGGCAGGCCGCTCTAATCGAGACTGCCTACGCCTACGCTGAAGCCCGCCCGCGACATTTCCTCTCCTCACACGGCGACGTCGAGCGGAGCCAGACCGCCTTCCGCCATCAGATCGAGGAGGCGCAGAGAATCGTCGAACGAATGCTCGGGAACGGCATCATGATCCATGAGGTCGGGCTCGGCAAGACCATTACCGCGATCCTCGTGCTCACTGAGCTGCTGCGGCGCGACCCCGTGCTGACCTGCCTCATCCTGGTGCCGTCGAACCTGCGCAGTCAGTGGGCCGGTGAAATCGCGGCGTGGTCGAACTTGGAGATCACGAAGGAGGAGGGCCGCTATAGGCCTGAGGCGCTCAAGTCCGATCCCTACCTGCTCCTATCCATCGACACAGCGAAGGAAGAACGCCGGGCGAAGATTCTCCGTTCGCGGCGATGGGGCTTGCTGCTGGTGGACGAGGGGCACGGGCTCCGCAACGATGACACGGCGCGATACCGATTCGTCTACGCCCTGCGCGCCCGGTTTCGCCTGCTGCTGACGGCGACGCCGGTCCACAACAGCGGGTACGACATTTTCCATCAGATCAACATTGTACGGCCCGGTCACCTTGGCCAGAAGGCGGTCTTTGCCGAGAACTTCATGCGAGACGATCGACAGATCGCAAACGCCGTAGACCTCCAGTCGAAGCTCACGGCGGTCTTGAATCAGCGCCAGCGGCATGAGACTGATCTTAGCTTCCCGCGGAGACAGATCGAGACTGTGGAGATCGTGGAGCGCTCTGATGACGAGCGTGATCTCTACGACAATGTGCTCTCGCTGCTGCGCGGCATCTATCGCTGGCACCTCGGCTCCGCGAACTTCCTCCGCAGACCATCGGGCAGAGAGGAAGCCGTCTCTCAGCTCGTCCTCATCTCGATGCTGGTTCTTCGCGAGCTCGCAAGCCATCCGCGTGCCGCGCTCAAGACCCTCGCCGGTCCCCTCCGCAAGAGAGTGACACAACTCGCGTCGGCAACGCGCGCAGCCGACGATCTCCAGGCATTGGATCGGAGGCTGGCGGAAATCGCCACTCGCTACGAGACAGCGGACTGGGGTGCCGGCAAACATCAGAAGACCGATCACTTGATGGAGCAGCTGCCGCTGCTCGCCCGCCGCTTTGGACGCGTCATCGTTTACGTGGAATTCCGCGAAACCCAGAAGGCGATTGACTCTCGGCTCCGACAACTCGGGAAGCCGGTGCTCCGCGAGTTGGGCATCCTTCGCAAACCCCAGATCATTTCTTATCACGGCGGCCTGTCTCAGGAGGACAAGAAGCACCAGATCGAGCGGTTCCGGAAGTCCAAGCACGCCGCCTGGTTCATTTCCACAGACGCCGGTGGCCAGGGGCTGAACCTCCAGGACGGTCACGTGGTCGTGAACTTCGATTTTCCGTGGAACCCGATGCGTGTGGAGCAGCGGATCGGCCGTGTCGATCGGATCGGCCAAGCGAGCAGGACCGTCATCATTGAAAACTACATCACCCGGGGCACGATCGAGGAGTACGTCTATCAGGCACTCCGCGAGAAACTGAACGTCTGCGAGGACGTGTTGGGCCGAGTGATTCCGGGGATCTTCCAACTGGAGGGGATCCATTCCCGATACGCGACCCCTGAGGATGTCCTCGGCATCGGCCAGATCATCCTGAGCAGCGAGAACGAGGATGACCTCCGCCGTCGCTTCCGACAGTTTGGAGCCGACCTCGATCCGACGGAAGCGGCAGCAAGCCGGCAATGGAAGCCACGCCGAAGGAGGCTGGATGAGTAGAGACTCGGCTGATCTCCTGCAACGATGGGTCAGGAGTCTCGGTGAGTATCTGGAAGCGCAGGTGTCCGACGACGCGAAGGGATGGCGAATGGAAGGCACCTCTGACACCTGGAAGAACTTCGTCGAAGACTTCCTGAGCGAGCAGGAGAGGGAGGCACTGCGACGCAAGATTGCGCCAATGGTCGTCGTGTCGGAGCCAGGCGATCAAGATGAGTGGCGCGATCGACTCCGGCTGGTGGAAAGGGCCGCTGCCCGGCAGCTCACCTGCGCGCCTATTGGTTTCGCGGCCACGCTCCCGGCCGCGTCGAAGCAGAGTCCCCTCTCCACGGTCGTACGATTGGCTTTCGGTCTGTCACTCTCGCTCGGGTACCGGCTCCGACAGCGATTCACGGCGTACTTCTTGGTCAATGAGGGGCAACATTTCCTTCAGACGGGGGACGATCCGTTGTTTATGCTCGGTGCGATCGTCGGACCGCTCGACCTCAAGCGATCGGAGCTCCGCATGGCCCTGCCAACCCTCCTGGCTGCGGTGGGGGAAGCACAGGAGTCCTATCGGCACGATTCACCGATCGTCGCCGAGGTGGACCGCCTGCGGCAGAACTATGCACAGGATCTCCAGTGCCTGGAGAGGCTCTACACTACAAACTCGGGCAAGGATGCCCGGCTCCTCGGCCAGGCGCCGAAGGGCCTGAAGGGCGACGATGCCATCGAGGCCGAGTACGTAGCCCGTCTGGAAGACTTGGTGGACCGCTACCGCCCACGTGTGATCTTTGAGCCGCTGACGATCGGAGTTATTGAAGGATGCAACAAACAGCAACTGCTCCCGGGCGGTCAGTAGCATCGCCGACGACGGCAGAGGGTGGCCGCACGCCTTGATGCCGGCGTTCGAAGGAGGTGAAATCATGATGACCACGGATCTCTATCTGAGACAGCAGGAATCAGCACAATCGATGGGCATTATCCCCGGACGCCATCGAGTGCGAGCCTCTTGCCTGACCCTGCTGGCAGCACTGGTCCTTTCGGAGGGTCACGCTGCATCTGCGTGGCAAGGTCCAGTCTCAACCAATATCGCCCGCTCTGACAATAGGATGCTATCTCCTCTCATCAGTTTCAACTGGTCAGAAGATGGGGACTTCGGGTATTACACAGATATCAACACCGACCACGGTGACATGGGCGACTCGAGCCACCTGCCTCTACATGGCTACGAGCTGAACAAGAACGGGTCCGGACTCTGGGAGGTTTGGGCCAAACAGGACAGCACCGGCACCTCTTGGCACGGGCGATGGATCAGCCTTGTCGGAACTTCCGGCGAGAAGAAGCTGACGATCGATCTCAAAGATCCAATGCCTCGACAGATCCTCCTGCCGTTCCGGGTTCGCGTGACGGGTGTGCGCGTACGCGTGAAGGGTGTTGGAACGTGGAAGTTGGAGCTCAAGCGCGCCGACGAGAGCCATGCGATCGCACCGATTCCACGCTCAACCACCAGTCCGAATGAATTCGTGGACGACGTCGTGGACCTTCCCGCCAGCCTGTACGGGCGTGTCAAGTTGCTCAACATCGTTGTGGAATCACAGCCCGGCGACGGTTCCCACCTGTGGTTCGATTCCGTAGATCTTGTTTGCGATGTGCCCGACATCTTGCGGGATGACCCGCTGATGTACGGGGCGGCCGTCACCTATAGCCGCCTCTTGTCATGTCTGAATGAGGACGGTACGACTAAGGACCATCTTAATTTCCCGGGCGGAGATTTCGACAGCGTGCCGGCGATGGGGTTTCAGATCTACGCTGCCGCCTGTGCCTCCGATCTCGGCGTCATCTCGAAGGACACGGCACGCGACATCGCGACCCGCTGCACCAATCGGCTCCTGAAGATCAAGAGGCACTCTCGTTCCAAGCTGTTGCCCCACTTCCTCGAAGACCGTCGGCCGCATCCCGATGCGGAATATTCTTCGGTCGACACGGCTCTCGCCCTCGTGCCCGCCGTGTTGGCACTCGATGGATTGGGAATGGAGAGCCGGCTGAACGACGTCTTTGCCCGACTCGTGGATCCAATCGACTGGGACTCGTTCACCAATAGGAAGAACGAGCTAACCCATGGCTTCGACAGTTCCGGCGAGCCGCTCTCATCCACCTGGACAGAATGGAACAGTGAGCTGATCACGCTCCTGTTGCTGCGAGCTCTCAAGGACCCTTCCCTGCCGCCGGCGAGCTATGCGTGTGTCCCGGAGCCGTACTGTGGTCGCGCTTTCCTTTACGAAATGGCCGGACTGTGGGCTTCGGAGTTCGGTACGCCGGGCAAGGATCGGTGCAATGTTGACTGGAGCAAGCTGCGCCGGCGTCATCTCAGCAACCAAAAGGCCTTCACGACGTCGAAGCTATGGTGGGGATTGGATCCAGTCGAGATCATTCGCTGGAAAGACGGAAAGACGACGTACCTGGAAGCGGGTGTCGGCACCACAAGCTCCGCATGCGATCCAGTCTTCACGGCTCCGGGCTATGGCTCCGATCCCTGGTTTGCACCTCACTACACCTTCGGTTTGGTTGCACCCCTCGATCCGAATGCAGTCGGGCAGAGGATCGAAATGCTGCTCGATGACCAAGACGCGAACCTCTTCCCACCGCTCGGTGGGCCGGTGGAAAGCGTCCAAGTCAGAGTCGCGAGCAATCCTGCGACTCCGCTGCAATGGCACAGGGTCTCCACCTCAATCAATCTCTTCTTTACCTTCGCCGGACTCTACGCCGGCGTCTGTTCGCGGGACGATGGCACGAACATCATCCACCAAGCCGCGGAAGAGAATACGCGCATTCGCGCCGCGGTCCGTGCCATCTACGGTCCCAGAGCGGGTACGTGAGCAGGCCCTTCAGGCGGGGCGCTGCCGGTCTTGGGGCTAAAGCCACTGCTCGCGGTGAGCCCGGATCATCGCCGAGCGGAGTTGGTTGCAGTGCCGCGCCAAGGTATTGATGTTCCGGAGCTTCCCATCTGCGTCCTTCGTCGGACTCGTGGGGAGGCGGAAAGTCCCGTCGGCGTGGTCTTTCTCGCCGGCTAAGGGCCCGTCTTCGATTTTCAACTTCTCACAAGAACGACCTCCCGCGCCACCGGCCCGGACTCGTCCTTTCGCTTCAAGCTTCCAGGTTTGTCTGCGGTGAGTCCCTTTTCAAAAAAAATTCCGCAATAGTGTGGAAGGAATGCCGTTCTGGCGAAACTAAGAGTGCATAGGGATGATGCTGACACCAGCCGGCAGTTCGAACGCTTTCTTCCTTCACCTGGGTGAAGTCGCCTGCGCTGGCAAGACGGACCACCTGGCCCTCTATCGGAAACTGATGAAGGGAGGGGCAAAGAAATACTTGTTCTATCAAGTCGACAACAACGACCTGTAGCCGTGACGCGAGTTGGGGAACGTGCTTTCCTGCTTTCCGCAGTCAATGAATTTCGAGAGACGGTTCCCAGAGGACGGTTTATCAAGCAGTGGAGGATGAAATGCAGACGTCCATGTTGAGGTGGGCCCGCGTGGTGACGCTTCTTCTGGCTGGGCAGGTCGCCGGTGCAACCCTGCCTCTCAGTGCCCAGGACGCAGACATGGCACCCCGAGTGCGCGACTTCTCGGTCCGATCCCTGATGCGAGCTCGAGAGGAATGGAACGTGTATACCACGATCATTCTCGTGGCAGAGGACGCGGATTCGAAGGAAGTGAGGTTCAAGATCACTGGAGGGCCAAGTCACGGTGAGATCCAGAAAGCCTCCGAGTCACCGGAGCGGAAAAGCGCGGTCTATCGGTATCAGCCGAATATCGGGTTTGTCGGCACCGACGAGATCCACTACGGGGCGACTGATAAGACTTCGACGGCCACGGCAACCGTGAGAATCTCGGTAGAGCGCGGGGGGTTGAGATGGGAGATAGAGGCGGACGGCTCGACCGGGCTCTCCAGCAGCGAGTCTCAGGTTCCGAGCGACATCCTGGGCCGCACGCAGGCTGATTTCCTGTTCAAGTTGGATTGGCAGCCCCTCAGTCCCAGACAAGGATTCGACCGTGACAAAGTGTTGAGCGATGCACCGAAGTTCCTGTTCCCGGACTCAACGGGCATCGAATCCCCGCCGATGTCCGAGAAGCCCGCACTCGCCAGGAAAGCGCTCATGCACCTAGAGACGACACACCGGGTCGAGCCAGGGTTCTCGTATGACGTGCACGTTGTTGTTCGCGCTGGCATCATGAACAAGCCTGTAGCCGTCGATCAAACGAGAACGGATGGGGACCAACCCTCACACCGAACACTAGACTCGAAGGACGCGAGCAGCAGGCTCGCTTATCAGCGTGCTTTCACAGCAAGTGGTGAGCTCTTTGCCGCCGCTGTAAGAGATGCGGACGGTCAAGGAAGCTTCCTGGAAATGGGCGCAGTCGTGAGAGGCATCATAGATGCGTTCATCGAGGGGGAGAAGGTCGTAAAGACCGATGACTTGACCTTCATCACGCTGGCGAGACCGGACGGAAAGCGGGCCTTCTTCTCCGGTGAGGTCGGTGCGCGCTTCACGCTGAAGCAGTACGAAGAAGCCAGCGAGACTGACGTTGTGATGGCCGATGACATGATTCATCATCCCCGAAACGTAGCCGACCTGCTGGTCTTCGAGACTTTGTACCAGAGGAGCGAGAACCTGGCAGGCCTGCAGGGCACGAGCGAGACCGATTCGCGCAACAGGCTTGTCGTGCGCTTCTCTGCATTCCCGAAGATTCCCAACATGAGTGCCGGGCGGTTCGTTCTTGGCCTCGAGGTCAATCGGGCATTCGGCGGCGGACCGCAAGACGTCCGCGTCCTCTACGGGATCAACGTGATGCCGGCCGGTCTTTTCTGAATCGGGTCGCCGCGAACAATGGAAGGCTGAGGAGGTAGGCATGGGCGATGCAGAGATCGTCGTTGTGGGTCATTGCACGGTCGCCAGTGCAAAGATCTTCTATTGCATCCAGGGTGGAGGTGACCGCCAGATACACGCGCGCGTGCAATGGCGGTTCGGTCAGCGGGGTGGTGTCAAGGATGTTCAGCTCGAATGGAAGAACCCCTGTCACTTGGGCGTGTTTGAATTGAAGGACCTCCCTCCCGGCGCCCAACTGGAATACGCTATCACTACCGCTGAGGGGCCTGGCATGCTTTCCCCTGCCGGCTCGTTTCCGTCTCAAGGGATCCGTCGGCTGCGTCTGCCTCCGACAGACCGACCCCCGCGGGTGGCGCTCGTCAGCTGCAACGGAGCTTTCAACTATGCCCCTGAAGACCCGAGGAGGAACGCTCTCTGGCGGGCGCTGGGACAGGAGATCCGGCAAGGTAAGGTGGATCTGGTCATTCACTGCGGTGACCAGATCTACGCGGATCCAATATGGGAGTGGCACGATAGCGATCCGCGCAATCGAGGGCTGTCGCCCCAAAGCAACACCCGGATCGAGAACCTCAAGTCCGAATATCGGCGATGGTACTTCATGACGTGGATCGACCCGGATGTTGCCGAGGTGCTGTCGTCGGTCCCGAACATCATGACCTGGGATGATCATGACATCTATGACGGGTATGGGTCCCATGACGATGATGACCAACCCACGGAGCGTGCGTTCTTCGAGGCGGCGCGTGCCGTTTTCCTGGAATTCCAGGCCAGCCATGGCACGAAGCCTTTGGAGGCTTCTTCGTCGCTGACGGGGTTTGTCCACGGGGAACTGGGAATCCTTCTGCTCGACACACGGACCAACAGGATGTGGAACGCGAGCACGGTGCTTGGAGAGGCTCAACTGACCGCCCTCGCTCACTGGCTGGCGAATGCCCCGCCGCTAAAGCACCTTTATGTCGTGTCAAGCATCCCGATCGTCCACGCCAGAGTGGCAGGTTCGGTCAAGCTCCTCGATCTTGTCCCAGGCGAGGTCCCCATCGAAGACGACCTCCGTGATGCCTGGACGGCGCCAAACAATACGCACGAGTGCCACCGGCTCATGAAGCGCCTGTTTGTGTATCAGGACCGTCATCCCGAGACTCAGGTCACCGTACTTTCAGGAGATGTTCACGTGGGTGCGGTCGGAGAGCTGCGTGCCTCTCTCCCCAGCATGTCCAGTCACCCCGGTCGTATCTACCAGGTTACTGCGTCAGGAATCGGTTCTCCACCGCCGACAGGTATCGCCCTCTGGCTCGTCAAGCTGGCGACCAGCGGAAACTGGATTGAGCTCGGATCCCCCGACTTCCAGGGCCGCCTCATTCGAATGAGCGGTGTTGGCGGCGTCGTCATCGACCGTCGCAACTTCGCCGTTCTGGACCCCGCTGATTCGGCAGGGAACGGATGGGAGCGGAACGGCAATCTCCTTGTCACCTTCTACAGCGAAGGGACGATTGGTCAGATACCTATCCGACTGACCCAGGTGCTCAACGGCCCCGGCAGGCGCCCGATCCCACACGGGGTTCCAACTGCGAATCCTCGACCCGACGGCCCGACGTCACCCGAAGGCGGCTGAGCATGTCCGCGACCAACATCGTGGAGAGGGATGGAGTTGGCGTCCATGAACAAGAACAAAGAGAAGCTATATCTGGGTTCAACCGCGATCCTCGCATCGCTCGTTGTCGCATTGGGGTTCCTGTGGTGGGCTGCGCGGTCGCAAGCCCTGCTTGGACAGCTCAAGTTGAAGGTGGGTGACTCCTCGTTGGAAATGCAATTCAAGAATCGCGAGCTCAGGCTGCAGGAGATGTTGAGTATGATTTTCGCGAACCCGGAGGGACAGACTCAGGCCAAGGCCTTGCTGGCGAAGGAGCATGGTCTGTTCGCACTCGACGACCCTGCCCTTGCCGATGCACTTGAGCGTCTCTCCCCAAGAACGCGCTTGGGGGAACAGATGCGTGATCTTGTGGTGAAGCAGAGAGGTCCATTCAAGAGGGAGTTGACGAAGGTACTAGTTAGTTTCCCCTCCAACGCGAACTTTCCTAGCGGCAGCTGTGTCGTCTGCAGCGGCAGCGACCTGTTCAGCCAAACACTGGTTCTGTACAACCAGCAAGAGACGTATCAGGTACAGGTCGACGCGCGAAACTCCCGCGCCTGCCGGCCCGAGGAGTCGGATCCTAGCCAGGGCCCGGAGAACATACAGGTCACTGTTGAGACGGGGCACAAATTGTTCGGGCAGCGCCCCCTTCGGAAATTCGAGGAGGGCTGGGTCGGACCAGCGAGCTGAGAAAGGCCCGTGAAGAGAACATTGGTGGGTGCGGGGAGGAAGGACCAAACATGAACACCACCGTCACCTTCAGGCCGGCGTCGGAGTACAGAGGGATATGGGATGCAAGACCATCATCGTGGAAAAAAGACAGTGACGAGCGGGACCCGGATGAATGAACGCCTCCTGATGGTTGACACGCTCCCCAGAAACGACTTGGTGCTCCCGCGGGGATCTTCCGATGCCATTCGCAATCCGCGCGGACGCCCGCTCGAAGGGTCAAAGCCCTGTTCCACTGATGTGCTCGACGACTGCTATCGGCGATACAGAAGGTACTTTGTCGCCATGGTGAGTCGGCGCTTTCGGGTTAGCTGGGCGGACGCCGAGGATATTGTGCAGGACGCTTTCACACTTGCAGTTCTCAAAGCCGAGCAGATCCAATGCCCTGCCGCTTGGATCCGGGCTACAGTCGAACGATTGTCGATTGGACAGTCCAGGCTGCGCTCGCGTCGGGCGAGTGCCGCGCTTGGCATTGGCATGCCCCGCGTCGCATTGTTGCCCCAGCAATTTCCGCCTTGCGACAGGATCCCAGATGCCCTCTGCGAGATCTTCGGCTCCAGCGCTGATTTCGCCCGCGAGATGCTAGTCGAAGGCCAAACGTTGAGGGCCGTGGCCGACAGAGTCGGGGTCCCCGAAGGCACTATCTACAACAGGATCTCCACGCTCAGACGGCACCGGAAAATCCAGCGTGCATCTGGCGCCTTCGGTGGGATACCTGGGATGTCGGAGTAGGCGGTGGTCATGATCAAGATCTCAGAACCGGATGTCCCTGCCGTTTGCCGGATCTCGGAAGGCCGCGCGCCGCCCATACACGAACAACGACTCCCGTCATGGCGTGCTCCCGATGTGTATGCACGGGAACCCGGCATTCACGGCGGAGTCGCTCTCATGAAATCCGTTGTGGAGATCCTCGCCAGTAACCTCATGAAGAAAAAGCACGACGTTGCCGGCCTGCTCTACACGTCCCGTGATAGTCCTGAGCGCTCCCCGCATCGCGGACGGAAGCGCGACGAGGTCGCTGACTTCACGGGGAACATGTTTGTCGATTACTCCCTGTCTGGGATTGACGAGTAGATCGGACCATCGACGTCTCGTTCATGAACGCAGTGCCTACGTCGGCGGAGGAGGGATCAAGAAGAGAGGAAGGACCCAGTAACCAAGGTGAATTTGTACACCGCTTTGATCAGAGGCTCGCGGCAGACGAACTACGGATACGCGGGAGAAGGAATGATGAGCAACAATAGGGTACTAAGGTTAGACCTGAGGGATGTCTACGGCGATCCCATTAGTGAACGTGTCGATGTCATGCTCCGGCACCAGACATTGAGTGACCGGAGGATTGTTCGAAGCACGAAGGCCACAAAGACCATGGAGATCAGGGGCCTCTCGATGGGACTCCATCGGTTGGAGGTGGATCCACCGAGCTATCTACCGGTCGCTCGATATGTTGACGTGAAATCAGGTCCAAGCACGGATATCGTGATCGTCTTCCCGATCGATCCGAAGAAGGTCTCGGGGGTCGTCTTCCCGGGATACGGCGATCTGCCCGCTCGTGTCAGAAAAATTCTAGACGACAGCCGCGAAGTCTTCTCCTTCCCCAATCTCTCTGGCGAGGATCTGTACGCGGCGGGGACTCTGGGAGACCTTCGCCGAGCGGGCTTCCTGAATGTGGTCCAGAAGGCCAGCGCTTCACCCCTCAGCAACGGTAGGACAGTTCTTGACTACATCCTGGAAGTGAAGGAACTGAGAGGTGACCGATTCTTCGCGGTCGTTCCGAGGGAACTGCGCGAGGAGACCAAGAACAGCGTGGCCGATGGTTTGTTCACCTCCGTTTCCGGCACTATGCACCATCTTCCCTCGGATTTCAGAGGCTTCACAGATGCTGGGAGTTTCAAGACACCTGACGACTACGGCAATCTTCAATTGACGTTCTTCATGCGCGGTGACGACTGTGTTGCGGATATCGATATCGACGACGCCGCCGGGATTGGGCACGTCTTCCAAGTGCTCCGGAACGCCCTGACAAAACGGCCTACCCATCCATACGACATCCACGAAATCCTGATTCGCCACCAGTTCCTGGATCCGGGATATCGATTCCTCATTTGACGTGTTCCTATGATGGACGCGATGGACTCTCAAAGACAGAAACACCAAGGACCCAATGTCTAGCACTATCAGCAACGGACTGGACCGAGCATTCGACACCAAGAATGCCGTGGAGCTAACGATCGGGATTGACAGGCTCAAGCTGGTTGTCTTCTCCGATCACCATCGTGGCGCGGGGGACGGTGCCGATGACTTCAATGTGATTCGCGCCGGCCACAGCGCTAAGCAGGCTTACAACGCGGCTCTAGGCTACTACCTTGCGAAGGGCTATGGGCTGATTGTCCTCGGCGATGTCGAGGAGCTCTGGGAGTGCTGGCCCGGAGAGCCCGTAAGGCGCCACCACGACACGCTGAAGCTCGAAGCACAGTTCAACGACCAGGGTTGCTACTGGCGATGTGTCGGGAATCATGACGACGCCTGGAAATACCCCGGCAACGTCACCAAACACCTGGCCGCAATGTTCAAACCGGAGTTCTGCGCTCGCGAGGGTGTGCACCTATTTCTCGTGGAGAATGGCAAGCGCGTTGGTCGTATGTTCATGACTCACGGACACCAGGGATCCCTTGCGAGCGACAGGTGGGCCGCGTTGAGCAAGATCATCGTGAGGTACGTCAATAGGCCGCTGCAACGGTTGTTCAGATACTCCTGGAACACCCCCGCCAAGGATTTAGAGCTGCGAGCCAAGCACGACAAGCTCATGTACGACTGGGCCGTCGCCCACAACACGGTGGCCAACCGCGACGACAAGCTCGTCCTGATCGCCGGGCACACTCACCACCCCGTCTTCGGTTCCCTGGGACTCGTCGCGCAGCTCGACAGTCAGATCATGCAGTGCGGGGATCAGACAGCGCTCCCAGACCTCCGCGCCAGGCGCGAGTGGGCCGCCGCAGCTTCCGGATTCGATGCTGGAGCGGCGGCGAGGACTTCGCCCTGCTACTTCAACACGGGGTGTTGCTGTTTCGCCGATGGCGACATCACGGGCATAGAGCTGTCCGACGGGATGATCCGGCTCGTCCGCTGGCCCGACGATAATGACTTCCCGCGACCAAAGGTGCTCGCGGAGACCGCCCTGCGTACTGTGTTCTCCACCATCTAGATACCTACGATCCGCAGGCCCGGATGGAACGCAACGTGGCTCCGTTCCGTTGTCACCGTTGGCGAATGGAGTGGTCTTTTCATTCGGGTTGCAAGATTTCCACCTCCTGGCGCCACTATTGGTGTAGAGGGGGATGTGCGGAATTCGATGACGCATGGCGCGTTGCCGAGATTTTGCTGTCAGCCTCTGCAGGCCGAAAGGCGTGCTCAGAGTCAAGGAGGTCGCCATGCCCAGGCACCGGACCGTCTTCCTGTTGACATCCGCCGTGTTCGTTTTCGCCGTCCTGTTCTCCGCACCTTCGTGCCAGCAGATGCCGACTCTGCCGAACCAAGAAATGTCTCTCGTGGGAGCGCCGAGCGCCCCGGAATCGACCATCGCCGCGAATGAGCTCGCAACCTGCGACGTCTACATCACCAAGAGCGGCACCAAGTACCATCGAGCAAGTTGCCGGTACTTGAACAGCTCGAAGAAGCGAGTGACACTGGAGTGGGCGAAGAGTCACCACTACAAGCCCTGCGCCATATGCAAGCCCCCGCGGAGGTGCCCGAAGAGGAGCGCCCAGGCACGCGTGTCACGCCCCCGTCATCCTGGTGGGCTGGGAATCACGTTCACCGGACGCAGTGAGACGGGCCCCTCCCTCGGACGCGTGAAGATGTAGCAACGGAACTCAAGCGGCATCGGGAATGTGGGTCCACTCCAACAGGGTCGATCTGATCGTTTCGGTCCAGAGAGGTGAGCGATACCTTCAGGAGGTCAAGCGCATGAGAGGAGGCCAGAAATGAACGACGCGATGACGGAGCGGGTGAAAGCGGTGGAGCGTCTCGTGCAGCTTTTTCGATGGGAGCGAGCTACGTACCTTGTGGTGAGCGGTCTGGCGCTTGCAATGCTTCTTGCTGCGGCGGTGACCCTCGTCATGCGCAACCAAGCCGACCCACCCACGCTTGCTCTCCTGTTCGGATCCAGCGGCCTAATCACGATCTCCATAAGTCGCGTGCTTCGTATGTGGGACCAGGCTCTCCGCCTTGTGGGTCAGGAGGAGGATGCCCTGCCGGAGGATGAGGAATGACAAGCACCAGGAACGCCAAGGTGGCTCGTGGCTCCCGCATCGCGGCACTCGTGACGGCGGGCGGGGCCATCATCATTGTACTCTCACTGGTCTATGCTACTGATCGTATCGAAACGCTGAGTACGGAGACCCAAGAGCTGTTGGCCCGAAGGGATAATCTGAGTTCCCAGGTTCAGAGCCTTGACGGCAAGCTCGCGCAGAAGAGGGCGGAAATCGAAAGGCTCAGGCCGCTCGCGCTCGCGGGACTCGGGCACGAGGATCCGGCGAACGCCGATCCCGCGGTGCTTGCGCAGGGGCTCGATGCGCGTGTGATGGCCCAGCGGCTTGCATTGGAAGGACTTGAACGACGGCGGAGCGTCGTGGTGCGTTACTATCCGAAGGAGTTCGAGCGTGACGTGAACGAGGCGATCGTACTGCCTGCGCTCAGCGACCATGGCTTCCGCTTGGAGCGGGGCGTAAGTAGGGTACAGGAAGTCCCAACTAACGCGGTATGGTGCGGACGACAAGTCCACCCAGACGATGTTCGACTAGTAGCTCTGACACTCGTCGCTGCCGGCCTTGAGATCAAGGCCATCCGAGAATTCTCGGACCCGACCGGACCGAAAAAACATGTCATTGAGATCGGAGCAGATGCCTCTCTCTCCAGTGCGACTGGACTCACGATTGAGGAGATCCGTGACGCGGAGGGGTTCCAGCGCCGTTAGAGCACCTTCCTGCGTGCTGCCGGCTACGCGGTCGCCATGTCCACGACTACGCTTGCGATTCACGGTCGGCCGGGTCTGACAACCTGTCGGTTCGAACGAAGTTTGTGATCGCGAGGGGGCTGACGCTGTTTCATCACAAGCCCAAGTGATGCACCCGGACCTCGTTGTGACTCTGGTTCGGTTCGCACCTCTCGAATCCCGGAAAGGTCTCTTCCAGCGCCTCGTCGAAATAGACCTCGGGGACCCCCCCGGCATCTAGTGTTTCGGTTGTAGCAGCCGCTGGCGCAGAACCTCTGGAGGTACTCCAGAAACGCGGCGGCGACCCGCGCATTGAAATCGCAATTCCTAACGCGGACCAGCCGCAACCAAACAGGGTGGCGGCGCCCCACGGTCTGGCCGCTCCGGACTCCTCTCAGGAAAGCAGGAAGTTAGGAAGGCAGGAAGGGGTCTGTTCGATGCCCCCCTGAGCTCCGGAGATGACTGC
>JACPPM010000188.1 GCA_016191015.1 Acidobacteriota bacterium | reverse complement strand
TTCATGGGTATGCCATTTCACCGCAGAGGCGCGGAGAGCGCAGAGCGGGAATCTTTCTCCGCGACCTCTGCGTCTCTGCGGTGAACAGGTTTCTTGCCATTTCGTGTCAACACTCAACTTCTTAGACACTATGCTCATTCGACGGCTGCGCCTCGAATGAGCATAGCCGCTAATCGCTCAGATATCCCGTTCGCGCCCGAACCCGAAGCCCGCTTCTGCCCGTCACGTTGACGCGCACTTCGTGCCACGACCGCTGGCTTGCGGAGGGCGGGAAGCCGATCGAATACTGCCAGCGAAGCTCCTCGGAGATCGCCGCGTAGAATGAGCGTACCTGCTCCACATCATCCGTGAAGAAAGCCCGCCCACCGCTCTGCTTGGCCCAGTCCTCCAGGATCTGGCGCTGGTTCTTTTCCTGCGACAGCAGACCCAGGCCCACGGCGTAGAGCGTGGAATCGCCGCGCATAAGCGCATCGGTGGCATCGGCCAAGTTCGCCGTGCTGTGTTCATCGCGCCCGTCCGAAAAGACCACGATCACCTTCCGGCCGTGCCGTTCGTTGAGCTTTCGCGCAGTTGCGATGAGGGTGTCATAGAGGCAAGTGCCGCCATCGGCGACGAGGCCGGCAATCGACCTCTCCAGACTGGCCCGATCGACCGTGAAATCGCCGAGGGGATACACTCCATGGTTGAACGCGATCGTCATGATGTTGTCCTTCGGGCGAAGCGACTCGAGGAACTCGATAGCCGCCTTCTTCGATTTCTCGATCCGCATCCCCGTCAGCATGCTCTTGCTGACGTCGAGCATGAGGATCAGCGAAAGCGGAGCGTCGCCTTTGTAGAAGTGCGTGATCTCCTTTCGCGCGCCGTCCTCGAACACCTGGAAATTCGACTCCTCCAGATCCTTGACGAAATCCCCTTTTCCGTCCAGGACTGTCACGGAAATCTGCCGCAGCTTGACTTCGACGTCTTCAGTGCTATCGATGCCCGCGGTCCGAATCGTAGCCTCCGCGGTCCTGCCGTCCGCGGCGGTTGCCACAACCCTGATGATCTTGCCTGACGGCTTCGGCCCGGCATCCCACGCGTATCCGTACGGGGCAGTAGCATCGGCAAACACAAGCCGTCCATCGATGTAGAAGCTGGCCTTCACATCGCCAACCGCTCCGTCCACCTCCACGTTGATCGGTGTCTTCCCTGCCACGATCTCGCCGTTCTGCGGGCTCACGATGCGCACGCGTAACCCCTGCTGTGCCGTCAGGGACCTATGAGCGCACTGGACGATCAGCATTGTGAGGACCACACGAAGAACGACTCCCCTTCTCACCATCTGGACACTCCCCTTCCGCCTGTTGATCCGATCCTGAGGCGCATGCCGCGCAGCGGCATGCGACGAAGGATCCCCTGCCGCCGTCGCCTCCCTGCCACCGATCAATCCATCGTCAGAATCGGCTCGTTGCCCCTCGTGAGGCCCTCCAGGATCTCCCTGATCGTCGCTTCGGTCGTGACTCGGCGCGCGGTCTCTTCAACCGACAGCCAGTCGTTGATGTGCGCCTGTCGCGTCCCATCGAGGATTCGATCGTAGAGAGCCGGTTGGATGGCAGGCATGAGCTGCGCGGGAAGATCCATCCGGGCCAGCGTCACGCAGAGCATCACGCGCGGGTTGATCCGTTCGACGATCCGCATCCCGCTCATGTCCGCTTCGAACTCCTCATAGGGCGCAACGATGTCTTCGACAAGGCCGATAGACCCGTTGGTGCGGCGCATGGGCACTCCGATCAGCTGGCGTGCCGCCTCACGGATCCGCGAGTCCTGTCGCTGTTGGATGAGTGTTGGGAGCTGTGGAGACGGTGTTCCCGGCCGCCAGCCGCGGCCGGCCTCGTCAAGCACCCGTAGGCCGATAAAGTACAGCTCCGACGGCGTGAGGTCCCGCTCGGTAACTCCGCTCGGGCCCGCCGATGCCTGCAAGAGAGCGAAGCGGCGGCGGCCCACGATTTCCGGGAGGACCCCGTCCGCGAGATCGCGAGTGGGGCGATCGGTGGAGCTGACGGCCGAGACACCGAGATCAAAACATCCTTGCACGAATCGCATTCCCTCATCGGTCAAGCACCCGGCGCCGGGCAGGCTCTGCACGGCGCTGAACTGAGCGTCGAGCTGCGCGTTGGCCTGACTCGCAGCCGCATCCATGTCCAGCATTCGCCCGAGCCGGTAGCCGCGCATCGCGAAGGGGATCTGATCCACACCGCCCACGATCGCGCCCTTCTGAACGCATCGCCCGCTGCTCCAGCTCAGATCCACGATCCTTCCCTCAGCCCATGGATTGTCCTGATCGATCCCCTCCCTGTCGGGCCGCTCGAAACAGTGCCCGATCACGAGCCCCGATTTCGTGGGATAGCGCGGGTCCAGGTCCCGGGCATAGAGATATCCGACCAGCGTCGTAGCGAGGAAATTGTTGAGAGCCGGCAGTGCTTCGTTGGCCTGGGTCCGAAGGCGTTCGCTGACACGACGCAGCTCGGCCCCCGCCGCAGCCTCGTCGCCCCGCCCCGTCACCCGCGCCACGCGGTCCCGTCCTTCAGCCCAGTCCTCCTCCATCTTCTGTAGTGATCCCGCCAGCCGCACCATGCTCGCGAGGACCCTTCGAATCTGCGCATTGCACTCGGTCGCATGCCATTTCCGGAAGTCTCTCACGCCGAGCGGGCCATCGGGGATCTCGTTCTGGCGAGACAGGGCGCGCAGAGTCTCGCTCTCGGGCAGGCGCAGGAGATCGACGGCTGCCCGGGCTTCCCGCAGATGCCGCTCTATTGCGTCGGCTCGCGCCGCCACGCTCAGCCCACCCGCCGCAAAGCTGTCCCCGCTCTCGCTGGCGCCTCGCAGCCCCTTCCACAGTGCCTGCACGGTATCGATCGTGCTGACGTGCTGCTGTGCGAGGAAACTGGCGGTGGCGCGGGAGGCGATCCGTGTCCGATCGAAGATGTAGTAGAAAGTGCCCTCGCCCTGCCGCAAGATCGGTACATCGACCGGGCGCGCGGCGCCGGGGCGCTCGGCGCCGGGGCGCCCGGCGCCGCCCAGCGCGCCCGCGAGAATCGAGTGGGCATCGCCAGAAGCCGATGCGCCCAGGGATCGCACGAACCGATCTATCCACTCCGAAACTGTCCAACCCAGCCCAGCGTCCTGCTCGGGCTCGACCGACATCAGCTGGTCAAACAGGGCTGTTAGATCTCCGGCAGAGAGCGAATGGTCGAGTGCAGCGATCTGGAGCATCCGCAGGCAGCACTCGAAGAGCTCAATCGTCGCGTTCCGCAGATCGCGGTTGCCCAGGTGATCGATGCGGTGGAGTTGGAGCAGGAATTGGACGACCCGGCGTTCGCCCTCGCCGAGCGGGCCCCCGCCGAGCGGGCCCCCGCCGAGCGGTATTCCTTGGAGGAGTCGGTAGGCATCGCCATGGCGGTCGAAATTCCGGTAGAGAGCCGGAACCGAGATGTTCCCGAGCACCTCACGCTGGTCCGCGAAGACGGCCTGGATCGTGGCGAACTTTTCCGCGGGACTCCGTCTTTGCGCCACGAGGACATCCGAGCGTGCATCTTCGAGACTCTCGGCTATCTCCAACAGGCTTTCCATCGGCCCGGCGTGAGCCCATTTGGGATCGCGTGTGAGCTCAGCCACCTTCCGGCGAAGATCCTCGACGTCGGGTTCGTCTGCCAGCGGGTCGGTGCTCTTCAGAGCGATGTGCCAGGCGATCGGCGTCGCCGGCATGACCAGCTGGCCCGTGCTGCTGTCGATCTGCGCGTGCATGATGAGATCCTGGAAGTCCCACAATCGTCGCCACCCGATTCTACGGTCGTCGTAGGCGTCGGCGAACGGCAGGCGGACGGCGTCGTAGAGGCGTCGGGCGCATTGCAGGGCCTGCGGCTCGCGCAGTGCGAGGCCGAGCAGGGCCACCTGCTTCTGGCGTGGCTGCTTCGCCAGGACACTGTAGAAGTAGGCAGTCCGCCCGTCTCTGAAGATCGTGGGCACGACCCGGGCCATGTCTTCCACCGGGCATCCCAGGAGATCGGCCCAGACCCGAGCGCAGAGCCGTGTCGAACCGATCGGCGCGTTTGGTTCCGATGGCATCCCCGGCAGCACAATCGAAGTCGGATCGCCGTCAGTGCGAACGTGCAGCGCTTCGCCGAAATTGAAAAGCCCCCACAGCAATCTCTCGTCCTGATACACCACCAGGAGACCCACCTGGGTTCTCAGCGCATGCACGGTGGGCTCGTCCATGCGTGCGAGCACCATGTAGAGCATCCCGGCGCGCGCGTCGTTCAGGAAGCGGACCAGCAGGCGATCGCTCGTAAGCTGCGGGTCGCGGAGGGCTTCTCTGAACCAGTCGACTTGAGCCTGCGGCAGCTTGGCCTGGAAATAAGGAAGAGACAGATCGACGTCCTGTCCGGCCCTCAGCCGCTGCACCAGTTCGTCGAGATCCACCCCGGCCCGGGACAGGAGGATCCGACGAGCCTTCTCCCGGTCACCGCCCCCTGCTTTGATCGTACGAGCGGAAAGGTCTCCGTACCCGAGGAAGCGCAGGAGAGTCCCCGCCTTTCGTGACGTCGACCCCGCGTCAAGTGCACCCCGCCCGTAGGTCCGATCGAACGAATCCATAAGCCGCCGGATTTCGACAAGGGCCTCGAGCTGCCGTGAGAGCTCCTGGCCGCCGCCGGCCAAGTCCATCTGGCGTCGTTGGAGGCGCGAATCGATGGACAGATATTCGAGAAAGCGGTACAAGCCCGCGCCGCCGCTCGTAGGCGTGGGCATCGTGATCCCGGGGGCCGGAGAGGCCGGCTGCGAAGGGCTCATCAGCGAGACCTGCGCCGCGAGGGCCGCCGGGAAGAGAGCGATGCCGGGCAAAAACGCGAAAAAGCCTCGCGGACCTTTGGCCATCTTGACTAGCCCTCCTGCCATCAACGCTGCGGATGCCGACATGATACTCCAAGGGTACTCGCGGTGGGAAGGGTGCCCGGGGGGCAGCAGGGCTGCGGCAAAGTCGAGGCGCCGATTCGGGCGAGGCCGTTCCGTGCGAAACCGCAGATGGCGCAGATTTCCGCGCAGATTACGCAGATTCTTCCAGCATTCAACCGACGAGCAACTTGCTCCTCACTCTGGGGTCGGCGCGAAGCAATCGGCGACATCTGCGAGTCAATCTGTGAAATCTGCGGTTTCCAGGACTTTGCCGTGGTCTTGCCGGTGCTGGGTGCGGCGGGAGGACCGGGATAGGATTGACGCTGCGGCTGGTGCGCGCGGCTCACGGCACGGGCTTGTCACAGTGAAAGCCGCTCGGTCACGCTCGCGGTCCCGATCGCCCATGCGCAAGGCCGATCAGAGCCGCGACCGTGAGGGAGCGGGCTTCCCGCCATTCAAACCTCAGTGTGACCTACCGATTCCCGCGCCCGAAGAGGCTTCTGAGTCGACACCGGGCCGCTTTTCTGGCTCACCGATGTGAGATACGATCACCCGGATGGGAACCAATGGGGAGGAAGCGCATCGGAGTCGCAGCCAGGAGCTGCGCGATCTGCTCGATCTCTACAAAACGGTCGCGGATTCGACGTACGACTGGGAGTACCTGCTGGGCGGAGACGGGAAGCTGCTCTACGTCTCGCCCGTTTGTGAGAGCTTGACGGGGTACTCGCCGGATGAATTCCTGCATGACGCCGACCTTCTCTGCCGGATCATCCATCCGGAGGACATGGCGTTCGCCGCAGATCATGTGCGGGCGCCGGTGCGGGGCGAGGCGCCGCGGATGATTGATTTTCGGATTCTGAGGCGAGACGGGATGATGCGGTGGATCAGCCACGCGTGTCGGCCGGTGTTCGCACCCAGTGGCGAGTACGTCGGCAGACGGGTCAGCAACCGGGACATCACCGAGTACAAGCGGATCGAGAACGCGTTGAGAGAGAGTGAGGTGGAGCTGAGGCACCTGTTCGACCAAGCTCCTCTGGGGATCTGGCTGCTGGATCCGGAGGGGACAGTAGTCGACTGCAATCGGATTTTCCTCGAGTACGCTGGAGCGCCGCGGGAGAAGGTCATCGGTTTCAACGTGCTGACAGGGGCAAAGGATCGCGTGCTGACCCCTCACCTGAAGCGCGCAATCGGCGGGGAGAGATCGTTTGTCGAATGTGACTACACCTCCACCACGGGCGGGAAGACCGGGCATTACCGGTACATCTTCCAGCCGATCATGATCGACGGGCGGCTGCGGCGAGTTCTGGGAATCATCGAGGACATCGCCGAAAGAAAGAGGGCTGAGATCGCGCTTCGAGAAAGCATGGAGCTGTATCGGGGTTTGGTCGAGACATCACCTGACGGAATCACGCTGGTCGGGAGCGAGGGCGAGATCGTGGTTTGCAACCAGCGAATTGCGGAAATGCACGGGTTCGCAAGCCCGGAAGAGATGCAGGGGTTGAGGGTGATCGAGCTGACCGTGCCTGAGGACCGGGATCGTGTGCTCGCGAATCGGGAGGCGATCCTGACCGATGGAAGATCCAGAGATCATTCCTACACGGCGCTTCGCAAGGATGGCAGCCGATTCCCCGTCGAGATGAATGCAATACTCCTCAAAGAGGCCGGCGGGAAGCCCAAGGGCTACCTCACCGTGGTCCGCGATGTCACGGACCGTCGGAGGGCGGAAGAGGAGCGGCGGGGGCTCGAGGCCCAGGTGCAGCAGGCGCAGAAAATGGAGAGCCTCGGCGTCTTGGCAGGGGGTGTCGCCCACGACTTCAACAATCTCCTTGTCGCCATGCTCGGACAAACCTCCCTCGCTCTCGCGAACCTCCCAGCCGACCACCCGGCTCGAGCGCCTGTGGAACGCGCAGTACAAGCGGCCGAGCGCGCCGCGGAGCTCACCCGACAGATGCTCGCCTATTCCGGACGCGGGAGCTTTGAAAGGCGCGACATCAGCTTGAACTCCCTGATCACCCAGAATCTGCGCCTCTTCGAGTCCGTTGTTCCCAAGACCGTCACGTTGCGCATGGAGCTGGACGAGCCTCTGCCGCCGGTCGACGGCGATCCCGGCCAGATGCAGCAGCTCGTCATGAACCTGGTGCTGAATGCCGCTGAGGCCATCGGACAGAAGCCGGGCACCGTCGTCGTCCGCACCGGAGTGGTTCGGATAGACGAGAACGAGAGTCGCTGGTGGCAATACACGGGCTGTAAGTTGTCGTGCGGTCCACACGTCAAGCTCGAAGTCCGTGACGACGGATGCGGCATGGACGGTGATACGCTCTCGCGAATCTTCGATCCGTTCTTCACCACCAAGTTCACAGGTCGGGGCCTGGGTCTCGCCGCCGTGCTTGGCATCGTGCGGGGGCACGAGGGAGGATTGTTGGTCGAGAGTGAGCCGGGTGCCGGAACGTCGTTCATCGTCGTACTGCCCGTCAGCCGGGCTGAGGCGGCTCCGGCAATCCCTGGCGATACACCGGCCGAGATACCGAAGGGTGACCTGATCCTGGTTATCGACGACGAGGAGCTCGTGCGCGGCGCCGTCGCCGATATCCTCACGCTGTCGGGATACGAAGTCATCACTGCTGCTGAGGGAGCAGCCGGAATCGAGCTTTACCAGCAGCGGGCGCACGACATCAAGCTGGTCCTTCTCGATCTCTCGATGCCTCGCATGGGTGGTGAACAGGTATTCGAAGCACTCAAGTCCATTCGCCCTGACGCCCAGGTTGTCCTGACGTCCGGATACAGCCAGCACGAGGCTGTGGGACGATTCCGCGGCAAGGGCATCGCCGGCTTCATCCAGAAGCCATACGACGCCATGACGCTGATCAGAGAGGTCCAGAAATATCTGCGGGGCGTTCAGGTGCGCGCTGAGGAACCCTGAGCGGAGCGAAGGGGCGCTCCCCCCTCCTGCGTGATCGGATTCGGAGTACGGTCCCCTCGGTACACGCGTGAAGTCATCCTGAGGAATCCGCCGCAGGCGGATGACGAAGCATCTCATACAGGACTCGTCGGCATGGCATGAGATCCTTCGGGCGCCTGGGGCGCCCTCAGGATGACAGGACTGGCTCGCGCCACGCCGAATCGTACTCCGATCTCAGTCGGTCGCGGCATCTTGACTTACGCATAACTTACGCCTATATTTAAAGCATGAGAAGAAGTCTGACCCCGAAACAAAAGAAGGTTCTCGAGTTCATCGTGGATTTTCAACAATCTACTGGGGTTGTCCCGAGTCAGGAGGAGATTGCGCGGCACTTTCGTTTTCGATCCCTGGGAACGATCCAGAACTATCTGAAGCGCCTGGAGAAGCACGGTTATATCAGGATGGCGTGGAATCAGAAGCGGGCGATCGAGGTGATCGGAGCCAATCCCTACGATGTGCCGCTTGTCGGGTATGTCGCCGCCGGGCAGCCGATCGAAGCGATCCAGCAGTTGGAGACGTTCGAAGTGCCGCCGTCGATGTCGGCGAAGGGGGAGAACTTCGTGCTGAAGGTGAAGGGGGATTCGATGGTCGAGGACGGCATCCTCGACGGGGACTACATCGTGGTACGCAGGCAGTCGAAGGCGGAGACCGGACAGACGGTTGTTGCGTTACTCCACCGCGAGTCGGCAACGGTGAAGAAGTTTTTCCTGCGCGCGGATGGAAAGGTCGAGTTGCGCCCGGCGAATGCAGCGATGTCGCCGATCGTGGTCGAGCCGGGTGAAGTGGAGGTGCAGGGGATTCTGGTGGGGCTGGTGAGGTATGTGAGGTAAGATGACCACCCGCGACATTCTCTTCCTCAACGTAACGTCCTTCCGCATTGCGGTCGAGCGGGTTCTTGCGCCGCCGCTGCGCGGGCGGCCGGTGGCGATTGCCTACGGGCATTCGGCGCGGTCGACGCTGATCGAGGTATCGTCGGAGGCGCGGGCCGAGGGGCTTGCGGAAGGGATGTCGCTGGGGGTGGCGATGCGGGCCTGCCGCGGACTGACGGTCATCACGCCGAATCCTGATCTCTATGATCGCGCGTCGAGCGCGCTGGGGCAGCTTGTCGCGCGCTACACGCCGCTCTGGGAGCCGCACCGGCCGGGGCACATCTACATGGACATGAGTGGTAGCCGGAGGCTGTTCGGACCGCCGCGGGATGTTGCCTGGCGGATAGAAAAGGATCTGGAAAGCGGGCTTGCCCTCCGCGCCTCACTCGGCGTGGCCGCCAACAAACTGGTCTCGCGGATTGCGGCGCGCACGGTGCCGCCGCGGGGGATCATTGATATCGAGCGGGGCAATGAGGCGCCGTTCATGGCGCCGTTGAGTGTCCGGCTGCTGCCGGGGGTGGGCACCATGCGCGTGCAGACGCTTTTCGACGAGCTGAACGTGAAGCTCATCGGCGACGTAGCCGCCATCTCGCTGCCGCATCTGCGGATGGTCTTCGGGACGTTCGCAATCGTGCTCCGCCAGCGCGCGATCGGACTGGACCTCGAACCCGTCCGCCCTCCCGCGCGCCGGCCGGAGAGCGAAGATCAGATGACGCTGGCTGAAGACACCAACGACGACACTGTGCTCCTCGGGCATCTCTACGCTCTGGTCGAGCGGATTGCGGCGCGGATGCGCGCCATCGGGCAGAAGGCCAACGACGTGACGTTCACCGTGAGATACTCCGACGGAGTCGAAGTTTCGCGCCGCGCGGGGCTCCCCCATTCCTCCTACTGGGACTTCTATCTCTACCCGGCTGCCGAGGCGCTCTATTTCAGGGTCAACGAACGACGCACGCGTGTTCGGCACATGAAGGTTTCGTTCGGGCACGCGGGCGAGAGCGCCGGACAGCTCGCGTTGGATCTCGCCGAAATCGAAGAAGGGCGCAAGACCAGGCTCGTCGAGGCGCTCGACCGCATCCGTGCCAAGCACGGCCACGAGGCACTGCAGTTCGGCTGGACTGCATCGCTGCCGCAACCGGTCGTCAATTCGCCCTCAGCAGAAAAGAGGCTCTTATGCGCATGATGACAGTGCAAAGTCCAAGGTCCCAGGTCGAGGTCAAGAGTCCCATGTCGCCGTACGCGCATCCGGGGCTTTGGGCGGGGAGCACAGTTCGCCGGATTGGTTGGGCCGTCATCGTCGCTGTGGCGGTCCCGTTTTTTCCGGTCGTGACGCGACACGCGCTGGAGTGTCATGACCGCGTGCTGGCCAACGTCACGCGCGTGCACATGGAACAGATCGGCGCGATCGGTAGTGAGAGCGCAATGGACCGGCGACACATGCACGGCATCTTTCGGAACGGCTGGGGAGAGCGGATTTACATGTTCCGGGATCGCGATGGAATCACGGTCATCTCATATGCCGGTGCCGGAGACAAATATCTGCGGGGCAGACCTGGGCGGGAGCAGCTTGTCGAGCGGGCCGACTTTGTGTGGAAAGACGGCAGATGGGTCAAATTAAAAATTAAAAATTAAAAAACGAGGAGGGGAGGATGGAAGCGGAGAACAAAGAAAGAGATATAAAGGAGAGGACGTTTCGGTTTGCCGTGGAGATGGTGCGTTTCTATCGCCGGTGGCACAAGCAATCCGAGGTGCTACGGATATTGGGTCAGCAGGCTCTGCGATCGGGAACATCAATCGGAGCCAATGTTCAGGAGGCACAAGCCGGGCAAAGTCAGGCCGACTTTTTGAGTAAGTGTTCGATCGCGTTGAAAGAATCTCGAGAAACCGTCTACTGGCTTCGTCTCCTGTACGAGTCCGGAGAATGTTCGGATGAGCAGTGTCGGATGCTTCAGCGGGAGGCGGACGAGATTGGCACATTCTCGGCGCCATTATCGTCGCCATGAAGAAACGCCTCAAGAAGTAACTGTGATGTGGACATTCGCCTTTCCACGGTATCCTGTTGCGCTGACATTTCGATCGCAAGCGATGACAATACCGCGGTCTGTCCCAACGCCTCTTCATTTTTTAATTTTTAATTTTGAATTTTTAATTTCATGATCATGTCCCCATTCACTCATTTGAACGTCCATTCCTCCTACTCGAAGATGGAGGGTGTGGCGACGCCGCACGAGCTGGTGGGGGCGGCCGAGGAGCTGGGGTACAAGACGCTGGCGCTCACCGACACCAACGGCCTCTATGGAATCGTCTTCTTTATTCAGGCGGCGCGTGAGGCGGGGATCGAGCCGATTGTCGGGAGCGAGGTGGTGAGTGGTGGCACCAGTGCCGGCGGCAGTGCCGGGCGGCGCGCACTGCTTCTGGTCAAGACCAACGCCGGCTACTCGAATCTCTGTCGCATTATTTCCGAAAGACACTGTGACCCATCGTTCGATCTGGCTGATGCGATCCGTCGATGGCGCGACGGTCTGATCGTCGCCACGGATGACGATGCCGTCCTGCTGAAGCTCAAGCGGGAGAGCAGCGATGATCTTTACGTCGAGATGTCCCCGGGGCATCTCGCTCATCAGGCCTACGCTCTGAGCAAGCGCACGGGCATCCCGCCTCTCGCCACCAACCGCGTCCGCTTCATCACCTCCGACGATCACCGATTCCACAAGCTTCTTCGCGCGATTCAGCTCAACACGCGCCTCTCCCGCCTCCGCCCCGAAGATGTGTGCACCGACCGGAACTACTTCACCACTCCCGTCGAGATGAATTCTTTCTTCCCGCACGCACCGCACGCCATCGAGAACACGATCGCGGTCGCTTCCGCCTGCAAGCGCGACTGGGATTTCCGCGAGACGATTTTTCCGGCCTACCGGTCGCTCAACGACGACCAGGCCTACCGGCTGCTGCGGGAGATGACGTTCGATGGCGCGCGGCGGCGGTACGGTGAGGTGACGCCGGCGGTGGTGGTGGCGAGGATTGAGCATGAGCTGGCGGTGATTCGGGAAAAGCGGTTCGTGCACTACTTTCTGCTGGTCGAGGACATTGTCAAGGAGAGCAGCCTGACGTGCGGCCGGGGGAGCGGCGCGGCATCGATCGTGAGCTACTGTCTGCGGATCACCGACGTCGACCCGATCCGGCACAATCTCTTTTTCGAACGTTTCCTCAATCCGGGCCGAGTCGATCCGCCTGACATCGACGTGGACTTCGCGTGGGATGAGCGGGACCGGATTATCGACTACGTGTTTGCAAAGTTCGGCGCCCAGCGGTGTGCGATGGTCGCGAATCATCCGTCGTTGCAGGCGCGGGCTGCGATCCGAGAGGTGGCGAAGGTGTATGGGATGCCGGATGCGGAGATCGGGCGGATCACGAGCCGCATGGCGCGCCTCTGGTACGAAGACGCGCCGCTCGACGCCATCCACCGCCACCCTCTCTTCAAGGATATCCAATTGCCGCCGCCCTGGCCGGACATCCTCGACGAGGCCCGCTATCTGGCCGGGCACTTCCGCCACATCTCGCTGCACTGCGGCGGGGTGGTCGTCGTCCCCGACGACATCCGCAAGTACGTGCCCGTTGAGATCGCGCCGAAGGGATTGCAGGTCATCCAATGGGAAAAGGACCAGACCGAAGACGCCGGCCTCGTCAAGATCGACCTGCTCGGCAACCGCAGCCTCGCCGTCATTCGCGACGCTGTCGCAGCCGTGATGAAGTTTAAAGTTAAAAGTTCAAAGTTTAAAGTTGCGGACGCGCGGATGGAGGCTTTGGACTTCCTTGAGCGGATGCACCCGGCCGATGACGCGGCGACATGCGACCTGATCCGGCGGGGCGATACGATGGGTTGCTTCTACATCGAATCGCCGGCCACCCGCCTGCTGCTCAGGAAGATGTGGGGTGACAATCGCTATCCGGGCTGTGACACGAAAGATGTATTCGAGCACGTCGTGATGGCATCGTCGATCATCCGTCCCGCGGCCAACCAGTTCGCGCAGGATTTCGTGAAGCGGATGCACGGCGAAAAGTGGGAGCACATCCACCCGCTGCTCAAACCGGTCCTCGACGAGACCTACGGCGTGATGATCTATCAGGAGCAGGTCACGCAGATCGCGATGGCGATGGCGGGGTTTTCGGCCTACGATGGCGATCAACTCCGCAAGGTCCTCACCAAGAAGCACCGCGAACGGAAGCTCCGCGACTACTACCAGCAGTTCATCCAGGGGGCGCGGGAGCGCGGGGTGCCGAGCGCAATCGTGCGTCAGATCTGGGAGCAGATCCTCTCGTTCAGCGGCTACAGCTTCTGCAAGCCGCACAGCGCGAGTTATGCGATGGTGAGCTTCAAGAGCGCCTATCTGCGGGTGCATTACCCGGCCGAGCTCATCGCGGCCGTGATCTCGAACCAGGGCGGCTACTACTCGACCTTCGCCTACATCAGCGAAGCTCGCCGGATGGGACTCCGCGTCCTCCCGCCCGACGTCAATGAAAGCGAAATCGCGTACACCGGGTGCACTGCCGACGTAGACGAGATGAGAGCATCTTCGCCGCACGCCGTCACTCGACCGCGCGGCCACATAAGAATAGGCCTCATGCAGCTCAAATCGCTTAACGCTGCATCGGCCGAGCAGATCGTGGCCGAGCGGCACAAGGGCGGGCCGTTCATCAGCTTCGAGGACTTTATGCGGCGCATCCACATCCCGCCCGCCGACGTGAAGATTCTCATCAAGGCCGGATGCTGCGATTTGTTCGGCCTGACTCGTCCGGCGTTGATGTGGCGGCTTTATCAGCTTGTGGCAACCGACGCGCCGAGGATTCGGCAGCCTGGACTTTTCGAGGAGGAGGAGGAGGTCTCACCCGCAAGGATGCAGGACACCACCGATCACCGCCTGATCTCTTCGCAGTACGATCCACAGGCGTTGCTCCGGCATGAGATCGAGACCCTCGGGTTTCTGGCAAGCCGCCACCCGCTGGATCTGCATCGCGACCTCCTGCGCGGTCTCCGCTACGTCCCCGCCGCCGACATCCATCGACACACCGGCCACCGCGTCACGATGATCGGGTGGCTCGTCACATCCAAGCTCGTTCACACCAAACATGGTGAGCCCATGGAGTTCGTCAGCTTCGAAGACACGACCGCCATCTACGAAGCCACATTCTTCCCTGACGCCTACCGCCGCTTCTGCCACATGCTCTCTCACGTCAAGCCCTATGTTCTGCGCGGCAAGGTCGAAGCCGACCAGGGCGCCTACACGCTCACCGTCGAGTGGATCGGGCTGCTCGACGACCTCGCCCACCCACAGCCCACGCAGATCTCGAAACCGGTCCTCACCCCCCAGTCGAATCGGATCGCGGCCTCATCCCATGGCAGGTAGACAGTCGAATCCGCAGGCTATGGCAGCTCCTCTGAATCACACGGCCCGCTGATTTTCGTGAGAAAGAACACCGGCGTCCGGCCCCAGTCCATTTCGTGCGGCTCGACCTTCTCCAGGCTGAACATGGGCGAGCTGATGCTCTTCCCGACGAGGATCATGCGCGACCCCGGCTTGAGTCGCTCGGCCTGGCGCGCAAGCCTCTCCATGAGAAGCGGCTGAAAGCATGTTGCGTGTGCGACAACAACATCCGCCTCTGAGAAGTCCGTCTCCCCGATGTCCTCGTTCCTGAATTCGATGATCAGTTTCTGTTTGGCCCGTGGCAGGCCCGGCCTTATCTGCGCGTCGTACTCGCCGAGCTTCCGTTGCGCCGCCCGGTGCAGTCCACCGAGCAGCTCGACGCCGACCAGCTTCGCGAAATCGAACAGAAGCGCGGCCAGAAATACGGTCCGGCCTGTCCCGGATCCCAGATCATAGAGGATTCGCGTGTCGTCGGCGGGATACTCCCGAAGCATCTCGTTCAGAGCCGTGGGGACGATTTCACCGTAGCGGAAACTCTCGTCGCGGTCCGCGAGCTGAGACCTCGAGTCGTGGGAGATCTCGTACGGGCGGACGTCCGCGTAGAGCCGCTCTACGATCACGCCAGCTTCTTCGATCTCCACTCCTTCCCCCCGGCTCAGTATGGCACAACTCAGCGTTTCAGTTGCGCGCACGCCGAGCCCTTCATTCAAGGCGCAGCCATGAGGGAACCTAGTCTCTTACAAGTTGCGTGTTGACACGAAATGGCAAGCCTCTCGAGAGCGCGAGATCCTCCGAACCCCCTCTCAGGAAAGCAGGAAGGGAGGAATGCAGGAACGGAGCAGTCATCTCCGGAGCTCAGGGTGGCATCGAACAGACCCCTTCCTGCCTTCCTAACTTCCTGCCTTCCTGAG
>JACPPM010000187.1 GCA_016191015.1 Acidobacteriota bacterium | reverse complement strand
TCGATGCCACCCTGAGCTCCGGAGATGACTGCTCCGTTCCTGCATTCCTCCCTTCCTGCTTTCCTGAGAGGGGTTCGGAGGATCTCACCCACTCGAACGTTTTGCCATTTCGTGTCAACACTCAACTTCTTAGACACTAAAAGAGGATCATGACAGCCGCAGTACTCAGGCGGCGAGCTCCTTGTGACAGGTAACGAATATGAAATTCGTGGCGCGTTGCTGATTGGATGGTTGCCCGATCCTCGAAAAGCGCGCGAGTACCTGACGCTGGAAGCGCAGAGACGGCTCGCCGATCGCCTCGCGCGCATCGAGGGTCACGTGCGCAGTATCCGGCGGATGGTCGTGGATCATCGCTGCGCGGACGAGATCCTGATTCAGATTGCGGCTGTGAAGGCGGAGCTGAATCAGACCGCTGCGGCTCTCATCGACAGCGAAATTTGATCGTGCGTGAATACCTGCATGGAGGGATCGCCGGACGAGCGCCTCGATGGCGTGACGAAGGCGCTTGCAGCGGTCCTTACGTCGTCATGAAGAAGATGTGATCTTCGGTCATTCCTCGCCTGTCTCCGGATAGATGCCACGGGCCACCGCTTGCTTGAACGCTGCGAGGGCCGCTCCGTCCAGACGAGCGCTGCCGGTCGTCAGCAGATCTGCAGTTGGATCAGCGCGAGGGTCGTTCACGAAAGATGTCTGCAGCGCATTCGAGAGAGCGGCTTCGAGTTGCTCGGCTTTCGCCGCGCTCAATGAAACTTTCTCCGTTGTGCGCCTGACCAACCTGGTTGCGACCTCGCTAGCCGCTTGCCGGCTCAGTTCATCGAGATCTTGGCCACGATACCAGCCAGAGCCGGATCGGAATTCATCAATCACTTTGCCGAGGGCATCGCCGGTCAGCTCCTTGACTTCTCTCGCTTTGCCGATTTCCGACCGAACGGCCAACGCGCGTGAAGCACTCGTGGAACTTCCCGAGCCGATGATGAGCAATGCCGTCCCGCTCTTGTTCACCCAGGCCTGCTCGATGGCCGGGTCGCGCTCGAGATCGAGCAGAACCGGCTTGAGACCTCCGCCACAAGCGATGTCGGGAGCTGCTTGGCACTGGAGGAGCACCGCGAACACACTGGTGCGCTTTCCCGCTGCTTCGGACAAGCGCACAACGCTGGCAGCTCCTTTCGCGTCGCTTGCAATGATGCTTGATACCAGGAGGGCGCTGACGAGCAAAGTCACGCGTTTCATAATTCCTTACTCCTCGCAGGTTCCGTTAGCCCCCGGAGGGGCATCTTCGGCCTGGAACAAAGACTTCCAGCCCTAATTTTCCACTCACAAGAAAGGTGGTTGTTCTTGACCGCAGTTCGTGGCGTCGCGGACTCAAACATCAGTTCCTCCCAATATCCAAGTCGTCCACTCCACTCGCCCCTCTTCACGTCGCAGTCGGGTTGATCGCAGAAGAGCGATTGGCTCCCATCTATCACGACCCCGCGGTCCGATCGGACCAGGTGGCGAACCGTTGTCAGAGGCACGTGTCTCCCTGCGACTTTGGCGACCGGACAGAGAGCTTGCAAGATATTCCTCCCTCAGTTCGCCTTCTGGCAGCAGGCTGGCGCCCCTTGTCCTTTCTTCTGTTCCACCTTGATCGGGCAGCGATCGCGACACACGAGATTTCCGGTGAGCGGGCATACGATCTTTCCGGGACAATCCAGCCGGGCCGCACGTGACTTTGAATACTCGACAGCGGAAACGCCTCCAGCCAGGAGCACTCCCGCAAGAACTACCCAATGGCCAAGCCTTCTCATAATCGCCTGCTCTGTTGCGACGGGCAGCCTATCCGTCCGTCTCCTTAGAATGTAGACCTTGAACCCAGGTGCAAGGTCAAGGGGGGCCGCTACCTTTTCTTCGGGGCCCGCCGTCTGACCCCGGGAGATCGCTCGGAAGACGCCTGGTTCAAGTCATCCATCACCGCGCACCTGCCGTTGTGCTCGGCCTTGCGGCAGACCGCCAACGCCGATTTCAGTACGGCCTGGACGTGCCGCATCTGTTCGACCGGCTGCTCCAGATCGGCTAGACGCGCCTCGATGAGAGTCTGAACTTCACGACAAGGCGATGTCCGGCCGTCGCGGAAATCGGGCAGTGTGACGACGTCCTCAAGCGTGAATCCGTTGATCTGTGCAGCTCGGATGAAGCGCAGGCGATCAAGCGCGCGTTCATTGTAGAGGCGATAGTTCCCAGCTTCGCCGCTCACGAGGAATAGCCGGGGTGTGCTCTGCGGAATGGGGCCACTCTGAAGGTCGAGCAGGGATAGAGCTCGTCTCGAGGAAGTTGTGGGGGCCAGCGGTGCGTGTGGTTGTGCTGAGCCTTGAGAGTGTGAGATAGCAGACCCACCGCGAAGAGGGGCGGAGGTCCGGCCAAAGGCACCACAGCCACCGGACCTCCTGGTGTCCCGTCGTGTTGGCACGCGACGGTCGCCGACAGGGAGCATGGCGTTTCTCGGCGGCTTTGTAAAGCCCCTCGCAGCGGCGAGGGGGAGTGCCCGAGAACAGTTACCGCCGGTACGAGTGCCGACGATGTAAGAGGGTCGTGCACATCTGCACGTACTGCGATCACGGCAACAAGTACTGTGGCCGATTCTGTGCCGTGAGGAGCCGACGCGAGCATCGGCGCGAAGCTGGGAAGCGTTATCAGGCTACCAGAGGCGGGCGGTTCAACCATGCAGCGCGCCAGCAGCGATATCGCGATCGAAAGAAAGTGACGCACCAGTCTTCTCTTAGCGCCGGCACAGGCGCAAACTCGATTTCACATGAGAGCGAGGGCGCGGGGGAAAGGGGGACTGGGGAAGGCCAAGGGTCTGATGGAATGGTTAGCTGCGACTTCTGTGGGCGTGCGTGCCGGGGTGAAGTTCGCGACGGGCGGCTCACTCGGGTGCCAGCGACACGGGGGAGACGTGGAGCCAGACCTCTCAGGCGTTGATAAGCCCAACCTAATCGCCCTTCCTCTGCGTCCGTAAATGAAGGGTGCTATGGATCTCGAGTTCCAACAACTGGATCTTCGATACGAGGGGTTGCGGGTGAGGCGGCCGGGAGTTGAGAAGCGCCTTTTGGCATCGCTCGCCCAATCGGGTCAACTGATGCCGATCGTGGTCGTCGCCGCTTCCGACCCAGCGCGCTTCACGGTCGTCGACGGTTACAAGAGGGTTCGAGGTCTCCGGCAGCTTCGTCACGACACGGTGGCCGCGATACACTGGGACCTGAGTGAGTCCGATGCGCTTCTTCTGGATCGATTCATGCGCACTCGGACCTCGGAGACAGCCCTTGAACAGGGATGGCTGCTGCGCGAGATGGTTGGACGCTTCGCGCTCTCGCTTGAGGAGCTGGCGCGGCGCTTTGATCGGAGCGTGAGTTGGGTGAGCCGTCGACTGGCACTGGTCAAGGAGCTTCCCGAAGAGATCCAGGAGCGAGTGCGCAACGGCGAGATCGTTGCCTACGCCGCGATGAAATACTTCGTCCCTTTGGCGCGCGCCAACCGGATGCAGAGCCGGCTCCTGGCCCAACGGATCGCCGGGAAGGGGGTAAGCAGCCGCCAAGTGGAGGCTCTCTATGCAGCGTGGCGAGGAAGCACATCAGAAGGGCGCGCGCGCATCGTCTCTGAACCGCTCCTCTTTCTCCGGAGCCAGGGCGATCTGGACCTGAAACATTCTGAGGCGTTGATCGTTTCTCTGCTTCGCGACCTGGACATCCTGGTCCTGGTCGCTCGACGTGCCGAAGGCAAGTTGCAGGAAGGACCGCCACTGCCAGCGTGTGATCAGGACGAGATTCGCCAGACCTTCCAACGAGTCCGAGTGGAAATGGATCGACTCTCTCGAAGAATTCCGAAGGAGATCCTCAGTGTTGGATCAGGAGTTGCGGCTCACGATCCTGCAGCTCTCTGAGCGCGGGCAGAGCCGTCGACGAATCGCGAAGCTGCTCGGAGTCTCCAGAGGAGCGGTTGGTGAAGTGATCGGGAGTGGTTCATCGGAGGTGCCCAGACTCGTGCGGCCCGAGAGAGCCGAAGAGCATCGTGATCACATTCTGGAGCTGATCGCCGTCTGCAAAGGAAACTTGGTGCGTGTGCACGAGGAGCTGCAGAAGGCGGGCGCGGATTTCTCTTACCAGGCTCTCACCGGCTTCTGTCGCCGTCACGGTCTCTCTTCGCACGAGAAGACACCGGCAGGCTCTTACGACTTCGCGCCGGGAGAAGAAATGCAGCATGACACCTCGCCGCACGAGGCGAGAATTGGCGACTGTCTGCGGCGCGTGCAGACAGCAAGCCTCGTCCTCTGTTACTCGCGAATGCTCTTCTTCCAGTTCTACCCGACCTTCCGACGGTTCGATTGCAAGCTCTTCCTGACTGACGCCTTGAGGTACTTCGGAGGAAGTTGCCGCCGCTGTATGATCGACAACACTCATGTCGTGGTTCTCAAAGGCACCGGGGCCGACATGGTGCCAGTCCCCGAGATGGAAGCCTTCGCCCACCGATTCAGCTTCGAGTTCCGCGCGCATGAGAAGGGTGATGCCAATCGGTCGGCACGCGTGGAAAGGCCCTTCGGCTACATCGAAAACAACTTTCTTGCCGGACGCAGCTTCGCCGACTGGACGGATGCCAATCGCCATGCCCGCGAGTGGTGTGACAGGGTCAACGGATCCTTCAAGCGACACTTGCGAGCACGCCCGCGGGAGCTCTTCGCAGTGGAACAGGCACGGTTGATACCGCTCCCCGCGTGGATACCCGATCCCTATGAGATTCATTCACGCATCGTCGATGTCGACGGCTTCATCTCAAGCCAGACAAATCGATACTCGGTTCCGGCTCGACTGATCGGCCGCCGAGTCGAAGTACGCGTGAGCAAGGATCGGGTCACCGTCTACGAGGGCCCGCGGGAAGTGGCCTCCCACCAACGCGAAATCGATCCGAAGCGGGCGCAGGTCGTGGAGGCATCACACCGGCCACCTCGGGGCCAATCCAAAGATCACCGTCACGCAATCGCCGAGGAAGAGGAGATCCTTCGCCGTGCTCCGGAGCTCTCTGACTACTTGGCGGCAATGAGAAGAGGTGGATCCCTTCAACAAACTCTCTCCCTGCGGCAACTCCTGCGTATGGTGCGTGAGTACCCGAGAGCACCGCTTCTTGAGGCCATCGCTGCGGCCTCCCGATCCGGACTCTATGACATGGATCGGCTGGAGACGGTGATCCTCCGCAACATCCGCCGCGACTACTTCCTTCTTGGAGACGACCCGGTATCAGAGGACATACCACGATGATGAATGAAGAGCTCGAACAACTCGCAAAGAACCTTCGCCTCAAACGCATGGCCGAGATGTTGCCCCAGGAGATCGCGAAGGCGCAGAAAGAGGACTCCTCATACGCCGAGTTCCTTCTGCGACTCCTGCGCGCTCAGTGGCACAATCGTCAGGAGACGGCTCTCGCCTGGCGGATCAAACAGGCACGTTTGCCGGAGCAGTGGACCATCGAGTCCTTCCCCTTCAAGCTCCCAGCCCGGCGTCAACCGACGAGAGATCATGAGCTTGGCGGAGCTCGAGTTCATCCCGCGGGCCGAGAACATCGTCTTCATCGGGCCCACGGGCGTCGGAAAGACCGGACTCGCCTCAGGGCTCCTGTTGAAGGCTCTGCAAAACGGCTACCGCGGCCTCTTCATTCGAGCGCAGGATCTCTTCGACGAAATGTACGCCTCGCTTGCCGATCGCTCCACACGTCGGCTCCTCAACCGGCTTGCTCGTCTCCCGATCCTGCACATCGATGAGCTGGGCTACCTCAATCCTAAGCCCGAACAATCCAATATCTTCTTCAAGCTGATGGAAGAGCGTTACCGGCGGTTCTCTACGATCGTCACCTCGAATCTCGAATATGAGGAATGGCCCAACTTCCTCGGTAATCGCTCCATGGTCGATGCCCTTCTCAGCCGACTCCGCCACCAGTGCCACACAATCCACATCAAAGGGCCGTCCCTTCGAAAACCAACCGGATAACACCGCCACACCGACAGGCCCGTCACACCGCTCGGCACCGCGTGCCCGGTCTTGCTCACCGGTAGGCTGCCAGCGCCCAACACCCAACCCACCGTCATATCTGTTTCAGTTCACACCACAACACGCTGTTTCCAATCCGGCTCTGTTCACGAGAGCGAACGTGGCCATGTCTTCGGGAGCGGCGAAGGCCCCTCAATCATGATCAGCCCTGTGACAATCCACGTCCCTCCTGTCCTCGGTTGAGCCCTACAACCACCATGCGCTCTGTTGAGCAAAGCGTTGTCGTAGGAACTCAGTTTGAGGACACCATTCAGGAGGCTTGGGACCCACCCAGTACCGATTGCTGTCTCCCCATGGCTCCCAGACGATAAATCGTTGACGATCGATCTCGAATTCGCAGAACTCGTCCTCCGACAGGAACTGAAAAGGTTGTTGCTTCCTGATGATCCCGACGCCAGGTATCTTGGCTATGAACTTCGCCAACCGATGTCGACCGATGAGACGCCCCTGCTTATCGCGGATGTCCCATACCTTCATCTCGTCCTCAGTGGTTGTCCTATTGATCGGAAGTTGAGAGGCCCTCGGCGCTGGTCGATCTTCCGTTTCCCGGAGCCGACACTTGTCCGCTTACCCTCTTGATCTTCTCCGCGCACTCCTGAGGGGTATCTCCGTCCCGATAATCCTTCGATTGACGAGCAAGTTCCGGAAACGCCGAGGCTAGTGCGTACCACCCCTGACGGCGACGTAGCTGAGACGGACTGACGAGCATTTGCATCACGGTTGGTAGGTCTTGCGAGATGTCTTCTCCCCGGGACCTGAGCTCGAGAAGTATTGCGTTGGGACCCAGAGCCAGCGGGTTGCCCAACATGGCTCTCAACTCCTTGGAGCTCTTGGACTGAAACGCTCGCTTGATCCAACGGAGTGTGAGCAGGAGTGGTATCCTCGCGAGAATCACGCCCAATAGCGCTCCGAAGACTCCAGTAATCCCTCCGATCACAACACCGGCGTGCACTCCAACTCGATACCCTAGGAGAGCCCCGAACACCAATCCGCACATGACTAGCACGTGGAAGATTGTCATGGTGTCGTGCCCCTTAGAAACCTGCGCCTATTCTCCCTTCGGGCTCCATCCTGTCCGACGTGTTGGTGCAACGTTTGACGAGCGACGCAGGATTCTCGGCACGACCGGTGAGGTATCATCGACCTCCAATTACCTCTAGAACCCTGCGAAACGTTGAATCCAAGGTGCCTGTGTAGCAAGAAGCAGCAGTACGCCGGTCAGTGAGAGCATTATTCCCAACATCAGATCGAACTCTTGTGACCCTTGTTCGCCAACGCCCTGCCAAAATGTGGAAATGAAGTCGACCTTTGATCGAATTCCCCTACGATAGATATCGCGGCCAAACTTCCTGTGGAGCAAGATATTCCAGATTCCGAGGATCGCAAAAATGGCTCCGATGGACTGTCTGCTGTCTCGATCAACGGACAGTCCCACGAGAATCAGCCATCCTCCTCCGAATACTGCGAGGGCCGCAAGATACCAAAACCGCGTCCATTCGTAACTAGGTGAGCTGCCTGGGCGGGAGTCCATCTGCATCCGCTCGACGAGAGTCCTAAGCAGGAGCCGCTCCGCGCCGAACTGCCGGCGGTAGCAAAACGAAAGCTGGCGACACGGTCCCCTCGGCGTTGCCGAGCAGTATGGGCGTCCGGAGCTCCCGCACTGGCTATAGGGATTTGCTTTTCCGATCCAATACCCGAAATACCACCCGCGTAGTAAGAATGAGCCGTCCCCGCCCCTCCGGGCCCCGCTCCGCCATCTCCGGGGATGGCGGAGCGGGGCCCGAAGCCGAAGTTCTCGGCGAACTGAGCCTGGAACACGTGTTGAAGATAGGATTCTAGGCGGGAGTTGTCAAGACTGGCCGCGGGAAAAGAGAGGTCTTGCGCTGACGGCCGGCGGAGGCCGATCAGAAGCAGTAGGCGTCGGGTAGGGAGCCGTCGTCTTGAGCTCCGCCCGGATCGGGATGGGGCGGCGGAGGCGGGAGCGCTTCGAAAACGAAGTTGATGTGTTTCAAGATTTCGCCGACGACGTCAGATTGTGTGCGAGCTTCGATGACGTCGATCAATTTGAGGGTGCCTCCACATTCGCAGAGAAGGGGGTCGAACTTGTCGAGAAACTCCTTTGGAGGATAGCCGCCGAAGTGCGGTTCGCGGAAGTGCAAATACAGAAAAAGAGGCTGGCGCCTGTTCTTGTTATCCGCGAAGGGCACCTGCGTTGGAATTAGCCAAGAAGGCTGCGGTCTTCATGCCCTTGGCCGCCAGCATCTCCGCCAGGGTATGCGCCTCTCTGGGCAGCCGGTTCTTGCTGTAGAGCACCCGGTGCGCGTCGGGGAACTGGCCGGTCATGAGCGAGCCTGTCGATGCCATCGTGTACACAGCGTTGCAGTATGCGTTGGTGAAGCGGACGCCGTCCCGCGCGATGCGATCGATCGTGGGAGTGGTGTCCAGGGGATAGCCGTACGATCCGAAGTGGTCGACGGGCGCCGCGTCCAGCAGGATAATTAGAAGGTTGCTGCGCGCCAGGGCCTGCCGGCCGGCTTCGATGCGTGGGTCCTCCGGCTTCGGTTTCTCGCCTGCCACCGTGATCCGCGGCTTCACCTGGAGCCCCGATGGAGCCGTGCCGCCCCCGCCGAAGCTCAGCCTCACGAACTGGCCGGCATCGGCTGAGAGATCCACCGGATCGATCTGGACCCGCCCGGGCGGTAACCACCGATCCAGAATCGTGCGGCGCGAGCCGCTGTCCGGCTCGACCTCGATCTTGAACTCGACCGACTTGCCTGTGAACTCGCGCGGCACGGCGCACTCCAGTTCCAGCCTCGGCTCGCGCTCCAGCGCCGGCAAGCGAAGGAAGTACGTTCTGATCGTTCCCACCGGCTGCGCGACTACGTCGGAGGCGGCGAGCTTCAGAGCAGACAAGGAGGGCTGCGCCTGAGCGCTCCGCTGGGACCGCCCCTTTCGCCCTCGTCGTACGGGTTGAGCCCGACATAGTCGAAGCAGACGGCGAGCGGCCGGGAATCCAGCGCCGTCTCCCCGGCGGCCTCGGCCCTTCTAGACCTCCGCCGCGACACCATCTCTTTCTCCCCTGCATAGGCGAATGTGAATCCGATCGTGTTCACGCCGGGGACGACGAGGCGCGATGGGAGGAAAACCTGGTAGCTCGAGAATTCGGGGATCAACGAGATCGGCTTGCCAACGGACTGGCCGTTCAGCGACGCGGCTAAGGTCTGCGTCACGTCGTTTCTAACGAAGGGCCTGCGGTTCAGATTGGCGAGCAGGTCCCGGGATCGCAGCGCCTCGAATCTCAGCGAGGCGGTGGTCGAGACCGCCCGCACAAACGTCCGTCCCGATGGGTCCTTCTCATCGCCAGACCAGGAATCCCCCCCAGAACGCGCGGTCGCGTTCGAAACCGAAGTCGATACGACGCGTGTCCGCCAGAAGCTCTGACTGGTCCTGGAGGCGGGTCAGGTCCAGCGCGACGGTCCGATTGCTCCGGCACGCCACCGTCGCCGAGAGCAGTATCAGAATGGCCCAGTTGACCGTACTGTAACGCATGAGGGCGTCATTCCTTTCGGAGCTCCCGGCGATGTCAAGGGGAGGCCTGGTGGAGAGGCCTGGACGGAGTCCCCTCCGGCACAACACTTTGCCGCGGCGTCTGAGCGGTGCCTGCCGAGCCCGAACGAGGTTTCAGCCTGCGGCGCGGCGGAGTGCCTCCACCTTGTCAAACAGGCGGTCCAGGAAGGGGAGGCTCTGAGATTCCAGGAAAGCTTCGAAGGCAGGACGGAGGGGAAGCCGTTTCCAGTCCATGTAGGAACGGTATGCGATGTCGTCACGGCCCAGGTCGCGCAAGAAAGTGGCGAGGTCTCTGGGCTCGCCGAAGTTCCTTGTGGATATGTAGCAGCAATCCCCCGGAGCGAAGTCCTCCACGTTCGGTGCACCCATGTATACGGGAACGGAGCCGGCGACCAGAGGATCGAAGAATTTCTCCGTGACGTAATCGCGATCAATCGCATTCTCGAAGGCGAGGGTGAACTTGTAGCCGGCGATCAGATCGAGCTTGCTGGGACGCCCACGATCATCGATCAGCCGCCGGTTTCGCCGGAAGCGACCGAAGGAATGCACATCCAAAAACCGCATCAGTTCGTCCGCGTACTCCAGCCGTCCACTCCTATCAATACGGCTGGAGATGAGACTCACGGCGGTGCGATCCGGCGACTTTCGGGCCGGTGGCTGGACAAGAGCGCGCGCGAGGCTGCGGGAATCGCTGTAGTACGAAACGTACGACAGAGGTACATCCGAATCGCGACGGTACGTCGCCGTCAGATCGAAATGCCGCGTGAAGGACGGGTCCCGCAATTGCGGGTAGTTAACCTCGGACTCCAGGGACCAGGCCACCCAGATCTGACCCGCAGGCTTGTGACGCGGAAGGCGCCGCAACGTGGGGATGTGGAACACAACGGCATCGGCTGCCAGCTGGTGTCGCCGGTCGGATGTGACGATGCGGGTGGCTGGGCCCGCCAAGGACCGCCCAAGGGGGGACGAACCCCACATGGTGTTGTGAAAGAGAATCAGCGTCCCGTCGCCGCGAGCCGCGGCCGTACGCCCGAGCCTGCTGAGAATCCTCATCGAAGGCCGGACCACCCGATCAATCTTCGCAACCATGCGCTTCCGAGCCGTTCCGGGCCATCGGCGGGAAGAAATGCGCGAGCGACTACGTTGTAGGTGGTGTCGACCTTCGCGATGTAGTCCTTGGTCAGCAGACCCGCGTGGAAATCCGAGAAATCCCGCCGTGCTTTGGACCACCACAGATGGCTCCACAGGTGCATGCTGTAGACACCTTCGAAATCCGGGTCGTAGCCTTGGAGCAGCGTCCGGATACCTTCCCGCGTCCACATGTGCTTGTAGAAGCTGTGCGAAGGTTCGATGTGGAGGAGATGCGGGGATCTCTCGCTGAGATCCTGAGGCAGGAGCGTGGAGTGACGGGACCACGAACCATCGAAGGCGTCGCGGAATGCGTCCAGCCACAGGCGGCCGAAGGCGGCCTTCGGCGTGCTCATTATCAGAGCGTTGCAGAGCGACGGCTGCCGGCGTCCCGTCGCCTGGCACACGATGTCTCCCTCCCGCCCCAGCACGAACGATTCCCCGAAAAGTGCCGCAGGGAGCTTCTGCACGAAGATGGTGTCAATGTCCGCATACACGCCTCCCGACTCGAAGAGCCGCTCCAGGCGTATGTAATCCGAGTGGTGCGCGTAGCGATAGGGCCGGCACGCCCGATTCGGCCCGGTGTAGCGGAACTTCCAGATGAACCGCGGCAGTGCGACGCGGACGAGTGTCAACCTCCGTTTCGCCAGTTCCCAATACGGGCCGTAGGGCTCATGTCGATAGTAGAGGAAGATCCGATCGGGGCGATTCACCTGGTAGCAGGACTCGATGCAGAGATAGTGGCAGAGATGGAACGGTTCAGTCTGCCGGCGGAGGCCGAAGACGAAATGGAACTGATTGGGGATCATCTCTCCGCTCAAATCGGCTTCAATCGATGGCGTCCAACATCTCCGCAATGACGCGGCTCTCGCTGAAGGTTTGTCGCACGTATCTGCCGAGCTCCTCGCCTCTCGCTCGAGCTTCCTCGCGGTGTTCGAAGACGTAGCGCAGGAGCTTCGAAGCATGGGTAGGATCCGCATCGGCCCAGCGTTGATCGGCCCTGAAGTTCTGCAGATCGTGATCGTCCCTTACTGAGACCAGCCGGTAGTTCACGAGGTATGCAAGGTCGGGCGGCAGGAAGTCGAGCTGGCCACCAAAGCCCGTCATGATGACCGGCTTGCCCGCCGCCGCGGCGTCGAACGCCCCAAGCCCCCACGCCTCGGCGCGAGTCAGGCTCAGGTAGCAGTCCCCCTCCCGATGAAGACCCCGGATTCCTTCCTCGTCGAGATCGGCGGTGATCACCCGCACCAGCGGCGGGCGCGCGGCCCGGCGGCAGATTGCGTTCACACGAGCCGCGGGTGTTGTCTGGAAGCTCATCCAGCTCGGCAGGCCGAGGAAGGTGCGCACGTGTCCATAGGCGCGGCGGAAGGGCGCGAGGCGGGCCGGGACCAGTTGCCGGTACACATGCCGGCCGGTCTTGACGACAAGCACGGTCGACTCGTCGCTCGTGAAAGCTTCCAAATAGCACTGGACGCACTTGTCGAGGGCCTTCCGGGCGCTCCAGGTTTCGATCGCGTAGAACGAACACGGCCCCTCTTGCGACTGGTTCTCTCGAACGCTTCCGTCGCGGAGCGAGGAATCGCAGATATGCGGGACTACCGAGATGGGTGTCGTGACCCCCGCCGTCTTGCACACATCCCTGTTCCATCGACTTGGAACCAGGATCCGCTTGAGGCAACTCAGAAGTCCCGGCCACTGTCGCGGCAGACGGTCGGTCTCCCACACCACATAGCCGATGATCCGCCTGCCGGTTTCGTGCTCGGCCCAGTAGGGGAAAAGCGCCGGTGACGTGTGGACGATCACAGTGTCGTAGTCGATCGAGCGGTTGCAGAATCTGTCGAGATCAGGGTCTCCGACGGCGGTCCCCTCGTATGGCCGTAGAGGCGATGTCGGCGAAGTGTGCCATATCATAGGGGTCCACGTCACCGGTATCCCGCAGTTCTCCAGTCCGAGAACATAGCGTTTTGCGGCTGTGAATTGTCCTATCGCCCCGAAAAGCGACACGTACTTGATCCCCCTGATCATTGGACCTCACGGCTGGCGGCGGCTGGCAGAGGCGGGTCTGAGGCCACGAGACCGTTCATGTTCAGGAACTCGTCCGCGGCTGAGAGAATTCCCGGGCGGTGCGATGCGATGAGAACGGTGCAGCGGGTCTTGAGCCCCGCAATGATCGTGGCCAGATCTGCTTCGGTCTCGGCGTCCACAGAGGATGTGGCTTCATCGAGCACGAGAAGAACCGGCTTGCGAATGAACGCACGAGCCAGGGCTAGGCGCTGGCGCTGGCCGAGCGAGAGTCCGCCGCCATTCTCATCGAGCGTGCAATCCAGGAATCGGCCGGCGGTGCCGGTTCTGTCGCCGAGCCCGACCGTCTCGAGTACCCCCGTCAAGTCTGCGTCGTCGACGGTCGAGCACAGACCGTATCGGAGATTGTCCCTGACAGTGCCGCCGATGAGGCAAGGATCGTCTCCGACAAATCCCACTGGCGCGTTGGTCTGTAGATACTCGCGCGCAGGCAGCCCCGCGACCTGCACGATCCCGGAAGCGGGCTTGAGGATCCCGAGGATCAGCCCAAGGAGTGTGCTCTTCCCACTTCCGTTGGGGCCGACAATGGCGAAAACCGTTCCGGCTCGGACGCGAAAGGAAAGCCCTGCAAAGGCGGTTCTCTCGGACCGAGGCCATGCATAGGAAAGACCGGAAACCACGATGTCAGGTGGGCCGTCGCATCGATCGCCTGTGCCGGTCGATCCACCGGCAGGGGCACTCGGGCGGGCCCGGCAGTCTCCCAGGGCCAGAGCCATGCCATGGAAGCGAATAGCGGAGGCGGGGCGCAGGGCCATGGCCAGATCGCCAGTCGAGATCGCCCCCAGGAATTCGACTGTTTCGTCCGCGTGCGGTTGTAGCTGCCGGACGAGCGCCAGCTCCTCGGATGCGAGGTTCAGCGTCTGCGTGAGCCGCACAAGCAGGTAGATGAAGCCGAGCAGCACGGTTGGCGGCGTCCCGAACCATTCCAGGCTCCCCCAGAGGATCACTGCCATGACGAAGAGGCCGAGCAGGAATGGGATCGCGGCGACTGCGTTTTGATACAGGGCCTGTCGGAACGCCTGGTTGAAGGTCGCCACGACCGAGCGCGCATACGAGAGGTACTCTCTCTCCTTGAGGCGCATCACGCGTATGAGCACCCAGTTTCTGTAAAAGCGAATCAATACGCCCTCAGTCTTCAATCGCTGCGCGAGCAGTCGGCGCGCGCCCGGCCCGAGGAGCTTCGTGAGGCGGACGATGGCCGCTCCCGCAAGAGCGAGGCAGGCCGCCGCCAGCAGCGACTCTTTCCACGCCATCAAGGTCATGCACGCAAAGACGGTCGCGGCGAGAATCAAGGCTCCCGCGAAGTAGGTCAGGTGGGCGATGAATTCGGCCGTCCTCGGAAGGTACTCCCAGACGCGGACGTTCATCTGGCTCACGGAAGGCGCGTCCGTGCGGTCCGCCGTCACAGCTTCGTAGCCATGAACGAGGCAGAGACGCGCGCGAACGTATTCGAAGAGAACGAGCCCGGCCTGTTTGGAAACAAGGAGGCATGCCGCGCGCCCCGCTCCCACAGCCATCAGCGCCAGCCAGATCAAGAGCGGCGAGGAGGCGTCCAGAGCGGCGGCCAACCAGTGCGGCATTTGCGGCGGCACGGAAACTTGCATGCTGCAGAGGAGAAGTGCGATCAGGATCGCGATGAGGTATTCGACGCCGGCCAGCAGGAACGAGGCACCCAGACAGACGGCCATGACAGCATGCCCTCTCGATCCAACCACCGTTCCGAGGGTACGCAGCGAGCTCAATGCGGCTGTGATTCTCAAGACCACGACCTCCGGTTCAGCGCTGCTTTCGCGTGAAGACCATGTCTAGAAACGCCAGACTCCCGTCCGGCGCCCTGCCGATGTCCAGGACTTCGGAGACGACGAAACCGCGGGAGCTCATGAGCTCGATGAACCCGAGGAACTCATAGCCTCCATCGAAGCGCCGCGGCACAGCGACCTCCGCAATCACGAAATCGGTCAGCCGAAGGAACTCGGCCGCGCCCTGGATGATTTCGTACTCGCAACCCTCGGCATCAATCTTCAGGCCGAACGGCGGTGCGAAGTGGTGTTCCGCAAGAAGGGCGTCGAGAGTCGTCACCGCGATTCCTCGCGTCGAATGCCTTTCACCGGATGCTTCGGCAGGAGCGCGCTTGAACAGGGAGCTCCGTTCCATGTACTTCGGCTCGATGTACATCGTGCGCATGCCGGGATGCGCACCCAGGCCTACCGGGAAGAACGTGCCCCGGTGATGATCGAGAAACTGGGAGATGCAGGGTTGGAATTCGACCAGGGGCTCGATGAGGACGAGGTGGGCATCCGGGAAGGCTCCATAGAGCTCAGGCGTCCCCTGGGCCACACCCACGTCTACGATTGTCCGCGGGCGACTTCCTATCCGCTCCAATTGCATGGGATCCCATGAGCCCGTCCTCGGCCGCGCGGCGTAGCCAAGAGACCAAAGGATCCGACGGAGCACTCGAACGGCCAGGGACATGCCTTCGTACCTCACCGGTCTTCTGAACGACCGGACCTGGCACCTTGCCTGCCCGTTCGCGTGACACTGTAGTGGGTGGACCTCGATGCCCACTCTTCCGCCTCGCCCTGAGCAAGCGGCGAATACCTTCTGCAATCCATTCCGTCAGCCTGGTTCCAAGACTCTCGCCAGGCGGCTCATGAGCGCATCAGGATCGAACGCACGCCGGACGTGTTCTGCAAGTCGCCGACCACGCCCTTCAGCAGCGGAGCGGTTCGAGAATACCTCGCGCATCAGGAATGCGGCATGACTAAGATCGGGTTCGGCCCAGCGCTGATCCTTCGCATAGGAAGGCCGGCCGGGCGGGTCGTCCACTGGCACCAGGCGGTAGTCGACGAGGTAGGCCAGGTCGTCGCGCAAGTAATCGAGTTGACCGCCGAAGCCCGTCATGATGATCGGCTTCCCGGCCGCGGCGGCGTCATATGCCGGAAGCCCCCATCCCTCGGAGTGGCAGAGCGACACGAAACAATCGCCACGTGCGTGCAATGCAGCAATCGAGGAATCGGGAAGGTGGTCCGTCACGAGATGAACGTGAGCTGGAGCGCGGAAGCGCTTGACGATCCTCCGAACGACGCCCTCGGTTCCACCGCGCAGGGCGGCCAGGCGACCACCCGTGAAGTCCTGCGGCGACGTCTTGACCACAAGGATCACGCGGTCCTGGGCCGTGAAGGCCTGCAAGTAGGACAGCAGAGTGTTCCAGACCGCCTTTCGATTGGTCCAGTTGCCGATCGTGTAAAAGATGAAATCACGGGACGTAGTCTCCGCGAAGGAAGAGTCGCCGGCCGGGGGACCAGCTCGAGGAAGATACGGGAGAACATCGATCGGCACGGTAACCCCATTGTGCCGGCATACATCCATGTTCCATTGAGACGGCACCAGCAGGTGGTCGAGGCCGTTGAGGAGGGCGGGCCAGTGTCGAGGCAACCGGTCTGTCTCCCACACCGTATGGCCGATGAGTCGCTTTCCGGGTTCCCACTCGCGCCATAGAGGGAAGTACTCCGGCACCGTGTGCACGAGCACGGTTCGGTAGTCCAGAGACCGGTTGCAGACGGAGTCGAGCTGGGGGTCACCGACGACGGTGCCATGGAAGCGGCGGTAGTAGAGTCCTTGCCCGGTCCCCCCTATCATCGGCGTCCACGTGAGTGGAACGCCCGCCTCCATGAGGGCCTTCAACCAGGCTCGCGCGGCGTCGGCGTACCCCGACCCCCGCTCCTGGAGGGAGACGTATTTCAGACCGGAAAGCATGCCAGAATCCGCGCGATGCACTGCCTTCCGGAGAAGCTACCGCGAATCACTGAAACAGTCCCTGCACGGTGCGCACGGCCGATGGCTCCTCGGGATCGACCGAAGAGGTTCTCGGGCCATTCATGGGTGCCTCAAACGACGAGCCCGTCCCTCGACGGCCGGCCCGCGCCACGTCATCGGCGTCCGGAGAGTCTTCGTGAGAGGCAGCTTCCCAGCAGGCAGTGTGCAGGACGCGAGCGAGCAGAGCCGGGCTGTAGTATGCCCTCAGGAGCCTCCGGGCGTTGCACGCGAGACGCGCCCTCGAGTCAGGATCATACATGAGCCGGGCACAGTGAGCGGCGAGCTCGTCCTCATTGTCGCCGATCAGCACATGGTTGTCGCTCGCAGCGCCCAGACCCTCGACTCCCAAGGTCGTCGTCACCACGGGGACGCCGTAGGCGAATGCTTCGATGACCTTGATCCGCGTTCCTCCCCCCGCCCGGATCGGCACGATGGCGGCATCGGCGGAGCGGTAAAGCGGCTCAACGGAGGACACCTCTCCGACCAACTCCACAAACGGATACCGCGCGAGCCCCGAACGCAGTCCCGGTGTTACCCCCCTGCCTGCGACCCTGAAGCGCCATGCGGTACCAGCCTTCATCGCAATCAGCGGAGCGATTCGTTCCACGAAGAACGAGACGCCATCGATGTTGGGGGCGTACCCTAGCGATCCGACAAAGAGGAAAGTGAAGGGACGATGTGCGCGGCGAGCATGCTTCGGAAGCCGTTCTTCATAGACGTTGGGAAGCACTTCTATTCGAACGCGAGGATCCCTCGCCGCCACCCATGCTCTATCCGCTTCCGAACAGACGAAGACCCGGTCATGGCCGGCCAGGTCGTTTCGTTCGGTCTCTGCGTACCACTCCGCGTCTCGCTTCGCACGGAGCGCCGACCCACTACGCGCTTCCGCTACCGGCAGGTCCCCGATTCTCGCCCGCGTGCGTGATTCAACATCGTCCAAGTCGAGCTGGCGCACGCCGCGAAACCCGTCCCGGCAGAGGAGACGTGCGACCGGGTTCATGTAGAGGCGAAACACGTGAATGACGTCGTATCTGTCCGCGCGAAGTCGCAGGCACAAACGACGAGCGCGACGTCGACACCCGCAGATCCATTCGATCGGCCGCGCTCCCCACGCGCAGCCCAGCCGCTCGAGCAAAGCACGGGCGTACCACCGAGCGCTGGCGTCCCAGTCCCGGCCCCGTTTCAGGGGCAGGCAGATGATGGCACGGCACAGGCTTCGCGTGGCCGACGGCAGCTCGCACCCTCCAAAGGATGTTCGCACCACAAGCAGATCGACCGAATTCCGCTGGCTGAGAATGGAGAGATTGTTGAACGCGCGCATGGCGATCCCGCTTCCGGTCGGTGAAGGGACAACCGGCGAAATGAACAGGAGCCTGGGGCTCTCTGCAGGCGCTTCCTGCGGGAATACAGCCATCTCGCGGCACCTGAGCCGAAGAGCGTTCCGCGCGCGCTTGAGCTTCGCATCGACATATATCCAGAGGAACCTGGGAAGGAGATCCGCCCACCTCGCGAGGACGATCCAGTGCGTGAGAGAATTAACGTCGTTCCTTCGCGCCAGCCGCGCCGACAGCTGCGCACGCGCGAAGAACTCGTCGGCGCGGTCTTGAACCATTCCTTCCCGTATCAGCTTCCGGTAGAACTCCTTGACTCTCACGTCCCGCGACGCGCTGGCAGTCGCATTCCCGTCGTGCCGGCGCACCAGAGCGTAGGCCCCCGGAGTCGTCTTGAACCGGCTACCGTCTCGAGCCACCTGCAGCCAGAAGTAGGAGTCTTCGCCCACGCACAGGTCCTCCGGGAAGCGCACATTCGCAATGGCTCTGCGGCGAACCATGCAAGAGTGAATGACGATGCCGTAAAGCAGGATCTGCGAGAACGGATGCCGTTCGAGCGTCCTCGGGTCCACGAAGGTCGCAGGAACGACGGGATGCAAAACGGTTCCGTTGGATGTGAAAATGTTGCTTCCGCAAGTAACGACGTCGCACTCAGGATATCGTCCGAAGGAACGAAGACTACTCTCGACCATCCGTGGGTCCAACAGGTCGTCGTCGTCCAGGAAGATGACAAAGTCTCCTCCCGATGCCTCGATGCCATGATTGCGCGCGGCGCCCGCGCCGCGCTGCCGGGGCAGACGGTGGATCTTCACGCGCGGGTCCAGCCGGCGGAGGCGGTCGATGGCCGCGTAGTGGGAGCGTTCTGAATCGTCATCGACGACCACGATCTCGTAGACCGGCACAGTTTGGGCGAGAACGGACCGGACCGCCTCCGCGAGAAGAACAGGGCGGTTGAAGGTCGGAATGACGACAGAGACCCGCCCCCGCTCGATGCACTCGCGCGCCTGGACCACGCCGTTACTATGCGGCGATCGTAGGCAAAGGTCAAGATGCTCAGCCAGGCTATGGCGAGGACCAGCGCAGCCCGGAACCCGCAGCATCGTTCCAGCACACTCTGAGTCGCAGCCTCGCCAGGAGTTGTCTATAATCCCATGTAGTGTGTCAGCCGGCAACCTCGATCTGGGATGTGCAGGGTGAGGCGAGCGATCCAATCGAGGTAGTCGAGGGACTGGGAAGGAGGTTCGAAGAGGCCTCCAATGTCTCGGTCGGGTCGTGTACCTTAGGCGAAGTACTTCACACGGGGCCCGTCATCTACGATCAATCGACCGGAAGCCGCCGGCGCTCGCACGGTGCACATACCGAGCTGCACGATCTCCTTCGTGTCTGTGATCGGAGGGCCAATCCAAGCGTCGAAACCCGTGTGCTTCCATGACCTGATCTTGTCCACGTTCTCGTGGCAGATGAGACCTTTATCGCGAAGCATCGAGAAGACCTTGGCATCGAAGAGCTCCCGCACGGTCTTCGCGTCAATCGCCGGGGCCGGCTTGAATTCACCATTGGGCAAGAAGCCTCCGCAGGTTACGATTCCATGAATACGTGGTTGCCACCCAAGGAAATCTCAAACGGTGTTGATCGTGTGGATCGCTCCAGGCAGCGCGCATTTGGAGAGCGAGGCTTCGAAGAACTCGCGCAATGAGTCCCAGGCACCATGGCAGAGCACCGGGAGGAGGTCACGGTGAAACTTGAAATAGGGTCTCAGCATTTTCGGCAAGGTGAAAACAACGTGGCGGTGGGGCACGGGTTTTAGCACCCTCTCTTGAACGAATTCGGCCCAGAGGAGCGCGCGTTTGGTGCTGCAGGAGGGACAGAAGGCTCGTGTCTTGCAGCTCAGTGCGAGGAGCTTCTCGGCGCCGCACTTCGGGCACTTGAGGCGCCCGAAGCCCCCCAGGAAAACGCCGCATTGAAAATACTTCCCGACGACCTTGTCGATGACGGCGCGGCACCGGCCGTACTCTTTCTGGAAGCGTTCTTCGTAGGCGGCTTTGAACTCATCGAAGTGATGATAGAGGACGGCGAAGAACGGCGTCTTTTCGGGATGCCGCGGTTTGTAGACCGAGGGCTTGCGGGTTTCCGGTCGCGAAGTGGCCACGATTCGGAGGTGGAGGCGATTTCGGGGCCAGCGCCGCCCCGGGCGCATCTCCTCCAAACCCCGGCAGAAGGCCTGAAGAGATTCGACCAGTTCAACAACGGCCTCCGTGCGCGATTGGAAGACAAAGGCCTGAACGGAAATCTGGGCAACCGTCGGTCGGCGAGACGTGGAGAATCCCAGTCCCATGCGAACAACGCAAGCCTGAGCTACTCGGCAGGCTCGAGTGGCGCCGACTCAGCGGATCTGGACCTTGTCAAGCAGCCATACCCGGCCCGCAGCGGCCGGGTCATGTGTCGAGAGCTGGCACAGGAATGAGTCGCCTCTTCCCTACCGAGAAATAGAGCCCGAAAACGGCCAGTGCCATGAGGAACGCGATGATGGACCACGGTATCGAGGAATACCAAGCCGAGAGACTGAGGGCGTCGGGAAGATACATGCCGAGCATGAAGACCAACGTGCACGTAACCATCCCCAACAGGCCCAGACGTGTGAGCAGGAGCAGCCAGAGGACCGCGGCGAGCAGCAGGGGAGCCACACCCGCCAGGAAGGAGGTGCCCGCCAATGCGCTTGTCGAAAGGGACAGCAGACCCAAGGCCACCGCGAGGAAAACCCAGCTCCCGAGACGGCGTCGCCTAGCCACGACCCGCGACAGCAGAAGCAGCAAGAGCATCATCTGCCCGAGGGTGACGGCATCGACGAGCGACTCCAGGAAACCAGGGAGGACGAACCGAGCCCCGAGGAGGGGCTCCAGCTCGCGCTGCAGCGGCAGCACGCCGCCCGATACAAATCCAGCGACCAGGATCGTGACCAGCAATCCGGTGACACACGTGGCCAGCAGACCGAAGAGAATGTCCCGAGCGACCATTGCATCGGTGACCCGCCCCATCAGCAATCGACTCCATGCAACAAGGCTTTCGGGCCAGAGACGGCGCACATGAGGCTCGAGCGCGACATAGAACAGCCACACCCATGAACCGCTGAACAGAGCCCAGGCCAGAGCCTGTGTGAGGAGACTCATTTCCAGTCCGAGGGCCGCCGTGTGATTCGCTCCCGCAATCCACGCCATGAGCTCCGTCGTGAAGACGAAGGCCGCGGTCCTGGCGGCACCTCGTCGATCACCGCGGCCGGATCGGAGGTTGTGCCTGGCAAGAAAGGCCGCCGCGCCAAGCATGCACATGATGAATACGGAGGAAGCGCCCGAAGAGCGCGCTGAGCCAATCGATGCCCCCCGCTTTTGCGAATCGGCACGGTCCCACACTTCGAAGTACACAGGACGGTGGTTCAATGCCGCAGCCTTGACCGTGTATCCAGAAGCCTCGCCCCGATCGACGCCTTGCCATGTCTGAACAGAATCGGCGTAGACCGGCGGAAGTATCGCAGACTTAAGCCGTTCGAATGCCGATGGCTCCAGGCCGGCGAAGCGGAAGAGCATCGCCCAACTATCCTCCTGTGACGGAGAGCCGGCCGACTCGACCGTCTCAGGCCGGGCAGCGAAGCTGAGAAGGCGGCCACGCGGATCGAAGATCGCGGCCAGCTCTCCGGGCGCAATCGGCGGCTCTTCGCCAGTGATGCGGTTCCACCGGAGACGGCCTCTCACCGGGATACCCTGCCGGTACCAGAAGAGAATCGGCATGATCTGGCTTTGCGGCGCATCACGCCTGGTCAGAAGCCTCAGTGCCGATTGATCGTATTCGAATCCCCATCGGGCGACATCGCCCCATTGGTCATACCCCAGCTGGCGGAACATGTCGCGCGCCCGGGCGACGAGTACGTCGGGCGGAAGCTCCAGAGCAGACCGCTCGACAACGCTCACCCTTCTGCCAAGCACGATCATCGCTGCGAAAGAGATCACGGTCGCAGCGAAGCAGGCCCACGCTGCTGCCGGTCGCAATGCACCGGGAGCGGCTGCGTTTGCCACGGCCTCCGGTGTAGGAGTCTGGCCCGCCGAAAGCGCCGCCTGAAGCTCATCGCCGCCACTCAGAACAGTGAGGATTGCCAAAGCCGAAGCGGGGCGATCCCTGGGGTCGGGTGCCAGGCAACGACCGATCACCACGTCTAGCTCCGGATCGACGCCTGAGACCAAAGCCGATGGCAGCGGCACGGGCCCCTCTTCCTGCACTCTCCGAAGCTCGCTCCAGGAGCTCGCCGCGAAGGGACGCTTGCCCGTCAGCAGCTCATAGAGAAGGACACCGAGAGCATAGAGATCCGTCTGCTCTGAGAGCTCCCCGCCGGCGATCTGCTCCGGGGCCATGTAAGTGGGAGTGCCGGCGACCTCGCCCCTCCGAGCGCCCTCGGCGCGACCGATGGCCAAACCGAAATCGGTGATGTGAGCGCGCCCTTTGGAATCCAACATCACATTGGCAGGCTTGAGGTCCCTGTGCAGAACCCCCGCTGCGTGGGCCGCGGCGAGACCTGCGCACATCTGCCGGGCCAGCTCGGTGACTTTCTCGGACGGCAATCGACCCACTCTGCGAAGCAACGAGGCCAGATCCTCGCCGTCGATATGCTCCATGGAGATGAAGAGCCCGGCCGAGCTTTCCCCTACGTCATGCACGCGACAGACGTTGGGGTGGGACACTCGGCGAGCGAGCTTCACTTCCTGCTGGAGTCGAGCCATCCACCTGGAATCGCCGGCGAGGCCGGGAGGGAGGAACTTCAGCGCCACCTCCTGCCCCAATCTCAAATCCTCGGCCCGGTAAACCTCGCCCATCGCCCCAGCGCCAAGACGGCTCATGATCCGATAGCGCTCACCAAGGAGAGTCCCCTGCTTCCTGGATCGAGCCGCACGATCTGGCGGCGGAAGGTGTGTCTCGGGCCGCTCTCCAACTCGTGTGGAGCAGTGCGAACAGAGATCCTCGCCGTGTGGCACAGCTCGGCCGCATTGAGGGCAGTTCTCAATCATGGATGATGGCGTATCTGGGACGGACGTCTCTTCGAGACTTCCCATATCCGCACTGGCTGGAAGAGGTCCCCCTTTCGATCGAACTGCGAAACACTACTACTGTAGTAATATTGGCGCATTGTGTGCCACCATGTGCCGGCCTCGGGGATGCCAGATGTCTGCCATGGAGCAGCGTGCTCCGTGGAGTGCCTCTGGAGTACGGGATCAGACTAGGACCTTTCGTGTCTTGAGTCAACAATCGCGCCCACGAGCGGGGTGCGATGTCCATCGCGCTGACTGCGGAGCCGCCAGCGCACACGACGAGTTCACCGGCATGCTCAGGGCGAAGGCCTACCAACAGTCCCGCTACGAGATCGGGGCGCAGCACAGAGGGGCTTAGCCCGGCCGGAAGGGATTGCAGACCCGCACGGCCCCGTAGAGCTGCCCGTGATTCAGGTCTTCACTGTATACAGTGCGGGCACCCAGGATCTCGGCTGCCGCGAGAATGGCCGCGTCCCAGTAGGCCAGCCGATGCCGCTCGCTCGACTCGGCGGCGATCTTCACCAGCGCAGCATCAACCGGGAGGCAGGGGAAGGCTTCCAGTTGCTCGATCCATTCGAGCGCCTGGGCGGGCGTCAGTGTGATGGCGGCCTTATGCACGACCGTCACATAGAACTCCTGGAGCACCTGAGCGGAAAGGCCGAAATTCTCGCCTTCGATCAGCTCCAGCGCCCGCTTTCGCTTCGACTCCCGGGCATCCCGTCCCGTCGCGGCGTAGACGAGGACGTTCGTGTCGAGGAAAGATTCAACGCTCATGGAGCGCGTCCCGGTTCCATGTGATCCTGCCGCAGCGAGCCTCCGAGCGGTTGCTGAGTGCGCGGATGCGCCGACGGGCGGTGCGCGCCCGGTTCTGGCTCTCGGCGAGACGGGTTAAGAAATCGCGAACCAGGCCGTTGAGCGTGGAATCGTGCGCCGCCGCATAGCGGCGCACCTCCGTCAGAACTCTGTCGTCGATGCTCAGAGTGATGTTCTTCATGTACACAGTATATGTGTGACTGTGTGAAGGGTCAACGGTGCAGCAGGCACGCGGAACTTCTCCCGCTACCGGATCGAGACCGGCAGCGCGCACATCGGCGACCCCCGTGTTCAGCAGATCGCCAGCGACGCGCGCGGGAGGCTGAACGGAGAAGAGCTGTGCAAGCGCCTGTCGCCCAAAGTCGACGCTGTGATGATCACGAACCCGAATACGCTCGGACTCTTCGAGGACGAGATCGACCGCATCGCCGGTTCGCTCCACGGGGTCAGCGCGCAGCTCTACATGGACGGAGCCACCATGAACGCGCTGCTCGGCAAAGCCCGCCCCGGCGACTTCGGCGTGGACGTGCTGCACATCAACCTGCACAAGACTTTTTCCACACCGCACGGCGGAGGCGGTCCGGGGTCCGGGCCGGTCGGGGTAGCCGCTCATCTGGAAAGCTTCCGCCCCGTCCCAATCATCGAGGAGAAACCGCGCGACCCCGCGGCCATCCTCACCCAGGTGGAGGACCAACAGACGCCAGACGAATGAGGCACGCGCAGACCCCCGGGCATCTGCGATGCGCTGCCGCCGCCGTTTCTTCCGCCGAACTCGCCGTCAGATGATCCCACGACGGTCACGGTGTCGCGGCTGAGCGTCAGTAGTGCGCGGCCAACGACGAGTCTAGGGAACGAAGACTACGGTGATCGGCACCTTGTTCACGCGGAACAGCGTCTGCAGTTGCCGTGCTGCGATCTCGCCCGCGACGCGCCACTGGATCGGAATGTTACCCGCTGCTTTGAGCTGTCTGGCTGCCTGCTCGAGCGCGCGATTCCCAGCCCGATAGCTGTTGCTGGCGAGTGATCGGCTCATGCCACTTCCGTCGGGATAGAATTTTGCGTCGAGCAAGGTTCCGCGCTCGTAGCCGTCAAACTGGACGCCGTTGCGATAGTAGCCCCAGCCCTGGTCGGCGTGGCAGACCCGGCTCTGGTAGGCCGCAGCCTCATCCGGCATATTCAGCCCGCCTTCCAAGTCGCGCAGCCACTGTCCGGGCTGCTGCTCGACCGCGTCGCTGATTGGTCGGGGCGAGCGCCCCGCCGCCGCGATTTCCGGCAAGGTGCGCAGCATCAGCCCGCTCGCGACGACAACCATACTGACCACCTTGTCGACCGCCGAAAAGGCAGTTTTGATGAACTCGAGGTTCTGAGATTCAATCTCCACGAGCTTCCGCTTCTTCTCCGCATGAATGCGTGGCGTCGTAGCAGCGGTGCAAAAGCGGGGATAGAGGAGCCCACCCTCGCCGTATTGCGGGCGATCATCGGATTTCTCCTGGCTGTCGTAAATATCGTCAGCGTAAATAATCACGGCCCGAGCAGGCGTCAGCGCATATGTGAACACCAGCTTGGTGTTCGTCTTGCCGAGCTTCTCACGTTCCTTGTCCCGTGAGAATGAGGTGGGGTGGACGAAACATCTGTCGAAGGCATCGACATAGAGCTTCTTCTTATCGACTGCGAAATTCTCCAACGCTCGCAACAGGCGAAACATCTCGAACTGTTTCGTCGCCAGGACTTTCTCGAAGGTGAGCAGCAGCTCGTTAACGACGCCGGGCTCATCGAGCCAAAGCTCATCGAGCAGATCATAAAGATCGACCTCGCCCAAGAGATCGAGAATTGCAAATGCATCGGCGTATTGGCGGTCCGAAACGGCTCGCACCACCCGCCCCTTTGCCGAAGTGAAGGAGTCCACGCCGGCGCGCTGGAAGCCGTGTTGCGCCACCAGCGGAAGACTCGGTGGGTAGTCGAGCTCGAAAGGCCCAGCGCCCTCCAGCGCCACGTGAAAGCGCAATCCTACTTTCACCTCTCCCGCCGCGAAAACCCATTCCTCACGATCACGGTCCACGCGGAGCGTGTAGAAGCCGGGGGTGAGGTCGGTGCTGACATCGCCGCGCACGGGCGGTCCCTCCGGCGACGACAGAGCGATCCGGCGGGCGTCAAGATCAATGCTCATCAGCGTGATCAACGTGCCAACGCGTTTTTGCCCCGCCTGGGAGGATCGGCGGGTACTGCCCGGCGGTTCGTAATTCCGCTGGGGACGTGACGTGATCTGTTGAGGAGGCGAGGGTGCGACCAATTGCGCTGGTCCCTGTGTTCGCTTCGGCGCCTCCGGATGTCGTATGGGCGTGATTTGCGGCTTTGCGGATGGCTGCGGCGCCACCGGCGGATCTAGGCCCATCTGTCGCCTCTCCTCACTCTATCGGCAGGTCTTCCATGAATCGAGTTGGGACTGCCCGGTGCCAGAGCGTGGGCGCGGCCCGTGTGGCGCGATGTGAGATGCGACATGTGCTCCTCTCCGCCGGCAAGCGCGATGTCTTCATTCCAATCAGTGAGGTGGGGGCGCGCGGCAACGCTTGGTCGACCTCGGTTGTTCGGCTCTGAGTTGGCTATGAGCTTACTCCCATCGCAGCTGAACTACTTCTGCATCCCAGTCTTCGGGTCGTATTCCACTTCTACGGGCGCGATCTGATCTGTCGGAACGATCTCAATCCACTGATCAAATACCTCGAATGGTTCTTTTCCCTGAGCTTTGAAACCGCCCTGGAGCGGATAGAATCCGTGTTCGTAAACTTTGTCCGTTGGCAGATAACTCAACTCTTTACCTTCGTCGTCACGAGCCTTCTCGCGCGCAGCGGCATGAGCTTGTTGCACTCGGGCAATGAGGTAAAGCATCGCATCCTTGATGGTGACAACACGCGTAGGGGCAAAACCAAGCGTCTGTCGGATGCGCACCAGCTCATCGGCGGAGCCCGATTGGTACTCCGCATCCAGCCCGTCACTACCCTCAACTTCTGAAGCCGACAGCCACTCGATCGCCTGTTTCTCTTTCCATTCGCGGATCGGAATGACGGCCTTCACCCACGGCGCATTGAGGAAAGCATTTCGCATGTTGTCGCCATCAAGCTGAATCGTCCACCCGAGGGAGCTGCCCAACTTCGCGCGTTCGGAGTCTTCCGTGATGTAGTAATTATCGTTTCGCTTGCCCTTTCCACCTCCCCAGCTGATCGTGCTGTAGCGACGCCGCAGGCCTTTGATGCCGGCCTCAAAACGTCGTGTCATCAACCTCGATCTCCATCCAAGCAGGGGCTGGTATACGCCGTACAGTTCGCTGGAATATGGTAAAGATCCACTGAATTTACTGAAGTCGATCTTCAAGGCGCCTCCTATTCGTCTATTCTGTGACTATTCAGCCGCCCGATGTTCTCATTCGGGGGAGCGCGAGAAAGGCAGCGGTGAAACCACATGACCCCCTGCGATCACACACTGCGACGGCCCCACGAGACGGTCAGCCCGCCACATGGTACTCGCTCTGAACCAAGCCGCTCGGGTAGTGTCGAGTCGCCACGTGACGGAGTCGGACGTCGTGCGGTAGCGTACCGAAGAGCGGAATCCCGTCTCCGATGAGGACAGGCACGCGAGTGACGATGAGACGTTGAACGAGCCCAGCGGCCAGGAACCTCTGAATCGTGATCCCGCCGTCCACATAGAGGTGGCGGGCCCCGCTCGCAGCGAGTCGCGAAACGATCTCAGCCGGAGGCCCGGCCATTTGTTCGACAACGCCTCCGCCGGTCGCGGACAAATCGACGGGGCGACTACTCAGGACCACGACGCGCCTTTTGCCATATGGCCATGCCCCAAGGGTCAGGACCTTTTCGAAGGTGTTGCGACCAATGACGATGGCATCGACGCTTGCGATGAACGCGTCATAACCGTGGGGTTCGCCGCCGCCCGGCGGCAAGAAATCGAGATCGCCGTTCATCCGCGCAATGAAGCCATCGACACTGGTGCCGACAAAGACAGATATCTTCATGGCAGACTCCTCACCTGTGGCCGTCTGGCTAATGTTCAAATGGTTCACGGATAAACCCCGTTTCCTGCCCTTCCTTCCAGATAATAGGGGGCGTCACAACCCGCGTCAATGTACCCGCAATCCGTCGCTGCGCCGTGTAGTCATGAAGGCGGGCTGCCTCGCGTAGGCAGCCGAGTTGTCATCGGCGCCGAAACGGGGTCGTCATGGTGACGCCCCAATAGACATTCAAGAGAAGGCCAACCCGACATGGAAATGTACATCGTATGAGACGTTCACAGCAGGGGGACGAGCTATGTCGCGCAGGACGAGACGGGCTGGACTATGGGCGGGGGACGATTGAGACCACCGAGGAAGGGCTCGCCGGGATAGGCAGGGTGTTGGGCGCATCGAGAGGGACGAAGGTTGGGCTTGAGGGCGGGGGGGATGGCCGCGTTTGTCGCGAAGATCCTCAACCGGCTTGGACTTGATCCGGTGGTGATCAACGCGGCCGAGGTTCGGGCCAAGGCGCGGCGGCCGAACCGGAAGAGCGACAGCCGGGACGCAATTGAGATTTGCGACGGACTGAGGCGCGGGATCTATGTGAGCATCGTGCACATCCCACCGGAAGAGAACCAGATGCTGAGGGAAGTGCTTTCGCAGCGAAGGTACTTCGTGCGGGCGATGACGCGCGAGACGAACGCGGTGAAGTTTCTGCTGCGACCGCAGGGACTGAGAAAGATCTACCGGAGCCTCGCGACGAAGGACGCTTGGCAGAAGCTCATGGGCCATGAGGAGGTGAGCCCGAAACTGAGGGGATACGTGGGGATGCACCATGCTGCGTGGGAGATGGCTCGATTGCAGGCTGAGGAGATCGAAGGAGAGTTGGAGGAGCTGAGTAAGCCTTTCAAAGAAGTCATTGCCCGGTTGGACGCAGTCCCTGGAGTCGGAATCATCACGGCACTAACTGTCATTGCGTTCATGTCGAGAGCGAGCTGATTTCCGACGGTCAAGCATGCCGCGAGCCATGCGGGACTGGTTCCGTCGACCTATGATTCGGGGGAGCGGGAGCAGCTCGGGCGCATAACGAAGCGGGGACCGCGTGAGCTTGGAGCGATGCTGGCTGAAGCGGCAGAGCAGGCCCGCCGTTCGACACATCCATTGCACCCTTACTACAGCGCACTCGCGGCGAAGCGAGGGAAGAACATCGCGACAGTGGCCGTGATGCTGGATACGGTCGCATCCGGAAACCCACTGCCCCCTGGGGTAGAGAAAGGAAAGTGGATGATGAGAGCATCTGAGCAGACCGTGCAAATGCTTTCGTGGTGGCTCGGTGCCGGGATCACGCGTGATCCGCCACGATGCGGCTGTGGCCATCCGCACTTCGCTGGAGGGAGGTCGCCACCTCCGGCTCCGTGTTCGCCGCTGCCTCGATGAACACGAGCGGGCGGAGGCTCATAAATGGCTCGCGGCCAGGACGGGTGCCGACCCCGCATCCACCTCGGGCGCCTGGCTGGCTTCAAGAACTGGAAGCGAGGCGGTTCCTGGGTCAATGTCCTCGGCTTGGCCCTATGACTCCAGATACCCCGATGAATCCGCTGGGGATCGGAGCCGCCAAATTCATAACATGGGGCGAAAAGACCTCGCAGAGATGGATGGGAAGGATGTGTCCGGGGACTCGGCCGCCAGACTCAACCCCACCTACCCACCGATCTCCACGAGAGAAAGGAGGAGGATGATCACCCACATCAACTTGACAGGCAACCGTCATAGACGGATTCAGGACCGTGAATAAGACTTGACAGCTCGTCTCCATCCTCTTACCTTTTCGGTATGGTCACGGCCCCAATCGTCCGGCCGCCCCTCGTTTCTTCCATCATGTGTGATCGCGTAGGCACAAACGTGCGCACAACGTTGCGGGCACTACGGAGAATCGCGGTATCCGCGGGGGTGGTCTGCTGCGGATGGTTGTTTGAGACCCCGCATGCGTTCAGCCTGGATCCCGACAAGGCATTGACGCAGTATGTACGGCAAGTCTGGTCGAAAGAGGAAGGTATCCCGGCGAGCGTCGTCGAAGACATTGTCCAGACTCCTGACGGGTACCTGTGGCTCGCGACCAGCAAGGGTCTGGTACGCTTCGATGGAGTGCAATTCCGGGTCTTGAACAGCACGAACACGAAGGAAATGGAAAGCGATTCGGTCATGCGCCTCGCTCTGGACCAGGCTGGCGTTCTCTGGGTTGGGGCTGAGAACGGTCTGGTTTACAGGCTGAAGGATGGGAAGCTCACCACATTCGGCACGCGGGATGGGTTGCCCGGCCTGCCCGTCACTGCGTTGCTCCCGGAAACGGGAGGTGGCCTCTGGATCGGTACACTCGGGGGCGGGCTGTCACTGTTGAAGGAAGGTAAGGCCACGACAGTCAAAGGTCTCAGCAAGAAAATCGTTCTCTCTCTTTGCAACGGAGCGGACGGCAGCGTTTGGATCGGCACCGCCAGCGGCGGGCTGATCCGGCTCAGCGAGGGAGAACTGACCGCGTATGGGCCACGGGAGGGCCTGTCCAGCAACTATGTCAGTTCGGTCTGCGAAGATCACCTGGGTAACCTCTGGGTTGGAACGAAAGAGGGGATCAATCTGCTCAGCAAAGACGTTGTCACGCGGCCCGACCGGGACGCCGGTCGGGGGAGTATCGCAGCGCGGAAGGTCTTCGAGGATCGTCAGGGAAATGTCTGGATCGGGACATTTGAGGATGGCCTGTGCAGGGTGAAGGATGGGAAACTCGTATTCTACTCAACGAAGGAAGGTCTCTCGGACAACCTCGTTCTCGCTCTCCAGGAAGACCGGGAAGGGAACCTGTGGATTGGCACACGGGGAGGGCTGGAACGGTGGAGCGGTGGGTCTTTCACCTGCTACACCACGGTCGAGGGGCTGCCTGCGGATACGGTCACAACCGTCTGCGACGATGAGGAAGGCGTGGTTTGGCTTGGAACTCAAGCCGGGCTCTCCCGTTTGAGAGACGGCGTCATTTCGACTTACACCACCAGGGAGGGTCTCTCGAGCAACAAGGTGACCTCCGTTTGGGCAGGGGAAGACGGGTCGATGTGGATCGGCACTGCCGGCGGCGGGCTGAACGAGCTCAGAGGGGGCCAGTTCGTTGGATACACGACACAGAGCGGGCTGCCGAGCAACACCATATGGTCGCTCTGTCGTGACCGCCGTGGCCGAGTCTGGATAGGCACCTCCAGCGGGTTGGCTGTCCTGCAAAACGGGAAGCTCAAGACCTTTTCCAGCAAAGACGGGTTGCCTGGCGGCATGGTGCTGGACACGTACGAGGACCGCGACGGTCAGATCTGGGTCGCCGCGCACGGCGGCGGGCTGAGTCGGTACAAAGATGGAGCATTCGTCACGTACACCGAGAAGGATGGCCTCACCAGCAACTTCGTCTCCACGATTTACCAGGATGCAGATGGGTGCCTCTGGATCGCCACGTGGGGCGGCGGATTAAACCGATTCAAGAATGGCCGGTTCGCCTCTTGCACCACCAAGAACGGCCTCGCCGATGACCTCGCATTTGGCATCATGGAGGACGGCTTGGGGAATCTGTGGGTACGTGGGGCTCAGTGCGTCTTCAGCATCGACAAGAAGGCGCTCGAAGATCTGGCCGATGGCAGGAGCCAGACCATCTCCTGCGCGATCTACGGCCGAGCAGATGGAATCAAAAGAGATGAGCACGAATCTTATTCACAGCCGGCGGCGTGGAGGGGTCGTGATGGAAAGCTCTGGTTCCCCTCGCTTCAGGGCGTGGCTGTCGTCGACCCCCGAGAAGTCAGGAAGAACCCCCTACCGCCTCCTGTGCACATCGAGCAAGTCATGATCGATGGGCGGGCAACGATCCCGGATTACCGGGCAGCAGATCCGCTCGTGATACCAGCCGGTGCAGAGAGGATCGAGTTTCAATACACAGCTCTCAGTTTCGTCGCATCGAGAAGGATGCAGTTCAAGTTCAAGCTCGACGGATACGACGCTGACTGGGTGATTGCGGGGACGATGAGAATTGCAAGCTACACGCACGTGCCCCCCGGCAACTACACGTTTCGAGCGATCGCCTGCAACAGTAGCGGAGTATGGAATACGACTGGAGCCGCACTGAAAGTTCGAATGCAGCCGCAGTTCTATCAGACGTTTTGGTTCTACGCCCTCTGTGGACTGGGTGCGATGCTGAGCCTTCGCGAGTTGCATCGTTATCGAATCCGGCACCTGCAGGCACAACAGCGCGCATTGTCTGCTCAGGTGATGGAAGCCCTTAGCCACATTAAGATCCTACGGGGGTTGCTCCCGATCTGCTCGGCGTGCAAAAAGATCCGCGACGACGCCGGCTACTGGAACCAGATGGAAGTCTACGTTCGAGATCATTCTGAAGCGGAGTTCACTCACGGAATCTGTCCGGACTGCCTCCACAGGCTCTATCCCAGCCTCATACGAACCAATCAGGACGCGGGCGGATCCGAGTAGGTGCACCTCTCGCGGGGGCGCCGTCGCACGCGCGATGGAGGAGCGGGTGCAGGCGCCCCGTAGCCGGGCTGGTGCACGGCGGAGAGAAATATATCGAGAAGATCCGCGCGATGTTCAGGAGCGAGGAACCTACCGCCGATCGCCTTCCCTCCGCAAGCTCAAGGTCCAGGAGATGCGTTCCGCGGCAGAGGTCGAGGCTGTCGTCGCCGAAATCGCCCGCAACGAGTTGCCTCGCCGGCGGCGGAGATTGCTCTTGTACGCACTTTCGGCTCTATTTCGCACTGCCGGTAAGTGCTATTGCCGAGAGGTGCGGGCGTTCACCCGCTGCGCTAACGCTTGCCGTCAGAGACCTGAAGACTTCAGCGCCCCGCGACGCACATCTCGCTGCCCTTCTCCGGTTGCTTGCCGATGCCCTTAGACCACCGACCGTATCCCACGCGCAATCGACTCCAGTCGCGAATCGGCGGGGGATGTGAATCATGGCAGTGGTTTATAGAACTAAATACACGGTCTGCTCGACCAGCCTGGCACCTGAAGCGCTACGCCTGATCTTTTTCCCTTCATACTGATCGGATCTGCATTTCGACCTCAAGGGTGCCTGCAAACCCGCCCACAGTGACGCAACCGATCATGATGCGCGGAACTCGCCTCCGTCAGTGACAGCTCGCAGCGTGTGTTCTCACGGGTCGGATCTGTCAAGATCTTGACCACTGTGTTATCTTAAACCACATTGCGATGGCCATAACGCGGACCAGCCGCAACCAAACAGGGCGGCGGTGCCCCGCGGTCTGGCCGCTCCGGACTCCTCTCAGGAAAGCAGGAAGTTAGGAAGGCAGGAAGGGATCTGTTTCAGTTGGCGATGACGCGCTTGATTTGGAGG
>JACPPM010000184.1 GCA_016191015.1 Acidobacteriota bacterium | reverse complement strand
GAATTCGCGAGTCGAACGATCAAGGCGGCTCCGATTTGGGAAAGCGGTCGGCTAGGGGGCCGGAGTTGAGCCCCGCTCCTCTTTCGTTGACGATCGCTAACGGGGTTTCAGGACCCCGATGCGTGTGGCGGCGGCCACGGCGGCTGTGCGGTCATTCACGCAGAGCTTCAGCAGGATGGCGTGCACGTAGTTCTTGGTGGTCCCGATGGTCAGGCCGAGCAGGGCGGCGATCTGGTCGTTGGTGCAGCCCTCGGCCATGATCTCCATGATCTCCTGCTCGCGCGGAGTGAATCCCTCGATGTACTGCTCTCGAGCCAATCCGTCGGCTGCCGAAGGCGAGACAAAGGCGCTTCCCCGGGCTACTGTCCGCACGGCTCCGACGACGTCCTCGTCCACCGCATCCTTGACCGCGTAACCCAAGGCGCCTACTTCGAGAGCCGATCGAACATCGCCGGGGCGGCTGTAGCTCGACACGACGAGAATGCGGGCACCGGGCTGTACCGCCACGACCTTCGCTATCGCTTCGGTCCCGGAGGCGTCGGGGAGGCGCAGATCGAGGAGGACCACGTCACGTCTCGTCCTTGCGATCACCGTCGCCGCCTCGGCCGCATTGCCCGCTTCGGCCACAACGGCCACGTCCGGCTGCCCGCCCAGCATGGCCCCCAGCCCACGTCCCACGACAGGGTGATCATCGACGATGACGACTCGGATGGCGGATGCTGTGCTCATTTCACTTCCCCCATGGTGATCCCCCTTTGCTGGCATTCGCAAGGCGACGAGCCGGACCAGACCGCGATCTCTCGCGAGGGGTTGAGATCGAGTCTGTGACCCATCGCTAACCAGGATCCTGTGCTCATCTCGTGCCAATCCGGAGCCCCTGGATCTCGACACGCCGGGACGAGGTTAGAAGCACCTGCTTCATGCAGGTCGCGCAACGCCATACGATATGCGTATCCGGCATGCGGATTCCGCATGCGATCCGCTCAGCGTTGAAGGCGAGGACTTCGAGTCCCAATCCGCATGATCTCTCGCTCTTCTGATGGCGTGATCCGCATGTGCGTGACCACGTACCTCTGCGCTCACCCGGAGTGAATGCTCTCGATCGGCCCGTTGCGCCAGGCAAGCTCCTCGCGTCGAGCTGGGCAGACCGGCGAGTCCTCAGCCCACTGCGGGATGATCCTCAACCACGCCATCAGCTCGCCGTATCTGTTGGGCATTCGCGCGTTCATGGCGCTGCACACAGTCACGGCGACGCTGGTCTCCTTCCAGCAGGCGGATATCGCCGGGCGGGAATTCACCGATCGGGCGGTACGCGCCGCGTTCTTCGCACACATCGATATCTGGGTGACCGTGCTCACAATCGCGGTGCAGATTTCCCTTCCCGGGCGTCAGTCATGGACACGTTCGTGTATCGCGCGGGAGAACAGACGGGCGCGTGGTCCTATCCGCTGCCGACGTGGGTCGGGTTCCGGCTCACCGGCATCTGCTTTCTCGCCGCGCCGCTGGCTGCAGGCTGGTGTGCGCTCAGTCTGTGACTCGGGCAACACCAGATCCCGTTAGCACAGCAACGAAAACTGGACGGTATGTACAAAGCCGGAGATTTTTCCGGGATTATCGAAGGAGGAGGAAGCGGGGGGTCCGGGGGGGAAACGACCTGTGGAAAACTCCGAGATATTTTCGTTAGCGGGTTTTTTCGTACACGGCTTCTTATGGGCTGCGAAAGTCCTGCGATGGTCCGACAAGATCGGGCAGATCCGCGCCGGCCTGCTCACCGACCTCATCGCCGTCCCGGGCGATCCGACGAGTGACATCACGCTCATGCGCGATGTGCGCTTAGTGATAAAGGACGGGCGAATCTACAAGGCGGCTGACTCCTCGGGGTAGTACGGTTGATTTCGGTCGATTGACCGACATGGTCGCCCGATAGATGGGCGCCGACGCTCACTCGCCTGCGTGGCCTGCCAGCGACGGCGCCCAGGCAATCAGCGAAGGACTAGCGTTTCCCTAGTAACACGACCCGCCGCCGCCGACATACTCCCTTTTTAGCCAAAATTCCACTGTATATCGATAATTCCCGGTATGGAACGACTCATAGGCCGGAGGACAATAGAACTTCGAATAGCCTGTCTCAGCGCCGTAACTCGTACCCCAAGACTTACACTGGATCAAATCGGAGCGCCTCAAAAACATCTGCCCGTAGATACTTGGCGTGCTCGTGGGGGTAGAGTAACCGCCCGTAACAGTGAAAGTTTCCATCTTTACATCCGGATTACAAGTCCGCCGGTACGAGCGGATGTTTGCGACAATCTTCCCACCCCAGCCCATGTAACCGATGTATTTGCCGTTGATCATCGACGTCGTAATATTGATAACGTAAGGATAATATGCAGTTGCTTCAGTGGCAGAAATAGCCTTGATCTGCTTGACGCCGGAAGTGCCGTCCGAATATGTCATGGAGCCGCCAAGATAGGTAAACACATCGTACTCCCAAGGCTTGCCACCATTGATATACCCCGTACTACGTTGCACACCGACCTCTGCCCAGTTTGCGTTGCCATCGTTGTAGCCCAGATGGGAAGTGACGAATATGAGCTCAGTCTCACCTGCGGCGATATCCATCGAACCCGGTTTCATCTGGCCCATAATCGATGAGAAAACCTCTTCGCCGATGTACAGGTCGGCGTCCTTCTGAGTGTGGCCTTCCCAGAGTGTCTTGAGTGAATTGTCGCCCCTTACTACCGGGATCGAGCCGTAACCGTTCAACATCACTTGATGGTCGAGATAAGCAGTAACGGCATGTCCGATCTCATCCTCGGTCATGCCATCGGCTCGCATCCAGCCGATCCAGCGCTCCACCTGTTGAGGTGAGGCGTTCGGACGTAGATGGACCGGGCCGCGATGCGAAGATGCAACCACGGGTTTGCCCGCAACCATTACGAGCATTCCGACCAGGGCCAGGGCGCCCAGGATCAACGAGACCAGTCTGACGGGTTTCATGATTCCCCTCCTTTGAATTGACGAAGTTTCCATTCACGCTCTAGCGTGTTCGTTGACCAACGGACGGTGCCTTCGGCGCTCACCAGGAATGGGCCATGATGTTGAGCACAACGTAATGGGTCACGCTTGCTGAGCGCCGAAGCGCTGCCGTGTTGATGGTGATATCTGTCTCTCCGATGCACACCTCCTTAAGCAGCAGCCAAAGTCGGAGTAGGTAACGGGGGCCTGCCGACAGCCGGCGCCATAACGCCGAGCCTACTGAGGCGGAATGGTTTCGTGCATCTGTCGTCCATTCCAACATCTCCTTCATGGCCGTGAGAAACGAAAGCGCGCAGGTCGAAACCTCTACCGGGTGGGCATGTGGGCGTCGCGGGCGCTCATCCACCAATATCGGAGCGGGACGATCGTGCGACAAGTATCTCCAGATACGTATTGGGCGAATTCGCGAGTCGAACGATCAAGGCGGCTCCGATTTGGGAAAGCGGTCGGCTAGGGGGCCGGAGTTGAGCCCCGCTCCTCTTTCGTTGACGATCGCTAACGGGGTTTCAGGACCCCGAGGCGTGTAGCGGCGGCCACGGCGGCGGTGCGGTCATTCACGCAGAGCTTCAACAGGATGGCATGGACGTAGTTCTTGGTGGTGCCGATGGTCAGGCCGAGCACGGCGGCGATCTGGTCGTTGGTGCAGCCCTCGGCCATGAGCTCCACGATCTCCTGTTCGCGCGGAGTGAATCTCTCGATGTACTGCTCTCGAGCCAATCCGTCGGCTGCCGAAGGCGAGACAAAGGCGCTTCCCCGGGCTACCATCCGCACGGCTCCGACGACGTCCTCATCCGCAGCATCCTTGACCGTGTAACCCAAGGCGCCTGCTTCGAGAGCCGAGCGAACATCCCCGGGGCGGCTGTAGCTCGACACGACGAGAATGCGGGCACCGGGCTGTACCGCCATGACCATCGCTATCGCTTCGGTCCCAGAGGCGTCGGGAAGGCGCAGATCGAGGAGGACCACGTCAGGTCTCGTCCTTGCGAGAACCGTGGCCGCCTCGGCCGCATTGCCCGCTTCGGCCACAACGGCCACGTCCGCCTGTCCGCCCAGCACGGCCCTGAGCCCGCGTCGCACGACAGGGTGATCATCAACGATGACGACTCGAATGGCCGATGCTGTGCTCATCTCATTTCTCCCATGCCATGACTCGCGGGCGCCGCGAGAACCACCGGGCAATCCAATCAAGATGCACCTCCGCGTAAACGTTCGTGCCTCCACCGATCGGGGTTTCTATCCTCACTCGGACGCGCCGTTTCAGACTGCGTTGAAGCATCCCCGCGAGCCCGAGAGAGCCGGATGAGTCGGCTGTCGGCGGCGCCAGGATGCCCGTACCGTCATCGGAAACGCAGAGACGCACGAGATGACGCTCATAGCCCAGGAAGAGCCTCACGTGGCGGCCGCGGCTGTGCCGCACCGCGTTAGTGACGGCTTCCTGGGCGATGTGCCACAGGTCGTGCTCTGCCGCTTCAGAGAGGAGATGGGGCTCCCCGCGGACCTCCAGACTGACATCCATCCCGGCGGCGCTCGCAAGCGTTTCCGCCATGCTGCGCAGCGCCTCGGGAAAGGGACCGGCTACGAGGGCACGGGGGCGAAGCGCGTTGACGGCTCGCCGGGTTTCCTCGGAGCACGTCCGTGCCAGCTCCCGCGCGACAGCGAGGTGCGACCGCGCGTCATCGGCGTTCTCCGGCACCAGCTCATCAACTCTCGCCAAGTGGAGTCGGAGTCCGGTGAGAACCTGTGCGAGGGTGTCATGGATCTCCGTCGCGACTCGACTGCGCTCGCGCAGGACCGCATTGCGCGTCAGGAGCTCCCGCAGCCGAAGACGGTGAAGACCGAGGACGAGTGTGCCGGCCGCCAATACACACAGTGCATAGAAGACGGGCCTCTGATAGAAGAATGGCTCGACTCCGAATCTCCACTCTGCGCTCGTGGCGCTCCACGCACCCTCCTTGTTGCAAGCGACGACACGAAAACAAAAGTTCCTCGGCGGCAGGCTCGTGTAAGTGGCCTCGCGCCTGGGACCCGCATCGACCCAATCCTTGTCGAAACCTTCGAGACGATACTTGAACCGCACCGCCGCCGGGTCGACGAAGGTGACAGCCGTATAGCGGATTTGCAGCCTCCCGCTTCCTGCCGGCAAGAGCGATGCCGCTCTCCCGTCAAAAGATGCCCCGTCCACAGTCACTTCCTCGATGGCCATCCGCGGCGGCTGCTCCTTCCGCACGCGGGTGGGATCGATGATCGTCACCCCGCGGACGTTCGGAATGACCAGGCGGCCGTCACGTGTCTTCCAGACGGGCGGGGTTCCCCCGCCAACGCCATCTGCGGTCGACATGCCATCGGCCGGACCGTAGGTGGTGCACGTCACAGATCCGAGCCGGCCGGAAAGAACTGACTCAATGTCGCGCTTGGGCGCGCTGAGGACGCCGCGATCCGAGGCCATCCAGAGGCGCCCTTCCGTATCCTCGAGAACGCCGAAAATGCTGTCAGGGAGTCCTTCGCGCTGGCTCGCTGCGGAGAAGCGTCCGTTCTTCAGCCGGTAAAGGCCATCCCCTTCGGTCGGGATCCACAGGTCGCCCTCACTGTCCTCGTACAATTCCTGCGGTCTTTTCGCGTGGAATCCCTCTGCCGGTCCGAAACTGCTCCAGCGACCAGCCGACAGCCGGTTCAACCCTGCTTCGTACGTGGCCACCCAAAGGCTGCCATCGCGACACTGTCTGACGGATCCGACCAGGTTGGAGCGTAACCCGCTCGGATTAGTGAAGACCTCGGCGTGGCCATCGCGGAGGCGGGTTAATCCGCCCTCAGTCGCCCCGATCCAGAGTGACCCCTCGCGGTCTTCGGACAGGCAGCGTATCAGATCGCTCGCGAGTCCATCGGCCACGGTGAATGTCCGGACGACACCGTCTTTCACCCGGGTCACCCCGCTGGCCCAGGTCCCCAGCCACAGGGCCCCTTGGGAGTCCTCGCGGACGGCGATGATAAATTCCTTCGGCAAGTGGGCACCCGACGGCTCCAAGATGGTTCTGCCGTTCGGGGCGACGCGAGCTAACCCGCGCATTGTACCGAGCCAGAGGTCGCCTTTTCGGCCCTCGTGGACGCAGATCACCGCAGCATCCGGCGATCCGTCAGCAGTGGTCATACTTGAAAACCCCGTATTCAGAAACTGGTTGAGCCCAATGAGAGTCCCGGCCCACAGAGTCCCTTGCCGGTCCTCGAACAAAGAAAGTACCCAGTCGTTTGAGAGACCATCCCGCGGCCGGAAGATTTCAAATCTTCCGGCGGTCAATCGCCCTAGCCCTGCTTCGGTTGCGAACCACTGATTTCCATCGTGGTCTTTGAAGATGACCCTCACGGTCTCTCCGGCAATGGCTTCGAGCGGCTTGGGCGGACTGAACCAGCGACCGTCGCGAAAAAGCGCCACCCCGCCGCCACGAAACCCAACCCACAGCCCGCCATCGGAATTCTCGGCCAGGGACTCGACTGCCAATCCTCTGGGCTTGCCACTCGCTTCAAACGCCGTGAAGCGCCCATCTTTTGACCGGCAATAGAGGACGCCCCCGTCACTGCCGAGCCAGAGGTTGCCGGATTCGTCCTCACGAAGGCACCGCACGCGCTTCGCACCGAGGCCTTCGCGGGCGGTGAACGAGGAAAAGCGCCCGCCTGCGAAAGCAGCGAGTCCGGCATCATCGGTGCCGATCCATAACGTTCCGAGTCGATCCTTGTGCAAACACCGGATGCGGTTGCTTGCCAGGCCGTTGGAGACCGTATAGGCCGTTGAGGCGCCTTCCTTGCTGCGATAGACGAGACCGCCCACCTTAAGTCCAATCCAGAGCCCGCCATCCTCGTCCGCCAACAGCGTCCAGACGCTTTTCTCCGCCAAGCCGGCGAAATTTTCGAACAGCGTAAAGCGCATGCCGTCGAAACGAATCAACCCTCCTGGAGTGCCCAGCCACAGGTAGCCGTCTCTGGTCTGCGCCATCGCGGATACAGTCAAATGAGGTAGGCCGTTCTCCTTCTGCCAGGTCCTGTGAAGGTAGGATCGGATTGGCACGTCGGGATCAAGAGCGAGGACAATGGACTGCGGTGCGAGCGAGAACACGAGCCACGGGGTGGTCGCGATCAGACAGCGTCCGGCCCGTCGAAGAAGAATCGAGACGGGCCGCATGGGCGATCTCCCTTTGTTGGTTTTCACAAGTCGACGCGCCGGACCAGACCGCGTTCTCTCGGTAGGGATTGAGATCGGGTCGATGATCTATAGCTAACCAGAATCCTCTGCTCGTCGCGTGCCAGTCAGAGACTCCTGGATCTCGACGCGCTGATGCGACGTTGCAAGCACCTGTTTCTCGCAGGTCGCCCGCGGGCATACGATTTACGTATCCGGAATACGCTTTCCGTATGCGATCAGCTCACCGCTGAAGGCGGAAAACGTCTCTCGCTTTCGGCGGGGACTGAGCGATAAATCTCCCGAACTGATCCCTGAGACCGCGAAGCCCTGCGCGAGCGCCCTCGCGAAGACACTCGAAGCGTCCGTGCCGGCAAAGAGCTTCTGTCCAGTCGCGGTGATGAGGTGTTCGGCGGGAGAACCGGGTCCCTGGCCGAGTATGTGATAGTTCGCGAGGATCGAGCGGTGGTGCTGAAACCCGCCGGCGTGACGTTTGAGCAGGCGGCTTGTGTGCCAATTGCGGCAATCACCGCATTGCAGGGTCTTCGCGACAAAGGGAAGATTCAGCCGGGGCAGAAGGTCTTGATCAACGGCGCGTCGGGAGGCGTGGGGACGTTCGCGGTGCAGATCGCCACGTCGTTCGGAGCGGAAGTGACCGGAGTGTGCAGTACGAGAAACCTGGAGATGGTCCGATCAATCGGCGCAGATCACGTCGTTGATTACACCAAAGAGGATTTCACAAGAGGTGCGCAACGATACGACGCGATCCTCGACAACGTCGGGAACCGTTCATTGTTGGAATGCAGGCACGTCCTGAATCCCGAGGGGAAATACCTCGGGATCGGAGGCGGAGGACCAAGCGACGCCCAGTGGATCGGGCCTTTGGCCAGTCCGATCAAAGCGCTGCTGTTGTCACCGTTTGTGAGCCAGGAAATGGGCATGATGCTGGCGGAGCTGAACAAGTGGGACCTGACCATCCTGGGCGATCTCATCCAGGCCGGAAAGGTGACACCGGTCATCGACAGGCGTTACAGGTTGAGGGAGGCCCCGGCGGCGATCGGGTATCTGGAAGAAGGCCACGCTCGAGGAAAAGTAGTCATCACTTTGGAGCCTGACAGCGAAACCTCAGGGGCCAGTGCCAGCCCCGCCGCGAGCGCTGTGAAAGTGATCGGACCCAATCTCGCTGCTCTCGCGCTCATCGCCATCTTTGTTGGCGTGCCCATTGTGCCAATTGTCGTCGCTCTCGCTCTCAATCGTCGGTTCCAGCGGCGTCATCCAGGGAAGAGGCCGTACAGGTGGGGCTACTATTTCAGCATCCTGTCGGTCATCGGCGGTATTGTCCTGGGCAGCATGCTTGAATCCGGCGACACAGCCGTGATTGTCTGCGGCGTCGTTTACCCGGTACTGGCGTGGTTCTTCGCGCAGCGTCGCCACTGGGCCTGGATCACGCTCACAAGGCTAGGCTATAAGAAGTTGCTTTTCCGAGTGGCACCAGGCAGTGCGATTCCTCGCACGGCGGAGTGCTCCAACGACTACCCTTTCCCTCTTCTCGCACCCCCGGGGGTGCGAGAAGAGGGGGAAGGGTGCCGAGATCGCATCTTCCGCCCCAGGATCATGGTGAAAATGTAGGACGCGGGCGTCATGGTGTCAAGTTCTTGGCCAATTCAGCGGTCGGTGGGCAGAGATCGAACGTTGTGTTGGGTCCGCCGGGGCAGGCAGGAGCTACATGAAGGAGCAGTCCGATGTGGATTCGGAGGGTTCTGGCTCCGGTGGTGGCGGCGGTCGGGCTGGAAGTTCGAGCACCTCGAATCGATAGCCGACACACTTGAGAATTCGATCGACCACCTCTGGCTGCTCGGAAGCCGAGATGATGGCCATCATGCGCATCGTCCCGCCGCAGCGGCAGAGGAGGGGATTTACCTCGTAGACGAGCTGAACCAAGGCTGCCCACGACCTCCTCCGCTGTCTGACCCAGTCACTTTCGTCCTCAACCGGTGAAAGAGCGACCGCCACTCCTTCTGTACCCGACCCTTCGCTTGCCGCCTGCCGTCGACGCTTCCCGCGATGGGCGTTCGAGTACGCGGCGTAATAATGAATGAGCTGGGCACCCTGGTCGGGAATGTGACTGGTGAGGCGGGCGATCCACTCGAGCACGTCGTAGACCTCGCCAGGGGATTCGAATAGTCGCCCCTGATCCTGTCCCCCTACAAAGGACTTGGCGAGATACTTGAGGGTCGGGCCGTCTCCGACGGTGAGACGGCCAGAGGCGGCCGGGGCGCGCACGATATAGAGGCCGACCCGGACTCCGTCCTCGATCTTCTGGATGGCGGGTCCGAGGTAGATATTGAAACCGCTGTGGCGCCAAGATTTCATCTTGGTAACGAGCTCGGGACCGATGAGCCCCTTCTCCAGAAGCAGGGCGAAGACCTTCGCCTGGAAGACCTTCTCCACGGTATCCCGGTGGATCACGGGGCAAGGCTCGAATGAACCATCCGCCCGGAAACCGCCGGCGACTACCACGCTATGATCGCAAATGCTCATTTGCGGCTGATCGTCGAAATCCGGGTGCCGCAACGGAGCCTGGGTGACCTTTTTCCGAGGAAGCACAGAGCTTTGTGAAGACGCGAAGATCGGGGCAGTTGTCTAGTGGATTGTGCCGCAGTGTCAGCGTGATTAAGCCGCATTTACGGATGAGTTTCATATATAGGCCTATACACAGGTATGCTGGAGATGGGTGCGTCTGGAGCGGTATAGTAGAGTTGACATGTGACACGGGTGCGGTTAGGATTTCAAATTATGAAAACACCAACACGACAAAAGAGGCGTTATCTGGAAGAGGCTGGTCTACTGCACCGGAACCCGGAACAGGTTCGGTACCCGTTGTTCATTGAACAGCCGGAATTCTTCGACTCTCACGACCTGCTCCAGGTGCGCTACGAAGCGCTGCGGGCGCATCTCGTCGATGGGGAAGATATCGTCGGATTGAGTCGGCGTTTCAGTTTCAGCCGCCAGACATTCTACACGTTGTTAGAAAAGTTCAGCCGTCAGGGGAGTCGCGGGCTGTTACCGGAAAGACCAGGGCCCAAAGGCCCCTCCAAATTGTCGGGCGATATTCTGAGCTTCACGCGGAGGGAGTACGACCGAGAGCCCGAGATTGCTGGCGCCGCTCTGGCTTCCCGGATCGAATCGAAGTTTAGGATTTCGATCCACAAACGGACAATCGAGAAACTCCTCGCCGAGCTCCGATCAAAAAAAAACTTCTGAGGATGTTCATCCGGAATCTTTGCGTCCAGCTTCTCACCCTCCTCCGGATGGTGCACGGGACCGCTACGAAAACTTACGTCGCGCCTTCATCGCAGAGGACTCTGATGCGGTGTACGCCGACAACCTTGGGGACCGGTTCCTGAGCATGGGCTTTCTGGGGCTCTTCACGCCAGCCACGGCTGACGGCTACTTCATCGAGGCTCACCAGGCACCTCGTCCTCGTTGGCGTGGCAAAGATGATCAGGCCGAGAAGATTCTGCTCGACGTCTTTCTTCGATTATCAAACAGGTCGGCTCCGCCGCTGCGGCCGATCGAGGACACGGAAGGAGACAGCCATGAAAGTCGCGTTGTATGCCCGGGTTTCTACCAAGAGGCAGGAGCGAGCCGGAACTATTGCCTCCCAGATCGAAGCTCTTCGGAAGCATGCAGCCAGCCAGGGATATGAGATTGCCGAGGAGTTCGTCTGCCTGGACGATGGCGTCAGCGGGGCGTCGCTTCAGCGCCGCGGACTGGATCGTCTGCGTGATGGCGCCGAGGCCGGCCGCTTCGATGCAGCCCTGGTGCTGTCACCTGATCGCCTGAGCCGCAAGTATGCCTACCTGATCCTGATTCTCGAAGAGTTCCAGCGCCTGGGAGTTCAGGTTCTTTTCTTGGAGCAGCCTCCAGCCGATGACCCACACACCTCCCTGCTGGTACAAATCCAGGGAGCCGTGGCGGAGTATGAGCGAGCCAAGCTCGCTGAGCGTTATCGACGTGGGAAGCTCCATCGGGCACGGCAAGGGGAGGTCTGGTGGACGAGTGTCCCCTTGGGATACCGTCACGTGCCCCGCCGCGATGGGGTCCCGCCCCATGTCGTCATCGACCAAGAAAAGGCGGAGGTGATCCGAGAGATTTTCCATTGGCATGCCGACGAGGGCATCACGATACGTCAGATCGCCAAACGGCTTACCTTGGCGGGGGTGGTGCCTTCGCAAGGAGGAAGAGCATGGGGAGAGTCCACCATCCACCGGATCCTCCGCAGCGAAGCCTACCTCGGCACGCTTTACTACAATAGGACGCAGACCATCTCGGTGATCGGGGAGAACGCCGAATCGCGCGGACGGTCTCCAAGAATCCATATCCTTACTCGGCCCAAAGCTGAATGGATCTCCCTCGCAATCCCTCCCATCATCGACCACGCCACGTTCGAGCGCTCTCAATCGCGTCATGGACCCAACCGTCAGTTTAGTCCGCGTCGTCTAAAGAAAGAGCGATGGCTCCTTCGGAGACTCCTGCGTTGTGCGAAGTGCGGTCGCAAGTACGCCTGCGTGTCCGATGCGAAGCGACCCGATCTGGTTCGACGCTACTACTATCGTTGCGGTAAGTCGGCAGACTTCTCTGGGGCTCCTCGCTGTCGTCCGTGCCACGTTCGCGCTGAGCCACTCGACGAGTTGGTTTGGAACGAGATCCGGCAACATCTCCTCGATCCCCGTCTGATCCTGAAGGTGCACACACAACTAAAGGAAGCCAGACCGTTGGACGGAGATCTGCTCGCATGCCAGATCCAAGCGACTGAGAAAAGGATGCGTCAGGCCGAGGCCGAGAGACGGCGACTCTTGGACGCATTCCAAGCGGGGTTCGTTCGCCAGGAGGAATTTGAGGAGCGCGCTCACTGCCTGTCCGAAAGGCTAGCCGGCATCGAGAGGGATTTAAGGGGGCTGCAAGAAGAACGCCGGACCTGCCTTGAAGGAAAAGACATCCTTACCAGGATCGAGAATTTCACCACCGAGATCGCGGCCAAACTGAATACGATGAACTTCCATGAGCGTCAACTCCTGACACGGACAGTGCTGGAGGAAGCTGTGCTGGATGGTTCCCATGTACACCTCTACTTCAAGATCCCCCTGCCAAGATCTCCTAAAGATCCGCCAGAGACCTCCGAAGCCCACCACGGAAAGAATGTGTCAAGCCAATTCGATTTGCGTTCACGGCGTGACGAGTCCGTGAACGTGGGAATGAAAATTCAAGAACTGTCCAGATGTCTGGATCGAGAGGATAGCAGCAGGCATCGAATCAGCCGAGAGTGGGGACCCGAAGTATGCCTTGAGCGCATCCCACGCACAGAGACTCAGACGGGGCAGAAGGTCTCTGTGAAACTTGAAAAAGATTCTCAACATTTTTGGGATCGAGAATGCAACGTGAATATGAGGCACCGGCTGCAGGACCTCGTCGCGGCCGAACTGACTCCAGAGGACCGCGCGCTTTGCGGAACATGAGGGGCAGAAACCTCTTCGTTTGCAGGAGAACGCCAGGAGTTTCTCCTCTCTGCAGGAATCACATTTGAGTCGAGAAAAGCCTCCGGTCAGGATGCCACAACCGAGGTACTTCTCGACGACTCGTTGGATGACCGATCTCCAGTGCCCGTGTTCCTCCTGGAATCGCTCATCGTACACGCGCTTGAACTGCTCGAAATGATGAAAGAGTACCGCGTAAAACGGGCTCTTCTCGGGGCACCGTGGACGATAGATCTTCTCCCGGGGTTCGGCGGTCCCGCGCGAGACTCCCATGGGCTGGGAGTACGGGCACGATGCGTGCCATCTCCCTCACCCGGGATCTCCTTGAGAAAACGGGGTAGGACGAAACACCGGCTGTCCACCTCAGTTGACGCTTTCTCGCGTTACCCAGCGCGGAGACCAATGCCCGCAGGGAGAGCTGACCCTGAACGAACACTCGTCACCAGCGGTTGACACATAAACGTGGGTTGACAGGCACGGGGTGCGGCGGCGCGATGGCATGTCGGGGTCCGCTCGGGCTCCGCGACGTGCGCGACAACCACGGCAAGAGCGTCCTGGTGGCCGGCAACAAGGCCGGCAAGACCTCGCGGTGTTAGTGACGACCGCGAGTGACGTGTACTCGCTCGGAGCTCTGCTCTATGAGCTGCTCACCGAGAAGAGACCGTGCAGTGTCGAGGATCCGTCGCCGGCGGCCATGATCCGTGCGATCTGCGAGATCGAGCCGGTGAAACCAAGCAGCGCGAGTCCCAGACAGAGAACGTGGAACCACATCGTCTGGTAGAAGCGCGGCAGGAAGTGGATCTGGAGCGACGCGCCCCCATCATTCCAGCAGGTTGAACTCCGTGCTCGTCGGCTCGATCGCGCGCCCGTCCCACTCCGCGTGCCGCTTTTCCGGCCATAGCATCAGTGGGCCCACCGAGATCGGTCCTTCCTGACCCAATGCGTCGCCGCCCTCGGAGCGCCGCAGAATGGCCCGCGAGCGCGCCACGAGCGCCCGCGGCGTACACGGCTTGGGGACGTAATCATCGGCACCCAGCTCGAGCCCCATGATGCGGTCAACGTCATCTCCCTTGGCCGTCAGCATGAGCGCCGGCACACGGCTCCGCGCGCGAATGCGGCGCAGCACTTCGACGCCGCTCAGGCGGGGCAGCATCACGTCCAGCACCACAATGGCGTGCCGGCCCGAGAGCGCCTCCGTAACGCCCGCCTCGCCGTCGTGCACCGTCGTCGCCTCGAAGCCCTCCTGCTGGAGGTACTCGCGCAGCATCGCGCTCAACTCCACATCGTCATCGATCAGCAGTACCCGCGTCATGAAACCCTTCGGCACGGATGATACTACCAGTTGGCCCACGTCTCATCTGTCTTTGCGTCTCTTTGCATGACTTTGCACGCGCTAAACCGACTCTAACGAGCCATCGCCGTATTCTCAGGCAGGAGGGAGCAGTGATGCGACACGAGGAACAAGGACTGCGATACGTGACATCGGCGATTCGCGGGGCTTGGCCACGATCACAGCGCCGGCCCGGTTGTGGACCCACACTGTTACGCACCCGACTCCACCGAATCACTTGACAGATCTCGCGAAGCCAATTAGAGTGCATACGGACTGGTCAGTATGGAAGGAGTCGCACCTCGATGCAACGACGCAAGAGCACGCAGCGGGCGGCGGTTCGTGATCTCATTCTGAAGGCCGCGCTGAATGTGTTCTCGAAGCACGGCTACCATGACGCAACCGTCGACGACATTGCAGCCGCGGCCCATGTCAGCAAGGGCGCTGTCTACTGGTACTTCGACAGCAAGAGCCACCTCTTCATGGCGCTCGCGCGACGGGAGATGGAGAGTCTCACGCAGTGCGTCGAGTCGATCATCGCTGAAAAGGGCAAGACGGTCGTTGCTCGGATCGAGACTCTCATCGTCGAGGTTCTGACCTACTACGTCGATCACCCTGAATTTTGCAACCTGATGAAGGTCTATATCTTGCCGGTCGGGCCGGAGCTTGGGAAGCAGATGGAGGCAATGGCAGACGAAGGGTATTCTCGTGGGCGCGCGCTCATCGAGGGTCTCCTGCGGGAGGGGATCGAGAACGGCGAGCTCGACGCTAATCGATGCTCTGTGGCCACGCCGATGCTGACCGCCCTGCTCGATGGCCTCATGTACCAGTGGATCATCGACCCGGAAGCGATCCCCCTGCCGCGCCTGGCGAAGGATGTCGCGCGCGGCTTCCTCGACGGTATCAGGAAGAACGCCGGGCGGAGAGGTCGGAAGGCGGGGCGGGCCGTCAAGCGATGACACGGCTCGGCTGTTGTGGCCCACGTGACATACCGACTAGTCAGTATTGGACGAGCTTGTACGCGGATACGGTGTGACGAGAGGGAGTCGGACAGATGGATCTTCTGAAAACGATGACGGTGTTCTGGCTTGGGGTCTTCGACATCTGGCTGGCGGTGCCTGCCGGAATGGCGATGCGACTACACCCGTTCGTGACCGGGGCTGCCGCTGCTGTGGGAGGCATACTCGCGGGCGTGTTGGTGTCGATTCTGGGAGAGCGGGCGAAGGCGTGGTTGGCCCGCTCGAAAGGCGGGGACGGCACACGACCGGCGCGTCTGCATCGCATCTGGAATCGATATGGCGCAATCGGACTGGGCCTTCTCTCTCCGCTTCTGATTGGAGGCGCCGAGGGGATTGCTGTGGGCGTCATTCTCGGCGCACCACCCTGGTGGCTGCTGTTTTGGACAAGCGTGGGCACGGCCTTTTGGACGGTCGTGATAACGGCCGGAGGATCGGTCGGGTTGGCGGCTGTGCCTCCCTGCTACGGGTCCCTTGTCTCTCTCCTGATGTGGGGCGCGCTCGCCGCGAGCTACGTCGTTCTGGTCGTCTACGGCACCCGGCTCATCCGTGCACGATGGAAAGGTCGGAAGATGAAAAAGGAGGGATATCAGATGGTGGGCACCGAAGTCGAATCCGACATCCGCAGGGCTGGTCCGATTTCGCAGACGGTGAATGGGTTTCCATATCGGACGTCTTACTGGTTCGATCGGCCGCACGATCGTGCGCCTAGACTGGAAGGCACGGGGCGCGTGGACGTGGCGGTCGTCGGCGGGGGTTTCGCAGGCCTGTCTGCTGCGCGCTCTCTGAAGGAGGCCGATTCGTCCTTGGAGGTCGCTCTGGTTGAGAGCGAGCATGTCGGGTTTGGAGCTAGCGGACGGAACGGGGGCGGCGTCTCACCGATTCCTCCGATGACCTGGCTCCTGGATCGCCTCGACGACCGGAGTCGGAGAGAGGACGTCCGGTGGGCGATCGGCTACATTCACGAGCAATCGCGAGAGCTGGGGGAGATGATCCAGAGTGAAGGAATTGACTGCGATTATCGCCCGGCGCCAATCATCGTCACCGCTCCCCGCAGCTTTCAGCGGGCCCTTCTGCGATGGCTCGCTGAAACGTGTGGGCTTGCCGGCGTCAATTGCCGCGCCCTATCGGCGGCCGACCTGAGGGACACGATCGCCTACCCAACGAGAGGTGGTCTCATGTTTGTTGAGGGCCACATGGTCCACCCTTTCAAGCTGGCGCGTGGACTGCGTGAGATCCTGCTGCGACGCGGCGTCCGACTCTACGAGGACACCAGAGTGGCGCGCGTCTTGCCCACCCGGGAAGGTGTGGATTTGCTCACGGCAGATGGCGCGCGTCTGCACGCCCGAAAGGTAGTCTTGGCCACAAATGCATACACCTCACAGCTGCGGTTTGGTCCCCGCCGCCCCTTTCCAATGCCTGTGCACACGTATCTTCTGGCGACGGAGCCCCTGGACGATGCCATCCTGGCAAAGCTTCGAATGGGTGGACGGTTCATCGGGGATACGGCGGCCTCGTTCTGCTACGCCCGAATTCACGAGCATCGACTGCTTTTCGGCGGCGGTGACAAGTACATGTCGAAGGCGAGCACAGAGGCCGATCGTGCCCCAAAGGTCTACGAGAGGCTCCATGCCGAGATGCTCCGCTACTTCCCCTTTCTTGCAGATACCCGCCTCGATGCCGCTTGGGGAGGGCCCTATCATCAGACGTTCACCGATGCTCCGATCGTGCGTCCGGCGGCACACGCACCAAACGTCGTACTGAATATCGGCTACGGAAGCGGCGGTGTCGCGCAGACTCAGTTCTCGGGGAGGTTGGTTGCTGGACTCGTTCTGGGAGAACGGTTTGTAGATCCGGACGCGGAGCGCCTCCGCCGGATATTCGAAACCACAAGGGCTCCGATTGCTGAAGCCTTGAAACTCGGCCTTCGGCTCCTGCCATCGGCAATTCTAGGCAGTTGACCAGGGAGAGCCCGTTTCATAGCGAAGGGGAGGATACATGAGGTTCACGGACTCGAGGATAGCTGCGGCTGTCGCGCTCACGCTCGGAGTCGCGGGGGGATGGATGCACGGAACGGCAGGCGCATCCTCTGTGCCCGGACCCCAACAACTCGTTGATGCGATGCGCCAACGATACGAAGCCTTGAATGACTATCACTGCCAGATCATCTACACGGAGTATCGGAACGGCCGAAGCAATGTCGAAGTCGACAGCTACTATTTCAAGAAACCGCAACTGATACGGCTGGAAGTAACGGAAGGCAAGGACAAAGGCGCCATCGTCGTCCTCCGGCGCGATGGAAAGGTCCGGGCGACCTCCGGTGGACTGCTCGGCTTCTTCAAGATTACGATGGAGCCGGATGACAAACGGCTACGAGATGAGGACGGGAGCACATTCGCGGAGAGCCATTTCGGAGGCGTGCTGGCATCCATCCAGTCCATCCTGGCCGGCGCGAGTGCTACTGCCACGGAGACCGATGGCGTTTATCGGCTCCAAGCCGATCATGAGAACGTACGCGAGCTCGTACTCATCGACAGCCGCACTATGTTCCCGGTCGAATGGCTACGCTTGCGCGCCGGCAATCCCCAGTCCAAGACACAATGGAAGGGGCTCCAAGTCGACGTGGGGCTCAAGGAGTCCCTCTTCGAGCTCTAGCCCGCCGTGCCTTCGGGACCGATGAGCCCGTTCCCCGGAAGCAACGCGAAGAGCTTCGCCCTGAAGAGCTGCTCCACCGTATCCCGATCGATCATCGGGCGTTCGATCTTCTCGCTCTTGACAAGCTCCTCGATCGCCTGCAAGGCCCCGTTCGTCAGACCTTCTCAGCCCCTTCGGGCCACGCCCCGTCGAGAAAAGTGTTGATTGCGCCAAAGACCTTTTCAGGAGCGTCAACCCACAGGCTGGGCTATCGTGCTGATGCGCACACTACCGGCCGGGCGTTCTTCTTGTGGGTCAGCGTCTTCAATCTCTTCGTCGTCACCGTCTTTTGGGGCTTCATGACTGACATCTTCAACACCGAGCAGGCAAAGCGGCTGTTCGGATTCATTGCTGTCGGCGGCACATTGGGCGCGATCGTCGGCGGGCACTGACGGCATTCCTCGTGCGCCGGCTCGGCACCGCGAATCTGTTCATCATTTCCGCCGTGCTCCTCGAATGCGGCGCGTGGTGCGTGCGCTTGTTCCCGGCGGAATTCAAAGGGGAGCACGCGAGCGCGTTTCGCGATGAGACAGGGAACGCGGAGCGCCCGATCGGCGGCAGGTTGTGGTCGGGCATCACGCACGCAATCAGCTCGCCGTATCTGTTGGGCATTTGCGCGTTCATGCTGCTGCACACAGTCACGGCGACGCTTGTTTATTTCCAGCAGGCGGATATCGCCGGGCGGGAATTCACCGATCGGGCGGCACGCACGGCGTTTTTCGCGCACCTCGATATCTGGGTGAACGTGCTCACGATCGTGGTGCAGGTTTTCTTTACCGGGCGAGTGCTGAAGTGGCTCGGCGTGGGCCTCACCCTCGCGATGCTGCCGGCGATCAGTCTCGTTGGCTTTCTCGCGATCGGCATCATGCCCGGGCTGTGGCTGCTCGCATGTTTCCAGGTAGGGCGCCGGGCGATGAATTGCGCGCTCTCGCGGCCGGCGAGGGAAGTGCTCTTCACCGTCCTGCGGCGCGAAGACAAGTACAAAACGAAGAGCTTCATGGATACGTTCGTCTATCGCGCGGGAGACCAGACGGGCGCGTGGTCGTATCCGCTGCTCACCTGGCTCGGGTTTGGCCTCACCGGCATCTGCTTTCTCGCCGCGCCGCTGGCAGCCGGGTGGTGCGCGCTGAGTCTGTGGCTCGGGCAGCGCCAGATCGCACTAGCAGAGCAACGGAGGCAGGAAGCGCTGTAACGGCCGCTCGTTTGTTGCTGCGGACCCCAGCATCCCTGCCACACGTCGCCAAGACGTCGGTGACGGACGTTGAATCGCCGACCATGGTCGCCGTTGATATACCCCATCCACCGAGCCACCAGACCGCCCTTCGGGGTCTGGCAGAGCAGATGCTAATGATCCGGCATGAGGCATAAGGCATGCACGATCAGCGCGCCGTCCGAGACCAGGCGCCCGACGCCGGCCAGGAAGCTCCGCCGATCCTCATCGTCCGGGAAGACCGCCATCCGAGCAACCGCGCGACTCATGACATGATAGGTCGCCCCCTCGAGCTCCACGCGCGTGGCACGGCTCATACACGGACATTCTCAACAATCCAGTTTATCCGCCAAGACTATGTAAAATGTGAACTGGGGGATGTCCCACGCGGCGTGGCACATCCCCGCGCCGAGAGCGCACTTCTCAGGAACTTGACGCTGGAATGGTGTCGTCCTAGATTGTCTGCGTGCATCCAACTCCGGCACTTCCCCCTCCGCTCCCCGCCCCACTTGCAAAGAGGCCTTGGAAACGCGCACTCATGCTTGCTGCAATCCCTCTCTTCCTTGGGCTGATCGCGGCGATGACCGCCCCGGCGTTGGTACCCCGGGTCAATCCGTTCAAGCTTGGTGAAGTCATCGGCGAATTCTGCTTTGAGGTTGCCGCCGTAGTGTTCCTCGTGACCTGGCTATGGCTTTCAAAGCACAGAGTCCTGGCCGTGGGCGTCGGAGGTGGGGTTGTCATTCTCTTCTTGGTCGGGGCCCTTCTCGATCAAGATGGTTCGCGCCGGGCGACCGCCCTCTTCAAACAATCTGTCGCGAGAGGCTTCACTCTTGTCGATGCCGAAGGTGGCAGACGGCTCAGCCAGCCGGGCTTCGGCCTGACGATCGAGACACCAGGGATCAACTATAAGGAGTTGCCTGTTAGCTATGCTGATCCGCAAACCGCAATCTGGGTATTTCAGAATGCCGAGGAGGGGAGGGTCCTGGCGGTGCTCGCAACGCTTCGGAGATTCCCCGACGAGAACAGTCTGCGCGACTATCTTCACGGTATCGTCTCTGGCGCGCGCAAGTCGGCCGAGACGAACGGCCAACAGTTGAATGTGCTTGCCGAATCTGTGAAATGGCGAAACAACCAAGGACAGGGCGAGGCCGAATGTTCTGCGGGTAACACCTACTACTGCGTACGCGTCATCACTTCCGATAGCTCGGAAACCGCCGCTCGGGCATCATATGGCGCACAAGCATTCGCTGCGGATCTGCCCACGGCGCGCGCCATGGTCGCATCGCTCCGCATCGAGGCTCGGCGCTGAGTCTGTCTTGGCCGCATGGTGGGACTGAATCCGATTCCGATCAGCTGACCCCATCCGTGGGACAACGACGTTTGACCCGAATCTAGCCGGACAGGCGATCGCGGGCGATCCTCCGCTGGGCGTCAGTTCCTGGCGAAGGACCGGGCAGCCGAGGACCGGGATCCATGCCAGGCCGCTTCGCATCTGGCGCGGTGGTCTTCTCGGCACTATTACGAGTCTTTTGGCTGCCTGAGGTCCCGTCCCACGCGTGCTCGAGCACCTCGGACAGGGTCACCGGGTCATCAGAGTGGTTTTCGCGGATCTTCCAGGAGTAGAATTGTGGGTAGTATATCGACTCAGTTTCAGCCTGGAGCGGATTCGTGCCTTAGTTACGACCTTCGCAACATTCGGAGCCTAGAGGGATGAACGTCGACCGTTGGAATTCCATCATGAAGATTCCAAGAGGCCTGAGGCTAGCTGGAATCGTTCTGGTTGGTTGCACGATCGTGCTTCTTGTCCTCTACCTGTACGCGATCTACTGGCTGCCGTTCCCCCCGTGTATTTCGAGACTGGGTCCTTTCTTGGTTCCTGTCGTTTGGATTTTCGGCTGGGCTGCCGTCGGCATCTCGCGGTATCTCCTGAATGCGCGGTACAGGGCGCGAAGGGAGGGAGACGCATCCGTGATGTGGCTCGAGCGAAGTCCTGGCTCCCGCGCGGCTGGAGGAATAGCTCTTCGTCCGGACCGTAAACCATCTCATTTTGTCTCTTTCGCGAGGCGAGATGAGAGCATGTACATATGGCGGCCTGGGTACACGGTTTTCATTCTGTTCCCGACGTTTCTGGCCTTTCTGGTTGGCTTGTTTAGCCTCTACGTGCTGGCCGTGACGCCATTCTGTGGTCTCGGCCCAGAGCCCGAGTCCCTGCGAAGGTGGACCCCTTCAGGACTCAGGGAGCTCTCAAGCGAGTGCCGCCTGACCCGGGAATCGGCCGCAAGGGAGTTGGGCTGTCCCAGTTGGTGGTTTGGAACGTACGCGACAAGAGTGGAGGCGGCCCTCCTCGACGCACTGAAAGACCCTTCTGAGGCGGTCCGCACCGCAGCAGCCTCATCCCTCGCCCGGGTTGGGAACAAGTCTGAGCGACTGGTCGGTGAATTGGTTCAGTTTCTTCAGAGCGGTGATCCGACGATTCGTGCATCTGCGGCCAGTGCTCTGTCAACAATTGGCCCAGCGGCTAAGATGGCGATACCGGCCTTGAAGGTGGCCGTGAGGGACAGCAACTGGGATGTGCATTTCCTGGCCATCCAGGCTCTGGTGAGCATCGGCCCGGCTCCTGAGGACATGGATCGTGCTCTCCAGAGGGCGACCCGTGAGCTTGAGAGCGGGGCTATTACGGATCGCATCGCTGCTGCGTTCACGCTCGGGAGAATGAGCCAGGCCGGGGTCCCGGCGCTCCGAGATGCGCTCCAGGACACCAACCCCAATGTTCGTGAGACGGCTGTCCGGTCTCTCGGCGTGATCGGTCCCGAAGCTGGAGGTGTGGTACACCGCCTTATCGCGATGATCAGGAACCGCGAGGAGGAGGAGAGTGTGAAGTCCGCCGCGATCGAGAGCCTCTGCCTCGTGGCGCGGGACGACCCGGTCGCCATCCAGGCAATCATCGAGGCCTCTCACCGGCCGCCGCAGTATCTGGTTGGCTGGATCGCCGGGGATGCGCTCAGGCGCCTGGGGTGGCGTATCGAACAATCAATCGGCACACCCTCGCCACCACAAACCTGGCCCGATCTCTCCGGCATTGTCGAGATCGAAATTCGCCTGGCCGAGCGCCCCGGCAAAGTTGAGCCACCAGAGCTGACCAACTGGCCTGACCTTCAAATCACCATGGCGAAAGCTCCTCGTCGATGCAGAGGCTCACTCCTCATCGAGGCCCGCACGGACGCCGACGGAAACGTGGTGGATGCTCGATTCATTCAGAGGTTCGCATGTGCGCCACCCTGGCCGGAACTGGATGACGCATTCCTTGGGGCTATGCGACGATTGAAATTTCGGCCGATCTTGCTCAATGGTGAGCCTGAACCTGTTGTCTTCACCGCGACCGTCAGCTATTTGAATGGGCGAAACGTGCTGTGACACGACGTGTCAGGCGGCCTCGCTCCGGTAGGCAGTCACGGGCTGTTCACGAAGTTTGGAACCGCCCGCGGTGACGTTCTCAGGGCTTCAGCGCGTCGTCCCATCCGGCATCTGCGATTTCTCTTATCGCCCAGCGGTGGCCGAGCCTCTTCACAATGAGCAAGTATCCGCGAGCGGCAGTTCCATCCCATGACGTGCTCACGCGGTAGACGAGCTCGCCAGGTTGAGCTTCTTTCCTCACTCCGCCGCGACTTTCGTTCGGCTCATAGCAATCACCCAGACAGATCACAACGGTGCCCGGCTCCAGCTTCGGATCAAATGCCTCCAACGTCGTTTGCTCAACCCGGATCAAAGGGCAGCGCATTGTTCCGAGGACCTGGAGCATCGAATCCATATCGGTTGGCGAAACGTTCAGCGTCGGATGGGCACGGCCGATCCATTCCCGCGGACGATCTATTTCTACTCCGAGCATTGGGCGAGACACCCGAGCGGCAGGCGGGCCGTGGTGTGACGATTTCGATCTGATCAGACCTGATTCGGGCGCTGCTGGACGCAGACTCACCGCCCGGGACGCCCTTGCAGACCTTTACCAAAAGCTGCCGGCACATAACGATTCGGCATGAGGCAGAAGGCATGCACGATCGGCACGCCCGTCCGAGCAACCCCGCGACTCATGACATGTTAGGTCGCCGCTTCGAGCTCCACACGCGCGCGTCGCCTGAGACGCGGACATCCTCAACAACCCAGTTCAGGCCGTCACGACTATGTAAGATGTGAAGACCCGGTCCCGTGCACCGATCCCCAAGCTGGCCGTCCAGCGACGTATCTCACCTCTGAGCTGCTCTCGCACGATTGACCGAATCAGGGGTGCCGTCAGTGTGCAGAGGGATGTCGAGATGCAGTTTAGTCCAGGAGGAGCTCTCTTTGAATCCTGCCAATGAGACGCGCCCGAATCTCGTCTCTCACCTCTCGGAAATGGCCGAGCGCATCTTCGCCTGTAGCACCGTACACCGCCGGATCAGAGAAGGACTCGTGAATCTGCTTCTTGGCGCCGGGAAACAACGGGCAGGCCTCGCGGGCCGAGTCGCAGACTGTGACGACCAGGTCGAAAGCCTGACCATGAAATTCGGTGAGCGACTTGCTGCGGTGGCCAGAAAGATCGATACCGGCTTCGGCCATCACACTGATCGCCATCGGATGGACGCGAGAAGGTGACAGCCCTGCGGAAAATACCTCCATCGAGCCGCCCAGATCATGCCGTATCCAGCCTTCCGCCATCTGAGAACGGCAAGAGTTGCCGGTGCAGAGAACGAGAATTCTTTTCTTGGTTGTCGGTTCCATAGTACCTCCCACGCGAATGGGAACATGTGTCGCCACGATCACGATCCGGGCATGCTAGACATGACCCAACTTCTCCGGTTCATGAGAAACTCCAATCACGGCAAAGGATTGGCGAATACGCACGACATTCAAGGCTGCGTCGCTCATGCCCCTCGGCATTCCAGGCTGATTAGTCGTTGTCCCATCACCCGCAACAGCCGGGCGGGCCGCAGCGTGGGGTGCCAGATCCTTGTTCCCCTCGCGACGACCCTCCGATGCCAAATGAGGAGAACATCCTGGCTGTCTTCCCGTGCCCGCACTTCGGGCAGATGATCTCGGACTGCTCTTCGAGCTAATTCAGCGTCATCATGATTTCGAAGCGCTCCTCGCACTCCAAACACACATACTCGTAGATAGGCATGTCATGCCTCCACGGATGAAGTCCCGATCCTTCCCGTCATGATGGCGAGAAGCTCGTCGACGTTCGGTGGTCCTACAGAAAGGACCTCGCCGTTGAGCGTGAAAACCGGGAAGGCTTGCTGCCCGAAGGTTCTCAGAAGTCGAAGGACGGCATCATCGCGTCCGAGGCGCAGTGGGCGGGTCACGTCGATCGCATCTACCTGCACGCCGGTGAGCTTGCTTTCGATCAAGACCTTCCAACTCGAAACGTCCTCCTCGCTCTGCCCAACGGCTCCGCAGCAGCTCGACTGTGGTCCACACGGATACGAGAGAGGAGCAAAATAGAGCCTGACGATTGGCTTTAGTTCAGACATTGGCGCCTCCTAGAAGAAGAGATTAAATACGGAGCCAGCGACCACGCATCCCACGAAGGAGATCCCCACGTAGAGCGCAAGCACGCGCAGCCGGAAGATGCCTGAAAGCATCACGATCGACGGGAGCGATAGCCCTGGACCGCCGACGAGATACGCCAGGGTGGAGCCTGGTCCCATCCCTTTGCTCATAAGTGCCAAGGCGGTTGGAACCTCCACGTAGGTGCAGACGTAGGCCAGCACGGCGACAGCGGCGGCCACGATGACGCTGTTCAATGCCTTGCCGCCCACCCAGTCGGTAATCAGATTGGTCGGCAAAAGAACCTTGATGACGCCGGCAATGAAGACGGCCAGAAGGAGGTAGCCGTTCAACTGCATGAACAACCTCATTGCGGTGCGGGCGGTTTCGGAGGCCTTGCCGGCGAGGCTGAGATGCAGGGCTTCCCCAGTCGGCAACACGGCGCATGCCCCGACGTCTTTGATCTCGGATGCCCGGGCTTCCAGCAGCGACCACGTTCCGTCCCGCATCCGCTCGACCAGTCCCGCCTCCTCAAGCAGGTTCAGCTTTGCTTCACCTCCGTCTCCGAGCTCTTCAGATCTCACTCCAGTGGTCCTGTTCGCGGCCAGCATGCCGAAGCGGAAGGCGACTTGCTGCAGCTCGGACGAGAGTCGCGGCGGGATGTGGATCTTCAGGAAGTGCCTGGGGTTCGGATGCCTGCGCTGCCATCGCACAAGCACCTGGCCGGCCGTGAGGGCGATCACAAAGGTGGCGATCACCCGGCCGATGGCGAGAGGCCAGCCGAGAACTCCCGCCGTCATGAAGAAGGTGGGAACGTTGAGCATCGGCGCGGCGATGAGGAAAGCCATCGTCGGTCCCAAGGGAATGCCGGCTTCAACCATTCCGGCCAGCACCGGCACGATCCCGCACGAACAGATCGGGATAATGGCTCCCGCCGTGGTCGCAACCAAGTTCGCCATAAATCCGCCGAACCCCATCCTGGATTTGACCTTCTCCCACGGCACAAGTACGACGAGCGCGGCGGCGATCAGCATCCCGATCACCCAGTATTGGAAGAGCTCGACCAGCACCGCGGCACTCTTGAGGTAGACAAAGCCGATCACCTGCGGGATGTTCCATGAAAGCGGGGTGGCAATCTCCACGATTCGCGCCTCATCGCCGCTGACTCCGGGAGGCTGGAGGAGCCCGTAAAGATACAGGGAGCTTACGGACAGACCGTGGGTCAGCGCGTAAAGCAGACCACTGCCATACACAACCACAACAGCTGCCAGGTAGAGCCACATCCTCGGTGTCGGGCGAAAGGCTGGGCCTGTGACGGACCTGGCCAGCTCATCGATGCGAACTGTGCTGCCTTGAGAAGCGACATCGTCATTTGCCGACACGGATCTTCCGATGCTCATGGCTTCCTGCGTTCATCCGCAGCAGCCGCCTCGGGGAGGCGCCGCGAGCGCGGCAAAATCGAGCCCGAGACGCGGCGAAAGCATCTGATTGATCTGTCGCATGACGCGGGCAAGGACTTCAAAGGATTCCTCACGCCTCCGGAAGTTCTCATTCCCACGAACCTTTTCCTCGACGCGCACCAGCTCGCTCGTGAGCACCCCCGAGAGACCGCGTCCCGCCGCCCGAGCCACCCGGAAGCGGCTCGCAATCTGTTCGTGACGTTGCAGGAGACCCTGCAGGGTGCCGTCGCGCTCAAACTTGTCATTCGCCTCGACCCACTCATTCCACGTTTGCAGAGTCATGATGCGTGCAACGAATTCGTCAACGAGCCTGGGGTCGAGCGATTCGACCTTCTTCATGAAGCACCTCCTTTCCATGGCTTCTTCGGCATGGCCAGTGGTACGACCAGGACAGGGTTCATAGTGGACGAGGTGATGGGCCACGTCAGGCCTCGGCCGGAAACCAGCCGCGGGTCCGGTTGCACACTGAGCAGACCGACAACATGACCGGGACCTCCACGAGGACGCCGACGACTGTCGCCAGCGCGGCACCGGAGCCCGGTCCGTACAGCGCAATGGCGGTCGCCACAGCCAGCTCGAAGAAGTTGCTGGCTCCGATGAGGGCGCCGGGCGAGGCGACGTTGTGCGGGACCCGGAAGAGCCTCATCAGACCGTAAGTCAACCCCGAGTTGAAATAGACTTGAATGAGGATGGGTATCGCGATCAGAACGACATGGAAGAACTTCGCGGTGAGATTGTCGGCCTGAAATGCGAATATGAGAACAAGTGTCGCGAGGAGCGCCAGGATAGTCACTGGATGAAAGAAGCGCAGGTACTTGGTTTCAAACCAGGTCGCTCCTCTCAGCCGGATGAGGATTGACCGGCTGAGGCTGCCGAGAACGAGGGGAATGACAATGAACGCGATGACGCTGTACAGGAGTACCATGAACGGTACCGTGAGGTTGCTCGCGCCACTCACGAGAAGCGTAACAATCGGCGCGAAGGCCACAAGCATGATGAGGTCGTTGACGGAAACCTGAACAAGTGTGTAGGCGGGGTCACCATTTGTGAGATAGGACCAGACGAAGACCATGGCCGTGCACGGCGCGGCTGCCAGAATGATGACTCCTGCGATGTACTGATCGGCCAGCTGTTGTCCGATCAGGGGCAAGAAGAGGTGTTTGAAAAAGACCCACCCCAGAAGCGCCATCGAGAAGGGCTTGACGAGCCAGTTGACAAAGACGGTGACGAGGATTCCCCTGGGTCTTTTTCCTACGTCCAGAATGCTCGAGAAATCGATCTTGAGCATCATGGGGTAGATCATGAGCCAAATCAGGAGAGCGACCGGCACGTTGATCTGGCTGTCGCTGCCGAATTCCATCTGCCGGAGGAGATCCGTCAACTCCGGGAAAAGCTTTCCCAGACCGATCCCCACCGCCATGCAGGCGGCCACCCACAGAGTCAAGTATCGCTCGAAAACCGAGAGCCGCTTGACGCCCTCAGCAGAACCCATTCGCCACTCCTTGGTTTGTTCTGAATCTCCGGTTGAGGGGCACTGGACAGTCTCGCGTCAGGCTTCGCACCGGAGGGCTTTTCAGTCGCACTGCATCCGCCCGAATCATGACATCGTCCTTGAGACCATCATTGATCACCGAAAGCAGCCTACCCAAGCTTCCGCGGCCGCAGGAAGCCGTCAGCGCATAGAGCGTCCACCGGCCTCTGCGGTCGTCCTCGATCAGGCCCGCATTCGCCAGGATTGACAGGTGCTTGCTGACGGTCGATTGCGACAGGCCGAGGACTGCGACGACCTCGCAGACGCAGAGTGGGCCGGCCTGCAGCATCTTGAGGATACGGAGACGGGTCCGATCGGACGTTGCCTTCAAGGTTCGCTCGAGTTGCTTGAGCATCCTGCCTCCATCGTCGGATCGCCATGTGACGATTATACGATATGTCCGCCCTCCGACGATGTCAATGGGAAACCGTCTCCCTGAATCGGCGCGTGGAACACGCGGATTCACGAATTGAGAATGCAGAATCAAAAATGTGAAAGCCGGAAGAGCTTGAATGACGGGCCTGGATGTGCATGTGGCGCTTGTTGTGGGGAGGGGCAGCGAACTAGCGGTCTACAGATCCGAGGTGACCCTCTTGCTCCTGGCCTGGACACTCACCCGGCGGAGCCGTTCTGCCTGCTTCAGGCGTGCGCAGGTTTTTTCGCGAATCGACGTCTAAGACAGTGAGTGCCGCGAACAGCGGGGAAAGGGGGACATGTGGCGGGGTCGAGGGAGGACATCGAACTGTGCCGTTTCAAGCTCCGGGCTGCAGATGTTACGATCAGCCTCCTGATCGGGATCGGCCTCACGTGGATCGTCTGGAGCTCGGCCCGCGCGAACCTCGTCACCGATGGCGTCGACTACTACTCGATTCTGCAGAAGCTGGTCTCGCCTCAGGCACCACCCCTGGTTTCGAATCTGCATTTCGTCGAGCAGCGGTCGCCTGGATACCCGTTGACCGCCGCGATCGCGTACTCAGCGATCGCGGTCTCTGTGAAACCATTCGTGCAAACACAACGCATCCACTGGCCGGATGTGGGTGATGGACGGAAGGGTCCTCCTGACGGACCCGACGCGATGCAGTTGCCGCCGGCGCCCCTGCGGGTGGCGAACGTCCCCTTCAAGAGCTTCTTCGTGCCGGCGACCGGCGCTTGGATTGAGTGGACCCTGCTCCTGGCGCTGATCTCGACCAGTTACACGATGTTCGTTCTGGGGATCGTCTTCATCCACAAGGCGGCACGGCGATGCGGGAGCCCGATCGGCGGAACTTCGCTCGCACTGATCCTGGTGGTGACCTCGCCCATCTTCATCCACAATATTGTTGGCACTCCGACGTATGCCACCCTGGCAGCCTTCGGCTACAGCGCGCTCTTCTCCTATCTCTATTACAGATGCTGGACTGACGATGGCAGGTGGAACGGTGCCCTGGCCGGCCTGTGCTCCGGGCTCCTGGTGCTCACTCGAATCGAAACCGTGCTTCTGGCGATGGTCGCCTTTGGGGCCATCGTGCTGGGCCCCAAGCGCCAACTCGCCTGGCAGTTCGCCGCCGGTTTCGGCGTCGCGATGGCCGGGCTTCTCATGTACAACTCTCATCAGTTCGGAACGCCATTTCACCTCGGCGTCCTCAAGGGTGACATCAACCGCATCGCTTTTGACCCCACGTTCATTCTGGCGAATCTGATCCACCCGCGCTCCGGGATCGTCTTCTGGTCGCCACTGATCGTGATCGGTCTCGTGAGCCTGTGTCTTCGGCGGGAACGCTGGGCCGTTGCCCTCGCCATAGGGAGCGCTCTGCTCCTGAGCCTCTATCTTGTCAAGCCCACCGCGATGTATTTGGATGCCGGCCGTGGCGAGCTGTCGGAAATCGGCGGGATCCCCATGAGGTCGTACAGGACCGTGGCCGATAGCCTCCCCGATATCCGTCATGACATCAATCGCTATGTCACCGTGCTCGCCCCCATGGCCGTCTTCGGATGGTCGCATCTGCTGCAGGCGATCGGCCGGAGGCGTAGGTTGCGCATGGTAGCCGCCCGACCCTAGTGGCGTATACTTCTTGTTCTGCAACGCACTGCGTTCCGATGACCGCGGCGGACGTGACGAGGCGACCGAAGAACAGAGGCTCAGGATGGAAGACCGCCAACCACACCTTACGGACGAAGAGTTCGATCGCCTCGTCAACGAGCAGAAGGATCGGGTGTACAGCGTGGCCTTGTCATTCCTGAGGAACTCCTATGATGCGGACGAGGTGGCTCAGGATGTGTTCGTCGAGGTCTGGAGATCGATCGAGGGGTTCAAGGGACAGTCGAAGCTGGAGACGTGGATCTATCGGATCACGGTCCATAAATGCCTCGATCTCATCAAGTCCCGGAAGCGCAAGAAGCGATCGGGAATCTTGGTCAGCCTCTTCGAGAATGACCGGGCCCTTGATCTGCCTTCGGCGACGTTCGATCACCCCGGGATCGCCCTGGAGCACAAGGAGCGGGCCCTGCTCCTCTTCGCCGCAATCGACAGCCTGCCCGCAAAACAGCGCCTCGCCTACACGCTGTGCGATGTGGATGGACTGAGTTATGAGGAGATCGCCGAGGTTCTGCAGACGACCGTTTCTGCGGTCGAATCGTTGATCTTCCGGGCCCGGAAGGAGCTCCGCGAGAGGCTTCGCCGGCATTTCAAGGGCGCAAGTTCTGGAGACGAAAATCGTCTAGGATAGTAGGTATGAAGAACGATCGGGAAATCGAGAAACTTGTCGGCGAGGTTTTGGAAACCGCGCGCGAAATCGCCTCGGTTCAGACAGATCCACACTTTCTCACGCGGGTCCGATCCCGCTTGCGACAGAAGCAGGAGTCGGTGGCACCCACCTTGTGGGCATTCCGCCCGGTACCGGCCTGGGCACTCCCGCTCGTTTTCTTCGTTCTCCTTCTTGATGCGGCGGCGCTTGTTCTGGCGTATCGCACGCCCGCCGATGCCGTCTCCGAGTCCGGGCTGAATCAGTTTGCGGCCTACTACAGTCTCAGCACTGATCCCGCGGCACGTAATGTTTACGATCTCCTGGGAGAGGAGTGAGAGCAATGCATCGCTACTGGACCTGGGGAATCATCATTGCCCTGGCTGCGTCCAATATAGTCCTGGTCGCGCTCCTGCTCATGAGCGGCAGGCCACTGCCGCCGGGAGGCGAGGGCCCTGGACCCGAGTTCCTTGTCAGGGAGCTGCGACTTACTGGCGACCAGAGGCGGGAGTTCGAGAAGCTCCTCCAAATTCATCACCGGGAACGCCAGGCCCTGTTGGATCAGATGAGGCAGAAAAAGCTGGAATTTTTCGGGTCGCTCACGCAGCCGGATGTGGAGGGGTCGATCCTTCAACGGAAGTCCGAGGACATCGGCCGCCTCCAATCCGAGATCGACATGCTGGTCTACCGTCACCTCGCCCAGCTGCGCTCGATCTGCGACGAGGCTCAGCGAACCAAGCTCGATAATCTCATCATGCAGGGTGTTCGAGCCGGCGGGCCGCCAGCGCCGCGCTCGTAGGCAGATCCCGGCGCCGATCGCTGACGCGTCTATCGGGCGACTCTGGTCCGGCATTGCTGACTTCTCGTGACTCTTGACCGTGCTGCATAAATGGAGCATCATTATGCATATGAGGACAACACTAAATATAGACGAAGACCTCGTCAAGAAAGCGGCTCGCCTCACCGGCGTAACCGAGAAGACCTCACTGGTTCGAATGGGCCTCGAGACTCTTATCGCGAGGGAGAGTGCCCGACGGTTGGCTGAGCTGGGAGCAACCGAACCAAAGCTCCGACCCATCCCCAGACGCCGGCGGGACAACACTTCATGATCCTGGTGGACACCTCGGTCTGGATCGATCATCTACGAAACGGAAACGCCGAGCTCACAGTCCTGCTTCAGCAGGACGAGGTTCTTACCCACCCATTCATCATTGGGGAATTGGCCTGTGGCACTCTGAGAAACCGGACCGAGATTCTCCGCCTCCTGCGGGAGCTTCCAGAAGCACGCCTCGCGGAACACCAGGAAGCCCTTGGTCTCCTCGAATCCAGACGATTGTGGGGCTGCGGCATCGGCTGGATAGACGTACACTTGCTCGCCTCCGCCTTGCTGTCCCATTCCACAGTCTGGACGCTCGACAAACAACTCTCCGAGGTCGCGTCCTCACTGAAACTGCGAAAATGAGAGCCGAAGCGCGGCCAGGGCGGTGGCACCCCGAGCGGGTGCAAGCGGAAACGTCGGCCGCACGGCAACGGCAAAGTGCCGGAAACTGCAGTTCCACGGATTGACTCGCGGATGGCGCCGGTTTGATCGGAGCCGCGAGTGAAGGCGAGCGGATTCAAGCTGAGCCGCCATTCGCGATCGTTCGGCTGCGAGCTCCGAATCTCAGACAGCCATGGAGTCAGTTGACAAGTCCGTAGCTCGATCCCATACTTCCTCGCGTCTTCACGGTCCGCGGCGCGGCGCAGCGGCCATTCTCGTTTTGCTACATCGGTAGTATTCCGACAGATCGGCCGCACAAGCAATGCTCATCCCTTGGACAGTCCGCAAAAGCAGCCTTCCTCAGCCCATGATGGCCGGGCAGGAGCCCGTCCGATTGACCGCGCTGGGGGGGTGATGGAGGCAACATGAAGACGAATTCGGCCTTGGTCAATCCATTGATCTTCCTCCTCGCCACACTTGCCTCCGCCTTCTCCGCCGCGGCGGCCTATGCCGACCGGACCATCTCTTTCCAGATCACCGCGCAGGAACCGCGCCCTGGCTTCATCCAGCAAGCCATCGTTGACTTCGAGTGCAAGGGCATGGACGGCCACGTTGTCACGCTCCCCCCGGGCACAGGCGCCCTCACCCTCACCCGTTCCGGGAATCTCTTCAGAGGGACCTACACTGTCCCCAACAACCTGGTGGATGTGCAATTCTTCCCGTACGTCAGGTTCGTGGTGGACAATTCGGCCAATCCCAATGTCGGCTGGCACACGTCCAACCGGGAAGGAATGAGGTTTGCCGACCCACTGTCCCCGATCTACAAAGACTACAGCAACACATGGAGTGTCGAGTTTCGAGAGATACTCGTCCGCGCGAGGGTCAACGACGGCCGGGACTGGGTGGATGCCGCTCCCGAGGTGATCAGCCGAGGCTTCATGCCGCCTGCGAACAGAGAGGTGCCGGCGGGCCGCATTCGACCGGACCAGTTCGCCCAGGGCCACTCCACCGTGATCCTGGCCTTCGGCGAGCATTTCCTCGACGCCGATCGGCCCTTGGAGGTCGAGGGTACCTTGGATGTGACGATGCCCGATACGGATGGGAATCCCGTTCAAACGACCTTACGCGTGCTCCAGCGCGTCCTCTCACAGGCGGGTGGTGCGACAGAGGTGCGCCTCGATTTCAACAGCTTCCCGTGGCTCGAGCCCATCCGGAGGGAGCTCGAACAGAGCCTTCAGTACGTGGGCATCCCCGACGCAGGAACCATCTCGGCGGTCAATGTCTTCACCGACCCCGTCGAAACGATCGCGCAGTGGCGGCAGGAGCGTCTGAGGAGGAATGTCTGGTACGAGACCACGAGAATCGCCCTCGGCCCGAGATTCGACATCCGTGAACCGACCCACGGCGACACTCTCCTGCACGAGTGGATGCACGAGACTGCCTACCGGACCGGCTGGCGGTCCGGCGGCACGCGACCGGACGGCACGGCCTGCCCCACGGGCCACTCCTTTGGACTGCTCTGCCCGTGCGAGTGGATGGGATGGGAGGAGGCGTTGGGCCATTTCGTCGGCAGCCATCTCCTCGGCCGAGCGCTCGCCGGTGTCAGCGGCCTGCGGATCAGCAGCGGGGCAAACTGGATGGACACGGACGGAGACGTTCGCCGAAACGTGGCGCGCGGGTTGCTGGCAGAGTGCCAGCAGACTCGCCACCGGGGTAACCCGGGCTCCTGGACCGAAGATGTCGTGGCCGGCGCTCTCATCGAGCTCTACCGTGCCGAAGGCTTCGATACGGAGAAGCAGCCCCTCAACACCCTCAAGGCTTTTGTCGCCGATTGGAGAGGGTTCGCCGGACAGTACGGTGAGGCCGATCGAACAGCCAGCAACTTCTTCCTCGCCAAACGTGCCAATGTTCGGTCGCCTGTGCCGGTTGTCGACGAGCACGTCGTCGACCAGATCGCCCTCTGGTATCTCATCACAGATCCGGCGACGCTCGCGGGCACGGCTCCCATCGAGGGCCTCGTGCCGTTGCGGCTTTCCGGCAAGACGACGAGGGTCAACCCCGCGCAAAAGGTCGATCTGACGGTCTCGGCGCGAGCCTTTCACCGCTTGGTCGGAGAGTACCGCGGGTACGCCGGGACGACCCTGACCGTGCGCCTCTTCGAAAGCGGATCTCAGATCGGTAACGACGCGCAGCTGAAGAGCGATGCCACTGACAAAGCCTACAACTTCGCCGCCACGCTCTCCCACTCGTGGCCGGGGACAGCTGGAAAAACGGAGGAGCACCACGTCCACGCCGAGGTATGGTCGAACTTCCCTGATGGCACGACGGTTGTGAGAGTAGGGAGAAGCGACGAAGTGATCGTCACGGTCGAAGGAGATCAACAGACCGCGCCACCACCCGTCGCTGGCAAGCCGACGCTGAAAGTCCAGGGGGAGGTCGTCGTGACCGAGATCTTCCCCGTCTCGGTTGACCTGCCTCCCACGGTCGCGGCCCAGGCGAGGTATTTCTCGTGGGGAGGCGCCGAGGTCATCCAGGACAAAGCCGAGGAGCCCCGCAATGGCGCCGGGCAAACCCCCACTACATCGGCGAAGATGCAGTTCCTCCCACGCGCGGAATTTTTCCCGAATGGCAAACCCACCGCGCTGATGAAGAGCGTCTCTGTCACGGTCCGTGACGCGCAGAGGAATGAGATCGCATGGGTCTCTGCTGACATTCTCGTCAAGCCCGCCGGGTTTAGCGGCACGGCAACGGATATCTGGGAAGGCGACGCCGGTGCGACCGGCGTGAATCTGAAACTCAAGGTTCAGAAAGGGCCGGCCTGGAAGATCCCCGCTCTGTGCGGCAGTCCCGCCGCCACTGCATCCACGTCCAGCTCGTACGGCGAGATCCACGCCAACTGGGACTCACGCGAAGGGTTCAGATACCCTGAGGAAATCGAGGCAGCGATCAAGACGAGAATGGCCAAGAACGGCCGTGTGATGCCGTTCTCGCTCGGCGATTTCAAAGGCTTCATTGCCGTCTACGATGCGGCGTACGTCAACGGTCACATCGACTGCATGACCGGTTTCCGTGATGGCGTGGCCATGGCCACTGGCGCCGGCTACGTGATCAAAGGCCACGCGGTCATCAGGGGCGAGTACCGATCCAATGCGTCGGGGTTCTCCGACAACAGCGAGCGAGCCTGGGTGGAAGCGCAGACCAAGGCGATCGAAGCGGAGGGCAAAGGGATCCTCGCCGGTCTCACTATCTCCGCCGTCCCCAACTTCGTCCGGACTCCGTACAAAGGGAGGCCACCCGACGCCGCGGCGCCGAGTCTCAGGCTCGTTCTCTCGCCCGAGAAGCGGAAGCTGCGGCCCGGCGAGGAGGTAGCCCTCGAAGCCGTGATCGACAACCTCCGCCCCGATGACGGCACGCCGACCTTCGCGTGGACAGGCGCGAGCGGCACGGGCAACGCAGCAACCTACATCGCTACGACCCTGGGGAAGAACATGGTTGCGGTCACGGCCCGTCTCAGCACCGTGACCCTCGGGCCGGTGACGGCCGAATTCGACGTGATCAGGCCCACGGTGTCGATCGCGCGCGTCTCGCCACCCGGGCCGGCCGTGACGATCGGCGGACCCGTGCAGCTCGAGGCCCGCGTCATGTGGGCAGGCGCGCCTCTCGCGGGAAGCTTCACATTGCGCTGGGAGCCGCTCGAGGAGCACCCGTTTACGCCCCAAGAAAGCGCGAGTCTCACGACAACGGTGCGCTTCACGAAGCCCGGGACGACGGCGGTGTGGGTGAGCGTCCTGGAGCAACGCGCGGGCACGCTGAGAACGGTCGCTGAATCCGACCGCCTCGAGATCCCGGTGTCGGCGCCGGAGGTCCAGATCGGATTCAGCCCCGCCTCCCCGTATGTCGGCGACGAGGTCCGCGCTCGCGCCTCGGTCCCCGGTCTCGGGGCCGGCACAGCGGTCGATTTTCGGTGGCAGCTCGGCACCAACGGGCGAACCGTCAGCGAGTCGCAGGATTCCGCCGACCTCGTTTTCGTGCCGGCGGATGCGAGGGCCGTGAGTGTCACGGTCGATGCAAGGATTGCAGGAAGCGGCGAGGACATCGGAACGAAGACGGCTTCGATCACGGCGAGGCCGCGCGAGGTGAGGGTGTCAGTCCTCGGCCCAGGGGGCGCGATCGCGGCCGGAGCAAACGTCGCGATGCTGGCCAGCGTGTCTCCCGAGCCGCGGACTGCATTCCGGTACGTCTGGATGCCGACGGGATGCTCGATCGTGGGTGGAGGGGCCGGGAGCGAGGCGACTTTCTCGCGGAGCGACGCCGGTTCGTGCGAGGTCACGGTCAAGGTCGAGGATTCGAGATACGGATTCGAATTGGGTCGGGGGTCGGCCAGGTTCGACGTGACGATCTCCGCGGCCGACATTCGTGATGCCCAGATGAAGACGCTGATCGAGGAGAAGACCGGCGAGGCCGAGCGGCTGATCGCCGCGGGGAGCTCTGCCGAGGCGGCCAGTGTCGTCACGGAATTGTCGAAGATCGATCAACGTGCCGCCATCGTGATAGCCAACGAGCTTGCCGCCAAGGCCAAGCAGGCGGCGAAGGAGGCTGAGGCGCGGCGCGATTTCGACACGGCGCGGGAGTTGTTTGGCATTCCCGCGCTGGTCGGCGTCCACGACATGGAAGCGGCGCGAGGCGTCAGCAACGCGCCGGTATACGCCGAGCGGTGGCGGACCGTCCAGCGGCTCGTCACCGAGGCCGCGGCGTTTCTCGATCGCACCCTGGTCTGGTCGGCATCGAAGAAGATCGATGAGATCCGGGTCTATGAGGGCCAGCTTCCGCCGCCCGTCAGCGCTTTGGCCCAAGGCGTGATCAATCGCTACGAGAGTGCGCTCATGTTCTATCAGGTGGCGGTCGACGATGCGCGGAAGCGGTACGCATCGTTCTACGCCGCAAGGCAGTGGGACAGCGCCATTGCGATGCTCAGTACCCTCAAGCAGCGGGAGCTCTTCCCCGAGGACCTCCGCTGGGCGGACAAGGCGATCAGCGATGCACAGGACATGCGATCCCGAGACGTGGCCATCCGTCCGGCGACGATTGAACCTCCTGCGCCGCCTGCCGTTGTGACATCCGGTGCGGGAGGTGGGACGCCACCTCGTTCCGGAAAGAAGGGCTACTGGCGCCTCGTCGAACGAAAACTTGGGAAAACCCCGAGCACTCACCAGTGCTACCCGAGCGAAGTCCTTGGAGGCGAGGGGAACCTCACAGTCAATACGCGGAGCGTGTGCGGCGAGGATGGTATCGTGACGGTCCTGGTCAAGTGGACTCCGCCGCCGGAGATCCTCGTCCCCGGAGAAAAGCTCCACATCGACTCGACACTCACGCCCAAGGTCGTCCGCACGGCCCGGGGGATCGCCGTCTCTCTGACCGCCTACATCGACTATGTCGCCGTCGGGTGCGGCGGGGTGGGCCCGGGTTTCATCCGCCTCACCGAATACTATGCAGCCGGCTATGGCAAGGCGGGAGGCGTGGGGACGGGCGAAGCCGTCGTCCCGGGCTTCGGCGCCTTGGGCTCGAAAGAGGCCGGGAGAATACAGATCAAGCTCTGCTCGGAATCCTGGCACCAGTACTATATCTACCAGTGGATCGACGATTTCGTGCCCGAGCAAACGTCGCGGAAGGAGCCCCCTGTTGTTGAGAAGCCGGCCTCGACCGCAGGAACGTCGGCCTCAATCGCCGACAACTACAACGGCGGCGGCGTGCGGGGCGACGCGCGGTGCAGCCTGTCTTTCAGCCTGAGTCGGCCGCACCTGATCACCCAAATCGAGACCTACCATTGGAACAGCGGACATGGAGCCCGCGGCGGGACGATTGGGCTCAAACGTACCGACGGGACGATCCACGGTCCATGGCCCGTCAAGACCTACGGCGGGCAAGGTGGCGCACCCGATGTCTATTGGAGGGTGACGCCGGGGGTCGTGATCCCGGCCGGCACCTACTTCGTCATCGATTCGGATTCCGCTACATGGTCGAATAACGATCAATCCAACGGCTGCGGCTTCGCGAAGGTCGAAGGCGGGGCAGCAGGGGAATGAAAAACGACAAGACCCGACATCAGCGCCGGTTCGGCCGGTTGCGGGGGCACGACCACACGCAGGCGGGTGTCGCGGATCCGGAAGATGCGTGGCGCGTTTGACCGAATCGGTCGTCGAGGAGGCCTATCCCCGTCCCGAACGCCGTTTTCGACCCGATGCGAGGTTCGACAGATTGTAGAATCCCCGAGACGCCGTGCTAGCATCGCGCCTGCGAAACTGAATGTACTGTTGGAGGTGTTGATGAGGCGGGTTTGCGTAGGGGTCATTGCGGGTCAATCTGCGCGGAAATCTGCGCCATCTGCGGTTCCGCACGGAACGGCCTCGCCCGAGTCGGCGCCTCGACTTTGCCGCAGCCCTGCAGCCGCCCCCCCCCGCCGTCTGGTCCGTCGTGCTCATTCGTGGTAAGTTTCCGCGCTGTGATCAGACGGTTGTTACTGCTGTTGGCGTTCGCCGTGCAGTTCATCGGAGGATGGGTCAGTGCCGCGGAAGAGCCCGCATTCATCAAGGGGGTCGCCCTGGGTCTCTTTTCACCTGACCGCAATTATGCGTACGAGCGTGAGATCGAGCAGATCAAGGCGCTCGGCGCCAACTACATCTCTCTGGTCATCAGTATCCATCAGGACAACATCTACTCGGATGGCGTCTACCTATCGCCGGCCACGCCGTCCAACGACACGATCGCGCGGGTGGCGGCGGCCGCGCATGCTCGCGGGATGTCCGTGTTTCTGTTCCCGATCATTTACATTGTAGACGTGAGGCCCGGGAGATGGCGTGGAACGATCGAACCCCCGAGCTGGCAGCGCTGGTTCGACTCGTACGGCCGCGTCATGCTCGGCTACGCCGACCTCGCCGAGAGGTGCGGCATCGAGCTGCTCCTGGTTGGCTGCGAGCAGCTCACATCCGAAAAACAGCGCGACCTCTGGCTGGATTTGATCTCCCGGGTTCGCCAGCGGTACCGCGGCAAGCTCACGTACTCTTCCAATTGGGACCGGCTCTCGAAGGAACCATGGCTCGAGAAGCTCGACTACCTGGGTTCCAACGGGTACTTCGAGCTGGCACGGTCGAATCGTCCGAACAAGCAGGAGCTGCTTTACAACTGGCAACGGATCAAAGAGAAGTACGCCGAGTGGCAGCAGCGGTACAAGAAGCCGCTCCTTTTCACCGAGATCGGCTATCCGTCGGTCGATGGTTGCAGCCGCAGCCCGTGGGATTACACGACCGATCATCCAGCAGATGTGGATGAGCAGGCTCTCTGCTATCGGGCGTTCTTCGAGAGCTGGGATAATGTCCCGTTTCTGAAAGGGCTGTTCCTTTACAATTGGTGGGGTGAAGGCGGAGTCAACGATCGAGACTATACGCCGCGCGGCAAGCCGGCCGAGGGGATCCTGCGGGAGTGGTTTGCCAGGCTACCATGAGGTTTCAAGTTTAAGGTTCAAAGTTTAAAGTTCGCGGGAGGGGGGGATCGGGATAATAAGTGGATTTTGACGCCGAGCGCGGTCCGGTAACCTTAAACTTGAAACTTTAAACCTTAAACTCGACGGAGAGTGGCCGATGGTGACGCTGACCGAGGTAACGAAGGTTTTCGACGGGAAGACGAGACTCACAGTTCTGCAAGGGATCAACCTTGAGATCGGCGATGGTGAGATGGCGGCGATCATGGGGCCATCGGGGTCGGGGAAGTCGACGCTTCTGAATCTGATGGGTGGTCTCGATCTTCCCACGTCCGGCTCGGTGCTCGTGGACGGGAGGGATCTATCGAAGGAGAACGAAGAAGGGCGGTCTCTGTTCCGCCGGTCACACGTCTCTTACGTGTTCCAGGCGTTTCACCTGATGCCGACCCTCACAGCATTGCAGAACGTGGCCCTGCCGTTGCACCTGGCCAAGGTGGCCCGTGGCGAGATCGATCGGCGTGTCGGACGGGTGCTGGCCGACGTCGGGCTTTCCGATCGGGCCGGGCACTTGCCCGATGAGCTGTCGGGGGGAGAGCGGCAACGCGTGGCCATCGCGCGTGCCATCGTCACCGATCCGCGGTTGCTCCTCGCCGACGAACCCACCGGCAACCTCGATTCGGCTCGCGGCGACGAGATCCTTGCGCTGCTGAAGATGATTCACAACGGTCGCCGGACCACGATCGTGATGGTCACTCACGACCAGATGGCTGCGGCAGCGTGCGAACGCGTGATTCGGCTCCGCGACGGCAGGATTGAAGGAGACGAACGTCGATGAATCAATTGGAGGCAGGGATGAAGCCGGTGATACTCCGCGGCGTAGTGATGTTGGTATTCGCGTTGTGCGCCGGTGTGTGCGCGGCGGACGAGGCACGGAAGATCCTCGGAGAGATGGAGAGCCGCCACAGAACGAAAACCCAGGAGTACACGGGTGATCTGGTGGTCGTTTCGAAGGAGGGCAAGGAGCGGAGGAAGGGGTGGCGGAGTTTTCGCGTGGGGTTCGCCGGGGACGCGAAGCAGCTGATCCGCTTCACGGATCCGCCCGAAGTTCGGGGCGTTGGGTTTCTCTCGGTCGGCCGCCCCGCCGGCACGCCTGACCAGTGGCTGTACCTGCCTTCGATGAAGCGCGAGCGCCGCATCGCGTCGCAGGATCGCGAATCATCGTTTGTCGGAACCGACTTCAGCTATGAGGACATGGAGGAATTCGATCACACGAAATACGAAGTCGCGCAGCTGGCCGACATCACCCTCGATGGCCAGCCCTGCCTGGTGATCGAAGCCAGACCGAAAGAGAGATCTGCGTATGAGAGGAGGATCCTCACGATCAGGAAGGACATCCTGTTCATGGTGCGCGGGGAAGCGTTTCGCAAAGGCGAGAAAGATCCCGCCAAGCGCCTCGTTTTCTCCGACATTCAGCAGATCGACGGCCGTTGGGTGGCTCGCAAGATGGAGATGCTCGACCTGAGGAAGGGCAGCCGCACCACGGTGTTGCTCAAAGGCATCGCATTCGACAAGCCACAACCAGCGGACCGCTTCACACTCCAGAATCTGAACAGGGAGGGCGGAGAGTAGCAAGGATCGAGCGACCAAGGGTCGCCCCCGGTGCCGTCGTCAATTGTTCGGGGACCGTGGACTTTGGACCTTGGATTTTGGGATTTCTGAGGAGCCAGACTCCGGGATCCGTTTGAACTGGCTCAGCACTCGTTCGATTTCTTCGGGCGTTCCGCCGACGATCGTCCAGCCGCGAGCCGTGTGATCCTTGCGGCTCTTGGCGTATGCCTGCACGAATGCCGGCCATTCTGCGTAGGGGCGCAAACTATCGGGAAGTTTCTCGGCCGTCACCAATGCTGAGACTGAATAGGATCCCCATTCGTCAGAGCAGGCATAGCAGGCGGGCGCCGTGAACTGATACTGCACGATCAACCCGGCTTTGGGATCGTAACGGGTGAGGATCGCAGACATCGAGAGATCGGCGGCGGAATCTGTCAGGAGTCTTTCCTTTTCCATCCTCGAGAATGCCACGGGTCTAGCCGCGGCGTTGAGCGCTCCACGCTCGGCTGGAGTCAGGATGTCCACGTTCCGAGAGGTCTCCAGGGTCCAAACCTGGAACGATGATCGCCATGTTCGGTCGATCGCCCCGCACTCGCTGCTCGAGCTCGATCGCACGACGAAGAGATACGGCCCGACCGACGACTGCACCGTCACCTGATCTTCCAGCGACTGCCATGCCGTCGCCTCGTTTTCATCCGGACCCGGTGTTCGGGGTGAAACCGTGGCCGGTTTACCGGCAGGGAGGCTCTCTGCGACGAGAGTCTGGATGGAGCCGGTCTCGCCTGCAGGAGGGCATGGACCTTCGAGGAAACCCGCCTCCTGCCACTTATCGCAGTCGCACAACGGGGCCTTCGCTGTGCGAACGTGAACAACCGAAAGGTTTCCGCCCACGGAGAGGACGAGCGCCTCCCGTGTGCTGAGCACTTCGTAGCCCTTGGGCGTGGCTCGGATCCAGGCCGTGGTCGGGATGCCGTCGTTAACGGCTGACCAGACCAGAGCGTCGCGAGGCCCTTCCGGGGGCAGGGTGCTGTCCGGGTCACTGCGTGCGTATCGGGCCGGGACTCCGAGGCAGAGGAGCGACAGGGCGAACGCTGCCGCACGAGCGTACCGTTGGCACTGACGCGGCACGGCGGGGTCAGGCCGCCTGACGGGCGGCGATCAGGGGCATGTGGCTGGTCCGAGGGTCACGCACCCGCGGGTCTGGTTGATGACGTTGATCACGGCCCAGGGGATGCACGCGTCGCCTCCGACGATCTTGTTGAGCTGGCATCCACCGTTCATCAGCCTCCAAGGCTCGGTCGGGCCGCTGCGCTCGTAGTAGTCCCATCGAATGAGCCCATACGTCTCGGTGCCGTCCTCGGACTTGCCGTACCAATACCACTCCCGAAATTGTCGCCCGCCCGGCTTGCCCGAAACCGACTCCAGCACCAAAGCCTTGACCGGCTTGGTCGCGCCACTCCGGACATCCATGATACAGCGAGTATACGGAGCATGGACCGGCCCGAGGATCGTATTGGTTGCGGCGAACTTGTGCCTCGCGGTGTCGGGACAGTTGCGAAAACGCGAATGAATCTCGAAGGGCTCGCCTGTTCTGGCGCCGCGCAGCGCCCACTTGCCGACGTACGGCCCCAGATCTCTCTTCGTGAACTCGCGATACCAGGGCGTCGGTGCGCTCTCACTCCCGTCCGTCCACTCGAAATCGATGTAGACCCATTCATCGTCGAAATGAAACTGCTCGAGGCTTCGTGTGATGCGGGTTTTGAGCTCAGCGGCCTTTGCGAAAAAAATCCGTTTCCCGCCGTCGACCAGATGAAAATCCAGGAAACCCTCGTTTCCGAAGCCGCGAGCCTGCGTGAGGTGGCTCGTCGCCGCTCCCGGGTACGCGTGCTTCATCCACGCCACGATATCCCATACCCTCCCGTCGGACGGCAGCGATTGATATCCCTTGTCACAGCTCGGGCACCCCGCGGCGGCAGCGGCACCGAATTCACCATCCGCTGTGGAGTCCCATTCTGCGCTCGACTCCGTGCCTGATTGCATCGGATCCATGTCCCCCTGTACCCGCGTGCCAGCCGAGGCAACGAATAGAAATGCGGCGACCCACAGGCCACCCAACGGAATCATTCGCGCCCGCATCTCATCCCTCCGCAGTCAGAACCAGCTTACTTCATCGGTCGGCGCAGCGACAAGTCAGGCACTGGACCTCCACCGGTCTTTCTCGCATATAATCGGCGTCTGGAGGATATGTGAAGGCCGAACGGAAGGTTTTGGACAGATACTTGCAGGACAGCCGCCGGAAGCGTTCGCGAAAGCGCGACGTCGTGCTCGAGTATTTTCTCCGGTCCAGCTCCCACATCAGCGCCGAAGATCTGTATGACCTTGTGCACCGCGAGCATCCTGAGATCGGCCGGTCGACCGTCTACCGTGCGCTGAAGCTGTTTTGTGACAGCGGGGTCGCCCGACAGGTCGACCTCAAGGACGGTCGAATGCGGTACGAACACCATCTCCGGCGCCCTCATCACGATCACATGGTCTGCACGCGGTGCGGCCAGACGTTCGAGTTTATCTGCCAGGAGATCGAGTCGCTGCAGGAACGCGCCGCAGCGTCGATCGCCTTCGCGCCTGAGAGCCACAGCCTTCAGATCTATGGTGTCTGCAAGGATTGTCGCAGAGGCGAGGCGCGGCCGCACGTCGAAGCCCCGCGGACGTCACGCCGGCCCATCGAAGTGAAGTAGGGGCAGGCGGGCGCCGCCGCGGTCTCCCGGCGTCGATCATCCCGAGTCTTTGCGCCGGTAGTCGCCGCGCGAGAGCATTTTCTCGAGCCACAGGTAGAGGACGATGAAAAGATATCGGCTTCCCATCTCCTGGAGCCTCAGTTTCGACATACCAGACAGACGGCCGTGCCAGCTGATGGGGATCACCGCATAGCGATAGCCGCGGATGATCGCCTTCAGGGGCATCTCGACGGTGAGATTGAAGTGAGGCGAGATCAGAGGCTGTATGCCCTCGACGACGTTCCGCTTGTATCCTTTGAAGGCGTTGGTGGTGTCGTTCAGCGGGATCCGGAAAAGGAGCTTGATGAAACGGTTCGCGATGCGGTTGATGATCAGCTTGTGGGTCGGGTAGTTGAGGATCTTGGAGCCCTTCATGAAACGAGAGCCGAACACGCATTCATACCCGTCGGTGAATTTGCGGTAGTACGCGATGATGTCGGCGGGGTCATCCGACTCATCGCCCATGACGACGATCGCGACGTCGCCTGCAAACACATCGAGGCCCGCTCGTACGGCGTGCCCGAAGCCCGGCTGCATTGTGTTGTCGATCGGGCGCAGCGAAGGAATCCGCGATGCGGCGTCCCGTAGCACCTCGCCGGTTCGGTCCGTGCTGTGATCGTTGATGACGACAATCTCGTGATCGATGCCCGCAGTACGCAGGGTCTCGTAGATCCGGTTCACCGTCGACTCGATCGCCCCCTCTTCGTTGCGGGCCGGGATCAGGATCGAGAGCTTCATCGTCTCAGAGAATGCCGGCGCGCCGCAGCTCGGCCTCAGCCTGCTCATACATGTCCGTCGCCTCTTCGGTTTCGGCCCACCCTACGAGCTCGTCGAGGCCCTGTGCGATCTCCACGGCGGGATGGAAGCCGAGGGCCGCGGAGGCCCGCGTGGTATCGGCGAAGCAGTGCCGGATGTCACCATCGCGAAACTCGCCCGTGACGACGGGAGCGATCGACGAGCCGCACGCGGCGGCCATCATGCGGGCGAGCTCGCCGATCTTGGTCGGCACGCCGCTCCCGATGTTGAGACACTCGCCTGGCGCCGACCGATCCACGAGAGCGGCCATGATCGCCCTCACGACGTCGTGCACCGACACGAAGTCTCTCGTCTGCCCACCATCCTCGTAGATAACCGGTGGCCTGGCGTTTTTGATCCTGGCCATGAATATCGCCGTCACCCCGGTGTAGGGGTTTGAGAGCGACTGGCGCGGCCCGTAAACATTGAAGAAGCGCAGGACGGTGACGGGAATCGAGTGCAGGCGTCCGAGGTTCAGACCCAGTTTCTCCTGGTCGAATTTCGTGAGTGCATAGATCGAGCCTATGTTCTGGACCGCGTGCTCGGGGGTCGGAACCGGCACGAGCGCGGCTCGGCTTTCCGGGCAGACCGGCTCCCATCCGTAACGATCGATCATCTCGCGCGTTCTGATCGGCGGTCTGACCGGAGCGCCATCTGCCCGACGATAGAGACCTTCGCCGTAGCAGATCATCGACCCCGGGATGACCAGAGCGGGACGCAAGCCGGTCTTGATGAGGATGTCGAGCAGATTCGCTGTCCCGCCGCTATTGGCCTCGACATACCTCCGCACCTCATAATTCGACTGTGCGACGCCGACTTCCGCCGCCAGGTGCGCGACGGCGTCGACTCCGATGAGGGCTCGGGCGAGCACGTCGGCGTCGCGCACGTCCCCCTGAACAAACTCGGCGCTTCTGTTGAGCCAGACCGGCACGCCTTTCCGATGCACCTGAGGGGTGAGATTGTCCAGGATGCGGACCTGATGGGCTTTGGCGACGAGCGCATCGACGAGGTGCGACCCGATGAACCCTGCTCCTCCCGTCACGAGGATTTTCATGTCCGCCCGCTCGTCCGCCTGTCAATCCCGGATCGGACCATTTCCTCCAGGATACCGCGCAGCGGCCGCGTGATCGACCAGCCCGGATAGTGGCCCCTGAGCTTGCCCAGATCGCTAATGTAGCAGATGTGGTCCCCCTGCCGGTTCGCGTCCACGTAGGTCGTCCGTACCCGTGTGCCAGTCATCCCCTCGATCGCCTCGATCGCCTCGATCATCGAAATGCTGTTCTCCCTGCCACCACCGAGGTTGTAAATCTCCGCCGGCCGCGGCGCGTCGATGAACCGCTCGAACGCCTTCACCACATCGGCGCTGTGAATGTTGTCTCGCACCTGTTTGCCCTTGTACCCGTAAATCCTGTACTCGGCCCCATCGATGGCCACCTTTACCAGGTAAGAAAGAAACCCGTGCAGCTCGACGCCGCTGTGGGCCGGCCCCGTGAGGCATCCACCGCGGAAACACACCGTGGCCATTCCGAAATACCGTCCGTACTCCTGCACCATGACGTCGGCCGCCACCTTGGACGCGCCGAACAGGCTGTGCTTCGAGCTGTCAATGCGCATCTCCTCGGTGATGCCGGCACGCCCGTCTGCGTATTCCCACCGCGTGGGCATTTCAACCAGCTGGATCTCATTGGGTGCGTCGCCGTACACCTTGTTGGTGCTCATGAACACGAACGGCGCCTCGCGTGCGTGCTGCCGCGCCGATTCGAGCAGATTCATTGTGCCCATCGCATTGACATCGAAATCGACAAACGGCATCGATGCAGCGAGATCGTGTGACGGTTGAGCCGCGCAATGGACCGTGGCGTCGATACGGTGCGACGAATAGAAGCGAAGCACCGCCTGGCGATCGCGGATGTCAATATCGTGGTGTTCGAAGCGCGCCGTATTCGCGAGCAGGTCGCGGAGATTCCAGGTTGTGTCTCCGCCGGGGCCGAAAAACTCCCGGCGCATGTTGTTGTCGATCCCGTAGGTGATGTGGCCGAGGGCGTCGAAGTGTCGAACGGCCTCGGACCCAATCAGCCCGCTGCTCCCCGTAACGAGAATCCTCATTGTCGACTCCGCACCTCTACACCTGAAACTCCAGGGCCCGTTGCCGGATCTCTTCCAGAAAGCCAAGCGAGAGAGTCCTGAGCATCTCTGCATTCCGCCGGTGCCGGTCCCTCCAGACATCTTCCAAAAGGCGGCTGAGCGCCCGGCCATCATGGCCCTGGCCGATCTGCTGTTCCCAACGCTTCTCGAGGATGCCGATCAGAACGTCGCGGTCGTGGAGGTCACCCAGGCGGTCCTGAACCCGCTTGCAGGACTCCAGCCATCGCTCGCTCCGGTCGTCGAGTCCGGACCCGAAGAGCTCGATGCGGTACCGGAGCCGCTTGATACGGATCCGGAGCCTATGAACCGGGCCGGAATTCTCCGGCGACCGAAGCCCGAGCTCCAGTCCCTGCGCGCCGTCGACCAAGGGGGGAAGGTACACGCGCGCTTCGGTCATGAACGGACGCTCCTCGCCCTGCGGCACGACGAGCGGAACTTTGAGCACCATCAAACGAAGAGATGGACGCAGTTTTCTCAGAATTCTCCGCCGGTTCGATGAGAGCTGGCGCACACATCCGGCAATTTCTCCGGAATCCTCCACACCTTCAGCGAACTGCCGGATGTTGCCGATCGCCACATCGAGATCGCGGATCTTGCCGATCGAGCGCCGGATCCGCGATGCGGCCCGCTTCAGATCGGCGAGCTCCTCCAGGTCGAAGACGGCCTGGGCCGCGGCCAGCCGCCGCGCGCTCACCCTCAAGTCATGGATGTTCTCCTCCGTCGCACGCGACGCCGTCTTCCTGCAAAGCCGGACGAACCGCGTGATGCGTTCGCCCAGGATCCGGGACGCCGCCTTCCAGTACGTTTCCTGTTGCATTGTGTTGGAGAATTATAGTCTTGCGCCCAGCCTGCCGCAAAACTCCCGATCCCCTTGGCCGCACCCCCTCTCGAGTCCTCTCTCCCTGATTTTGCACTTTGCATTTTTGCATTTTGCATTTTGCATTTGTAAACACCGACCACACTGTCCTACTATCTCCCCTGATCAGGAGGGTGACCCCATGAGACATATTCTCTTTGCATTGGTTTTCTCGGCAGCCGGGATCTGGGCCGATGAGACGCCTCGCTACAGTTATCAGGCCGACCACGCTCACGTGATCGGGAGCTGTCAGGGCGCGTTCAGGGTTTACGACCGCGGTATCCGTTTCGTGTCGGGGGAGCCCAAGGACAGCCGCAACTGGACCTTCGCCGACATCAAGAGCGTGATGATACCGGGCCCCGGGCAGATCACGATCTTCACGTATGAAAAGGATCCCAAGAAGGTCGGCATGGACAGGGCCTACAAATACACGATCAAGGGCGCTGGAATCAGCGAGGAGGCGGAGAGCTTCATCGAGGGCATGATCAAGAGCGGGCAGCCGGCCGCCACAATCGCGGCGGGGCCGCCGTACGTTCTCATGGTCGTCCATGAGCACCTCGTCGGGAGCTGCAACGGGAAACTCACCGTCACCGCCGACGGCGTCGAATTCATTTCGGATGATCCGGAAGACTCGCGAAGGCTCAAGTGGACCGAGCTGAGCAAGGCTGAGAGCGAGGGGTCGTCCGTGGTCAAGTTCTGGACGCACGAGGACGACACCAAGAAACTGGGCATGGACAAGGTCTATTCGTTTCGGGTCAAAGGCGCTGCAGTGGGTGATGATCTTATGGGATTCGTCTGGGAACACCTCCAGCCACAGTCGTGAGCGCGCGTCAGACCTGACTGACGGAGGGTTTGTTGGAGTTGACGTTCCAGGGTTTGGAAGGGGCTAGGGACTGGGGGCTAGGGGCTAGGGAATAGAACCGGATGAACACAGCCAACACCCTCACTGCCTCCCGAAAACGCCGGTCGTGCTTTGCCCCTTCGCTTCGCTCGGGGCGCTCGCCGCTCGACGCTCCGCGCTCCGCGCGTCACGTTCTAGTCGCCTGCGCGGTCCTGGCGTTTTGGATTTGGCATGGGGCCGCCCCGGCGGCGATGTCGGCCGAGTCGTTCGAGCAATTGCGATCAGAGATGTACACGGGTGCGGATCAGGCGCGCCGGTTGAGTGCCGCTGGAAGGTTGCTGGCGGCCTATCCCGTGGATGCGCTGGGAGAATTCGCATTGCTTTTGCGGACACCGGTAGAGCGCTTCAACGAGTCTTTCCAGAAAGAGATCTGCCTCATGCTTGCGCGGCGAGGTGACGACGCTTCGATCGATGTCATCATGCGCAAGCAGAAGGAGAACAGCGAGAGAGCGCTGTGGATCGTCGAGGCGGCGTTGGAAGCCGTCAAGGACAGGGCGCGCGTGAGCAGGATGTTGCCGGGTCTCCTGACGGGCCTGCGTGCGGTCGACCGAGAGCTGGGCTTTTATCTGGCCGGCAAGTTATCGCTCACTGAGCACAAGGAGCTTTTCGTGAAGGCCCTGGTGCAGGAACGCAACCGGCCGGCGTTCGAGCAGGCCATCGAATCGGCCGGCCTTCTCGCACGATCGACCCGAATCTCCGGAAGCCTTATCGCGAATCTGGATCTCGTCCCCGCTTTCGAAGACAGACTCCGGATAGCCGGCGTGATCGGCCGTTCGGGCGACGTCACCTGCGTCCCGGCGCTGGCCGCCTTGCTGAAGACCGGTGATGAGCCGCAGCGATGTCTGGCGCTGGAGGCGCTGTCGCTGCTCAAGCAGGAGGAGGCGTTGCAGGCAGCTCAGCAGATTCTCCCCCCGACTAGCAATGAGATACCGGATGTCCCCGCCCGCGACCGTCTGCGAGGCCACGCCCTGCGCGCGCTACTTCGTTTTCCTCCCGATCGGATTGCCCCGCTCATCGCGATCCTCCTGCAGCCTTCGGCTGCGTTTCTGTTGGAGGACACCGGCCGAACTATCGAAAGCCGCGCCTATCTTTTGGATTGGCTGGCGGGGCATCCCGACAAGAGGTACGCAGCTGAGCTTCAGGCGATGCTCGCCGTCGCCACGAACAACCGCTATCGGGAGGCCGTTCTGCGCGCGCTTGCAGCCACGAAGGATGCAACGACGCTTCCCGTCGTCCGCCAGGAAGCCGAGAAGGGAGACCCGGCGGCGATCGTCGCTCTGGGTGAGGCCGGTGGGGCTGAATCCGAAAGCTACGTGCTGACGAAACTGAGCGGGTTGATGCAGTCGGGGCTGGAACAGAGTCCCGACGAGGCCCTCGCACTCATTGCCGTCGCCGGCAGCTTCAGCAGCTCGCCGGACGTCACGGCGGCGCTCGGCGCCGTCGCCAAGCTGGACAGACCGCCGTTTTCGACGGAAGCGCTCAAGCAGCTCGGACGCCTTCACTCTCCGGATTCTCTGAAGATCGTGGCGGCCGCTCTCGGGAGTCCCTTGACCGACATCCGTCGCGCCGCCTGCCTTGTTCTCGCGCAGTCAGGGAGCTCCTCACACCTGAAGTCACTCGACCTTCTCTCCCGTAAGGATCCTTCAGCGGAAGTTCGCAACGACGCAAGACGCGCACTGACCGCGATCAAGAGTAGGAGAAACTGAGACTTTGAGCCATTGGCTCGTTGCCTCGTTTTCACGGGCGAGGTGCGGCGGGCGACGGCCGATCTCAGTCGACGTGTGAGCCGTTCCGGGCCATGGCTTCAACCAGGTTGCGCTTTGAGAAATGGCCTCGGCTGACCCAGGTGAGGAGGTCTTCGGGACCAAGCAGTCTGCGGGTGATCTCGCCGATCTGCACCCCCTGTCGGCGAAGGTCCCGGACCTGTTCGCGGAGTGAGATCAGGTAGTCCAGCTTGGCCTGAATGGCGGCGCGGCCATCGGTGACGACGCCGCGATGTGCGCAATAAACGGTTTCGAAATCGTGGGTGAGAACGACGCGCAGGCTTTCGATCTCTCGAATGGGATCCTCATCACTCCGCAGGTAGCGGGGTTTTGCGGCGATGAAGAGGTCGCCGGTGAAGAGCCATCCGCGGTCCGGCTCGATGTAGCAGGCGAGGTCCTCGGCGTGGCCGGGAGTGTGAATCGCCCTCAACCGCACGCCGTCTTCCGTGCGAACCTCATCAGGCATGTCTTCGGGTTCGAATAAAGGCGGCTTACCCCAGACGAGCCGGCGATAGAGATGCACTTCGAATCCGCGCGCCAGGAACGGCCGCCCGGCGGGGTGGACGAGCACTCGCGCGCCGAATTCCCTGCGAATCGCCGCACCATTGCCGCCGTGGTCCTCGTGGTGGTGCGTGATCAGGAGACGCCCCACTTGGCGTTCAGACAGGAATTGCCTGACCAGCCGCCACTGGTTCGGCGGTCCGGCATCGATGACCGTGTTTCCGATTCGATACACGATGCAGGTCGTGTTGATCCGGGAAGTGAACCGGCCGACTCGCAGCCCCTCGACCCCTCCATGCTCAAAACGCTCCACGAGGCTCACGCTCTCTCCGCTCCTCTCTCTCGGTTAGCATACACTAACCAAGGAACGTTCATCGGGTCCACGCACACGTATCGTCGCACCTTCATACTTCACCCGCGATCCCTTATGATCGGGAGGTGACCTTGTACGTGAACGAGATCTTCTACAGCATCCAGGGTGAAAGCCGGTGGATGGGATTCCCCTGCGCCTTCGTGCGGCTGGCCGGGTGCAACCTTCGGTGCACCTGGTGTGACACCGAGTACGCGTTCGGCGAAGGAAGCGCGATGAGCATCGAGGAGATCATGGGCGAGTTGTCCCGCTATCGATGCAGCTTGGTCGAGGTCACGGGGGGTGAGCCCCTGCTGCAGCCGGGCTGCATCGATCTTCTCAGAAACCTTCTGGAAAGCGGGTACCGGGTCCTGCTCGAGACCAGCGGTGCGCTGCCGATCGGGGATGTGCCGCCATCGGTCGTGAAGGTCCTGGACGTGAAGTGTCCCGGCAGCGGCGAAGCCGCCGGGAATCTGTTCGAAAACTTCCGCCACATCCAGGCCGCGGACGATATCAAGTTCGTCGTGAAGGATCGAGCGGATTTCGAATTCGCCCTCGACGTGATCCGCTCCCACGCGCTGGACGGGCGATGCGGATTGATTTTCTCACCGGTCTGGGGATCGCTGCCGCTCGAGCAGCTTGCCGGCTGGATGCTGGCGAGCGGAATCCAGGCCAGACTGCAAGTGCAGTTGCACAAACTGATTTGGGGACCTGATGCGCGTGGGGTGTAGTTGGCCCGGCCGCATGCTCACGCGCCCGCCTGCTCTTTCCTCATGGAGCCGCGACCGTAAGGGAGCGGTGCAGGCGGGTCCGCGAAAGGGCTTTGTCTTTTGCCTTATCTGGTTCAGCCTTTTCGCCGCTCGGTGCAACGACACCCTGATCCCCAAGGCAGCCTACTTTCTCGTATCGAGCCCAACCCATGGCGACTCGTACGTGCTTCCCCTCACTCGCGCCGAGGACATCACCATGGCCCGTGCGATCATCGAAGATCCTGAGTCCGTCACGAGCCGGATCGTCGTGGCTCGGATTGCGAAGGGCGGGGGCGAGGGGAGATACCACAACAGGGACATCCTCGGAAAGCGTGAGTGGTCGTGGCACGTCACCGAGCTCGTTCAGTTCGCCGACGCGACCATCGAGCTCCTCGACGGCACCCCGACCTATGTCGAGGAGCACCTGGATGAATGGATCAGCATGACCGGAGGGATGATCGGCTTCTGGTCCTACACCGTGACCCGCGAGCTCGATCCGTCGCAGGTCGAGTCCTGACGGAAATCTGCGCGGAAACCTGCGCCATCTGCGGTTTCGCACGGAACGGCCTCGCCCGAGTCGGCGCCTCGACTTTGCCGCAGCCCTGTCAGGCATGATCGCCGCCCTTGTCGCCGCGCCGCTCTCCGGCATAAGATGGACGATCTTGTATTGGAGAGGATAGATGGACATCCTGCGTAGCCACATTCGCACGAGCTCACCCGAGTTCAAGGCGGCCAGCGAGCATCACCAGAGGCTCAGGGAGAGGCTTCGCGAGCGGCTGGCGCAGGTGCAGCGTGGGGGATCGGCTGAGGCGGTTGCGACCCAACGGAAGCGCGGGAAGCTGCTGGCGCGCGAACGCATCGAGAAGCTGATCGACCCTGAGACGCCGTTTCTCGAGCTCTCCGCGCTCGCCGCCTGGAACCTCCACAAGAACGAGATCCCGTCGGCGGGAATCGTCACAGGAGTCGGGATGGTGGCCGGACGTGAGTGCATGATCGTGGCCAATGACTCCACGGTGAAAGGCGGCACGTACTTCCCCGAGACGATCAAGAAGCACATTCGGGCTCAGGAGGTGGCGCTCGACAATCGCCTCTCCACGATCTACCTCGTCGACTCGGGAGGTGTGTTCCTGCCTCTGCAGGCCGACGTGTTCCCCGACAAGGAGCACTTCGGCCGCATCTTTTACAACCAGGCGATCATGTCGTCGCTCGGCATCCCGCAGGTCGCCGTCGTGCTCGGTATGTGCACGGCCGGCGGCGCCTACGTTCCGGCTATGTCCGACGAGAACATCATCGTCAAAGGCGCAGGAACGATCTACCTGGCCGGCCCGCCGCTTGTGAAAGCGGCCACCGGCGAGGACGTCACGCCCGAGGATCTGGGCGGCGGTGAAATGCACTCGCGCATTTCCGGCGTCACCGATCACCTGGCCTCGAGCGAAGAAGAGGCACTCCACATCTGCCGCAACGTTGTGGAGAACCTCAACACGGTGAAGCGAGTCGAGCTGGACCTTGTGCCGCCGGAGGAGCCGATATATCCGGCCGAGGAGATCTACGGCATCCTGCCCACTGATACGCGGCATCCGTATGAGGTGCACGAGTTGCTCGCGCGCCTCGTGGACGGAAGCCGCTTCCACGAGTACAAGGCGAATTACGGCCCGACGCTTGTCTGCGGCTTCGCCCGCTGGATGGGGTACCCAGTGGGGATCGTCGCGAACAACGGCGTGCTTTTCAGCGAGAGCGCGCTGAAAGGCGCCCACTTCGTCCAGATCTGTTCGCAGCGTAAGATCCCCCTCCTCTTCCTCCAGAACATCACCGGCTTCATGGTGGGGAGGCGGTATGAGCAGGGCGGGATTGCAAAGGACGGCGCCAAGATGGTCCAGGCCGTGGCAACCGCGGCCGTCCCGCGCATCACGGTGATCATCGGAGCTTCCCACGGAGCGGGCAACTACGCGATGTGCGGCCGCGGCTACCGGCCCCGGTTCCTCTTCACGTGGCCGAATGCGAGGATTTCAGTGATGGGGGCCGAACAGGCCGCCAGCGTTCTCGTGCAGGTCAAGCGCGAACAGCTTGCGCGAGATGGGAAGACGCTCTCGCACGAGGAGGCCCAGAAGATCGCTCAGCCCGTTCTCGAGAAATACGAACGGGAGGGCGACCCGTACTTCGGCACCTCACACCTGTGGGACGACGGAATCATCGACCCGGCGGAGACTCGAACAATCGTCGCACTCGCGCTCTCAGCGGCCCTCAACGCGCCGGTCGAACCCAGCAGCGCGCCTGTGTTTCGCATGTAACGCGGGCGATGAGAGCTATTCGCAAGGTCCTGGTCGCGAATCGAGGCGAGATCGCCTGCCGCGTCATCAGGACCCTTCGCGAGATGGGTATCGCATCGCTGGCGGTACATTCCGACGTCGATCGGGATGCCCCGCATGTGTGGATGGCAGATGAAGCGGTGGGCCTCGGAGCGCCGCGCAGCTACCTCGATGCGACTCTGATCATCACCGCCGGCCAGCGCGCGGGCGCATCGGCCGTCCATCCCGGCTATGGGTTCCTGGCCGAGAACGCACAGTTCGCAGCAGCCTGCGAGGACGCCGGTCTGGTCTTCATTGGCCCATCTCCGGCAGCGATGCGGGCCCTCGGGGACAAGCGGGCCGCGCGGAAGGCGGCCGAGGATATCGGGGTACCGGTGGTCCCGGGCGCGCGCCAATGCGACTCTCCCGATGCCGCCGCTGCGGCCGCAGACCGCGTCGGATACCCGGTCCTGATCAAGGCCGCCGGCGGAGGGGGCGGTAAGGGAATGCGCCGCGTCCACTCGCGGGAGGAGATCAAGGAGGCATTCGCAGGGGCGAGACGCGAAGCGCATGCAGCGTTCTCCGACGACCGCCTCCTCGTGGAAAAATACATCCATCCCGCGCGCCACGTCGAGGTCCAGATCCTCGGAGACGGAGTCGGAGCTGTCGCGCTGGGGGAACGTGAGTGCAGCCTTCAGCGAAGATACCAGAAGGTCATTGAGGAGTCCCCGTCGCCGGGGATCGATGCGCGCACCCGCTCGAGGCTCTGTGAGGCAGCGGTGAAACTCGCCGCGGCGACGGGCTACGCCAATGCGGGCACCGTCGAGTTCCTCGTGGGGCCGGACGGCGCCTTCTACTTCCTCGAAGTGAACACGCGGCTGCAAGTCGAACATCCGGTGACGGAGGCTGTGACTGGGCTCGATCTGGTGCGCTCCCAGATCGAGATCGCCAGCGGTGGGGCCCTCCCGGTCCCCCCGGACCCGCGTGGGCATGCGATCGAAGCACGGCTGAATGCTGAAGATCCTTATAGTCAGTTTCTGCCGTCAACCGGCAAGATCCTGATGCTCGACTGGCCCACGCGCCCTCAGACCAGAATCGACTCCGGTATTGTGCAGGGATCCGAGGTCCATCCATTCTACGACTCGCTCCTCGCCAAGATCATCTGTTGGGGCCAGGACCGCGAGCAGGCCCGCCGGCGACTCGTCACCGCGCTCCGCGAAACGACCATCCTCGGCGTGCACACCAGCCAGGCGTTCATCATCCAATTGCTTGAGAGTGAGGAGCTCAGGAGTGGTGCGACTCACACGACCACGATCGAATCGAGGAGCTGGGAGCCGGCCGCGGTGCCCGCGGAGGTGCTCCAGCTGGCCGCACGGTCCGCTCATACGCCTGCGGTTCTGCGCACAGCCGGCGGCGCGCTGTGCGACCAGTACTCGCCCTGGCACGCGCTAGGTGGATTCAGGATGGGCGCATGAGCTGGACCACGGTGGAGATCGCGGGCAAGGTCTGCCGTGTGGCGGTCGAGCGCACGGCGGCGGGGGTATGGATCGGCTGGCGGGGACGCACTGTGTTTGTGCCGCATGAGCGGAGGGATGCGGCGCGGGGATTGAGTGAAGATGAAGTACGGGCGCCGATGACGGGGAAAGTCGTGAGGGTGCCGGCGGCGGCGGGGATGGACGTGCGCGAGGGTGACGTGCTCGTCATTCTCGAGGCGATGAAGATGGAGTACCGGTTGGCGTCACCTCACGACGGCAGGGTCGATGCGGTTCATTGTGCCGAAGGAGAGCTGGTCGATCTCGGCAAGACGCTCGTGACCCTCAGCGATGCGCCGGCCGGGACAAGCGGTGATGGCCGATAGCCGGAGATCCCTCGCGGCCGCACCATCGGACCTCTTCTACTCGACCAGAACGAGCACCTCGTCCCCTTCCACCTTCACCTGATACGCTTTCGTCTTGACGCTGGCATCTTCCGCGCCGGACCCGCTCGTGACGTCCCACTCCCACCCGTGCCATGGGCAGGTCACGATGCTGCCTTCAAGATCGCCATCGCCGAGCGGACCGCCTCGGTGCGGACACGCGTTCTGCAACGCATAGAATCTCCCATCGACGTTGAAAACCGCCACCTCGATTCCGTCAACCGCGACAGTTACAGCGTGCCCTGGTTGCAGATCCGATACGCCAAGCGCCCTCTTGTACTGTCCCATTCTCTGATCTCCTTCGTCTTCCTGTTTCGCTCGTTGGTCTACGTCGACACTGCCCGATTCAAATTTAGACTCGGCCATGCGCGGTGTCAATGCCGTGTTCTGGAGCCCCTCTCTCTCCCGGAGAGCCTGCGTTGGCCGTAGATCCGGGAGGATTGAACAGGGGTGGGGGTCAGGGCTGCGGCAAGGCGGAGGCGCCGACGCGGGCGAGGCCGTTCCGTGCGAAACCGCAGTTGGCGCAGATTTCCGCGCAGATTACGCAGATTCTTCCAGCATTCAACCGACGAGCAACTTGCTCCTCACTCTCGGGTCGGCGCGAAGCAATCGGCGACATCTGCGAGTCAATCTGTGAAATGGTATGTACTCCCACATGGATT
>JACPPM010000183.1 GCA_016191015.1 Acidobacteriota bacterium | reverse complement strand
CCCTCCCTGAGGCCGTCTGGATCAATCCACCAAAACCAACGGCGGAGGACCCCATCCCGACACAGAGAATCCTCCCTAATTACGAAACCGAGCTGTCTCAATGTCGTTGACAACTTCCGAACTTCCACTCACTGCCAGGCGAGATCAGCCGATAGCAAACCAGTGTCTGAAGCACGTTCTTCCATCGCGTCCCCTCGCGGCTCGGCGGGAGCTTCTCCAACCAGAAACTGTCAAGCTTCAACCAACTCCACAACTCACACGCCAGCCAACATGCCCCCCACTGCCGTGGCCGATGCAGCTCTACATCCGCCATCCGAACGTGGATCACCTCGCAATCCAGCGCCGCGGCCCTCCGTCCCCCAGGATACAGCGCAACCTGCGTCGGTCGCACTTGCCCGTGCTCAAGGATCTCGATGGTCCGACACCAGGACTCCATCTGGCTGTCGTTGATCTCGCCAAGGTAAAGGACGTGACGCTGCACCACTCGCCCACATGCGGTGCGGCGGTTCTCCACGATGCTCCAGTAGTGATGCAGTTTCCCGTCTTTGAGCCGTTTCTTCGCACGAAGGAACATGACGCAGTGTCCCACGGTAGCGACCCGCTATCAAGAGGGTAGGTCGGCACTACAAGCGCTTTCACCTTCCTCTTTGCAGCTCAATGCAGATCCGCTCCGCGGATTCAACTCCCAGTACCAGAAAAATATCCCAATTTTCGGTGCAGGCACACCCCAGTGGCGTAAGTCGGGCTAGTTCGGGAACGCCACAACTCACACCACTCACCCATGGAGACAATGTGAGAACCATCAACCCATTTGCATCGCAGATCCTGCGGAGGAACGTGACAATCAACCCCAGACGTCGCGCGGTTGCCGACCTCTGACGGAGGCCACAATTCGCCTCCACTGGTGAAGCACTGTATCAGATCAGATTTGGAGAGGGATCACCCCGCCCAGTTCACGGACTGGGCCAAGGGTCGCCGTGGGCGCTCGGGCGGCGACTCCGCTGCGTATCCAAGCGCCACCGCGGCCACCAGTTGGTCTGGCCTGTTTAGGAAACGCTGCATCGCGTCACCAGCGTCGAGAACGTCGCAGATCCACAAGGTGCCCAATCCCAAGTTGACTGCAGCTAGCAGCAAGTTCTGAATGCATGCCCCGATACTCTGGATGTCAGCAACTCTGTCCTGCTCTCCGAGGCCATTTCGAGAGGATGGTTCGGCTTCCTCCATGAAGACGAGCAGGACAACCGGCGCCTCCTCCATCGCCCGCAGAGTATTCTCCAGGTCATGCGGCGACGACCGCGTGGCCAGCCGCTCGCGCAGCCCGTGTCGCATCACGGTCACGAGCTCAAGCCGTTTGGAGCCCTCCAAGACTAGGAAGCGCCACGGTTGCGTGTTCTTTGGGGACGGCGCCATGCACGCAGCCTCCAGGACGCGATTGATCACGTCCCGCGGCACCGGATCACTTCGAAACCGGCGGATACTCCTGCGGGCACGGATCGCTTCGAGCGTCTCCATTGTTGTGCTCCCCGGGTCTGAACCTGTTCCGATTGAGGTCTCCTGGTGGCCGCACAAGGCCGTCAGCACGGCAGACTTCAATGGACGGGTCAAGCGGCTATAGGCTATCATATTTTCACGGAAAGAAATGCCAAGGTCGGCTGCTGCAGAACTCCTCGACATGATCACGGCGCGGCTGCGGCGCGGTTGCCCCACGATTCCGGCTGGCTTGAACTATCGCCTCGTCGCCCTGTCCCATGCGCGGGGGCTTGCGCAGATCTGGTTTCGTACCCGTGGTTGCCGCTACCGTATTCACGGAGGCGGCTGCACCGTTTGCGATTATGGAGTCAGCGACGAGTCGACGCCTCAGGGGCTAGTCCAATCCGTGGACGCGGCGATTTCGAAGCTGCCGTTCGAGCCGCGAACGCTTGTCCTGAGTGCTTCCGGATCCTTCCTCGATCCATGGGAAGTTCCAACCGATGCCAGAACCGAAATTCTGCGTCTGGTCGTGCAGCGCCTGCCGGCGACCGACTTCGTCCTCGAGACGCATGCCTCGACGGTCACGAGTGAGTCGCTGGGAGACTGCCTGGCCCTGCTGGGCTCCCAGCGCCTCGGCATCGAACTTGGACTGGAGTGCGCGGATCCAGCCGTCTTGCGATTCTGCTTGAACAAGCGGCTGACGCTTTCTTCGTTCAGACGCGCTCTCTCTTTGGTTGCCTCCTTCACCGGAGTTCGCGTGACCGCCAACATCCTGGTCGGCATCCCGTTCCTTAGCATGACCGAGAGCACCCAATGCGCGCTTGACGCCGTGAGGTGGGCCTTCCTCCACGGCGTTGATCGCTGCGTGCTGTTCCCGGTCAACATCCGGCCGTACACGCTGGCTCACTGGTTGTATTCCCGCACGCCGTGGTCGCCCCCTACCCTATGGGATCTGGTCGATGTCCTTGCGCGACTGCCGGTGTCCGTGCTCGATCGAGTAGATGTCGCTTGGTACGCTCCCTCCAGGCAGGCGGCTCCCCCGCTCTCAGCAGAAGTCATCCTCGCCCCGCGGACCTGCCCGCGATGCTATGACGGAGTCGTCACACTGTTGACTCGGTACGCCGATGGCTTAAGCAGACCGGCAGTCTGCGTGGAGCTCGCCGATTTCGACTGTGACTGCAAGGCACAGCAGGCTCCCGCCGGACGGGATCCGCGACCTCTCGGATGCCGGCTTCTGAAGGCATATGAGCAGGCGACGCTGGAACTGCTGGGCCCCGAGGTTTGGCAGAATGAAAAAGATCTTGTGGCTAGGGAGTTGGGCGTCTTGAAGACATCGAAGAATGCACTGTGTTGGGCGATCTAGGTCCATGACGGCGAAGAAGCGATTGGCCGAGATTGAGATGGCACTCCGGGGCCGCCAGCTTGTCTATTTCGGCACACGCGGCGCCGACGCTGAGCCGCTTCTCAACCTGTCCAACATGGCGTTCGTCTTCTCTCTGATCGCACCGCTAGATGCGTGCTCGGTCCGCGAGGTGTCGCTGGAAGTCGAGACGGGCGAGCGTGTCGAGTTGGACAGTTACAACCTCGACTTCGATCGGAGGGAGGTGATCGGCGACCTACGTCGAAGGCTGCTACATCTCTTCGACCGTCCCAGCGCTGTGCTGCCGTACCGCCCATGCGCGTTCCTTTCCTCCGCGTGGTTCCCACGCTCAGATCGCACGCTGTACTTGGGCATGTTCCACGAGTCGCAGGCGTGTTTCGAGCATAAGCCATGGGTAGAGAGTCAACTCTCGCGATTCGGCGTCCGCGTGTTGCCCTGGCGCTACTGGGCAGACTCGGACCGACGGCTGATCGGCGAGTGGGCCGCGAAAGAGCCCCTCGTCTTGCGCGCGAACCACACGGACGGTGGTGCAGGCGTCCGGCTTCTTCGGGACGCTGGCGCCCTGGACACGGAATGGCCGATGCATGGAGACGGCTTCCTCGCGGCCGCGCCATACCTTGAGCATAGCATTCCCCTCAACGTCAATGCGTGCGTGTTCTCGGACGGGAGGGTGACGCTTCACGGTCCTTCCCTGCAGATTATCGGCATTCCTAGCCTGACTCGCCGCGCATTCGGGTACTGCGGCAATGATTTCGCCCGGACTGCCGACCTGGAACCTCGTGTTCTCGACTCCTTGGAGGAGATGTCGGTTCGAACCGGCATGTGGCTCCATCAGAATGGCTACCGTGGCGCGTTTGGTATTGACGCGCTCCTCCACGACGGGATCCTCTATCTCACCGAGGTCAACCCCCGCTTCCAGGGTTCCTCGTTACACTCCGCCCGCTTGGACGCGACATTGGGTCGCGCGGACGTATTCCTCGAACATGCTGCAGCCTTGCTGGGATTCGCCGCGCGCGCCTCCAGGCCGCTGCGCGAGCTGGCTCGCGAGCAGCCCGCCGTCTCCCACCTGATTCTCCATAACACGCTGGATGTTCCTGTTCGAGTGGAATCAGAGACCGATGCAAGCCGCAACGCCCAGCTCCGACTAGTGCCCGCTCCCGCAATACTGGTGCAAAGTGAAGCAATAGCATTCGAAGTCGTCGTGCCGAGGTCCGTTACCGGCGACGGAACATCGCTCACGCCAGAAGCCTGCGCAATCGTGAGTGCCGAGCTCGGACGCCTGCACCCCGTCACGAAGGCGGATCCTTCCGGTACCGACTCGGCAACGCGGGACTTGTCGTAGTGGGGTCGTCACAAGACCTCGTAGGGCATCCAGTCCTTCTCCTTCCCGTTCATGTAACGGACATTGTGCTCCGTGCATTTCCGCACGAATTCGTGCTTGAGCTCGGGCTCGTTCTTCAGCCGGGCAAGTAGCAAGGCGGTTTCCCGCTTGACGTCATTACCCACGACCCCGGCAGAATCCTGAAGGAACCTCGCCAACAGACCTCCAAAGCGGACCTTGTACCAGCGAGGGGTGCCCTCCTTCTCGTACTTCTCGGCATTTTCATAGCTGGTGACGGCCTCCCGGAAACGCCCTTGCGCACAAAGGAAAAAGCCCATCTTCTCGAAGTAGAGCTCCCAGAGCATGTCGCGGCCTTGGTAGCCTTCCTCCGTGATGCACAATCGCTCCATCAGGACTCTCATCTCCTCCAGCACCTGAACGCCCGCTGCTGTATTACCCTTCCCATGCGCGGCGAACGCGAGCGGTATGAGCAAAGCGACGACACTGTTCAGAGTGCCGGAGAGGCATGCCGATGAAAGGACACGCGCGCGCCACGCTTCCGCGCGTGCGAAATCCCTAAGCTGGGTGCAGCTATAGAACACCAACCGGCAACACTCCGTGACCTCCGCAGTGCCACGCTCAGCCGCAAGGACTGACCACAGCCTTTCGCCCGCATCGACGATATCCTTGTACTGGCCGGCATAATTCTTCTGCTGGAAATCCTCAAGGATTTCAATAACGTTCATCTTGCACTCCTCCCGACTCGGCTCACGACGGCACCGAGGAACCGAATCATGCTTAGATCAAGCCTCACCCTCGCAGTTCGGCGCTGCGACACGTCAGACGTCGGATGGACCCGTGGTGATGGACTTGTCGTCGACCTGTTTGTTCTTGCGCCTGTTTCGAGCGGGAATATTGTCATAATCAGCGACGAGCGCGCCGTGCAGTCCACAGTTCTCGATCTCCACCTCCTCCAGATCCGCAGCATCGAAGTGCTTGAGCTGCGCATAGCAGAGTGTGCAGCCGGTCATTCGGAGATGGCCTTTGAGCTTGAGATCCTCAATGGTTGCACTCGTGAGTGCCGCGTTCTCGAACTCGATCTTGCCGCTCCATTCGCACCCGTCTTTCACCAGCATCCCCCTGGCGTCGCACTTGTCAACCAAGGACACATTCTTCCACCTGCTTGCCATGAACGCGACGGATTGTAGCTCGCAACGCCTGAACTCTGTTTCACTGACAGTACAACCCCTGAACCCAACAGCAGGAAGCTTGCATTCAACGAACTCGCAGTGTATGAAGTCGCAATCCTCGATCCAAGAGCCCGCGAAATCACACTTCAAGAAGCGAACATTGTGAAAGTTGACATTCTCCAGGAAGCACGCCTTCCAGACCAGATCCTTCACTTCTTCCTTCTCCACCGCGTGATCCTTGGGCTTCCCTACGATGCCATCTCTGATCGGATGGCCGTAACAGCCTACCACTGACCAAAATGCGTCCTCGATCCCGCTACGAGCCATCTCACCCCATCTGTCCAGTGCAGGGCCGAACCCGTCGTGTTGCAGCGCGAGCACTCGGTTGCCTCGCTCGTCCACGCCGTGGCATTTCAAGACATTCCCGAACTCAAGACGACCTAGGGCGACAAACGCGGCACGTCCAAGCACTTCAGCCTTCGCTTTCGGCGATGAGTCTGACGGCACCATTGTCGAACGCGGCGTCTTGTTCTTACGTGTTCGCCTACGAAGCTTCTCATAGAGAGAGTAGACCTCCCGGATTGCAAGGCCAGTCATAGGAGGAGTCCGTAGGTCTTCCTTGACGGCCTCCATGACCAGCCTTAGATCCGTGATGTGTCGCTTAAAGCCGCGCGGACCAGAGAGAATGCTGCCCATGCGCGCAGCGACACGCTTGACCAGACCATCTGAGACGCCCACAGCCTCCACTTCATTCGCCGCCGGTCTTAAAACCCTGTCGATGTGCCGGAACATCGCGCCCTCGGCAATTCGTCCGATCGATGATTCACCAAAGTACGGTTCAGCTTTCCACAAGGCGTTCAATTTGCTCTTGTACCTAACCATGCTGGTGGAGGTCCTATTGCGAGGTTGCTTCGCCCGCCAGAGATATACATCTTTGAGTATGGACTGTGCGACTAAGGTATCCACCGGCGAGCTGTTGTCGAGTGTCTTAGAGCCCACAGCCCATTGGAGTACACAATTGACCGCAGCCTTATTAAGGGCCTTCGATGTGAGCATGACAGTCTCGCGGAAGGCACCCACTTGCATCGGCGATAGGAGGTACGTGCGAGGCCTGATCGAACCGACCAGAATGTCGAGCGGGCGAAGACGTGCTGCATACTCTTCACGGAGGGAGAGTAGGAGTCTGAGGCGCTTCTCTTCCAAGAAAGTCGTTCCAATCAACTGCAGGGCTAGGTCCCCTGGCCTCCTAGAGTACCCGGTGGTCCCACTTCCCATGAGCTCTTCGAGTTGGTCGATAATAAGAACCACCTCATGATCCTCAACCGCATCACACAATCCGCCCAGGTAGTTGAGCAGCCACTCGCGCTCCGCGAGGCTCCCCGGGTCCAATCCTTTGCGTGGGATTCCCGGGATACCAACGGCCTGGAGCGCAACCATGTCTTGCTGCAGTCTGGATTCCCCCAGGAGCGGGGCTTCGCCTTGACCCCCGCATTCGCCAACGAGGCGTCCTATTTCATCGCGAATCCTCGTTGCAAGCAACTGCGCGGTGCTGTGTCCGGCGTCCGGGCCAGGTCCCTGAATGCAGAGCACCGGTCCAATACGAGGTGAGCCGCCATGTTCTCGAAGGAGCCGTAGGGAGGGGATCAGCCCCGCTTGAATGAGAGAGGACTTCCCCGCTCCACTCTCCGCTGTCAGTATGGTCAACCGCTGTCTAGAGGCCTTTTCTGAGAGCTCCGTGAGTTCAGCGTCGCGACCAAAAAAACGGTCTGCATCCCGCTCAGAGAAGGGTTCCGGGCCCTTGAAAGGGCAGTTATCTCCTGAATTCCCGCTTAGCTTAGCGTGCATCATCTTCCTCTTTGAACATCTTCGCCAGTTCCTCCGCCACGGCATCGAGAGCGATCCGGAGTGGGATGACACCCATTCGGGCAAGCATCTTGGACCGTATATCATCGAAAAAATCGAAGCCGATTATCACTCGTTTGTCCTGCGATCCATCAATGGGTCCTAGACCGGTGTTGTCCAGTTTCGGAGTGCGTTTGAGCCACACGTCCGTCTGGATCCCGAAAAGGCTTTCTGGCTCATCGAGTGGGTGACCGAGAAAACAGAGAACACGGTCCTCGTCCGTCATTAGCTCTCGAACGCACTCTGGTAGGCTCTGGAAGCCTGCGAGTTCACGGGAAAAATCCAGGAAAGAAAGAAGATATCTCAGGAAAAATTCCGTGCTGCCAGGCAGTTTGTACTCCGCGCCTTTCTGACACAGGATTTGACGAACTTTTCCGGGCCGTATCGACAGCTCCTCAAGCGGAGCGCCGCGGAGATACACGATTAACGGGCCGGGCAGACGCGTGCTCATCCTTCCATGATGTTTCGCCGGGGAGTCATCAACGAGCACCTCCTCGACCACTCGGTTGAATCCGGCTCTGGCATCGACGTAGAAATATTCCGGATGTCTACCCTTTGATGCGGCCTTCAGCATCCACCCCGGTTGCAACGGGCCAGCCTGGGGAATCTGCTGCGATTCTTCAACCCCGCCACCTTGGAACGGAGGACGCCTTCCCTTCCTATAGTTAATTGGGAACAAGAGGTAGTACGAAGTGCCGTCTTTCCGTAGCCAGCGCTCAATATCACGATCCATGTTTGAACTAAGGATCATCGGCTGCGGTCCCTGTTCTTCTCGTCGAACATGGTGGGCAAGCGTCGCGAGCGCTCCACCCTTAGGTACTCGCTTTGACTTGCTTTGCCTCTGCTCATTCCTATCGCGCGATTCACATGCGAGTTGCAACATTGCGGCGAGACCACCGGAAAGCGATGCATCTCGCGCTCGGTTTTCTCTGTTCGTGGCAACCATCTCTTCGAAGTGAGTTACGATCAGTCGAAAGCAGTCCGCGTCGTCATGGAGGGAAGCGGCCATTCCAAGTGACATTCTGGCAATGCAGTGGGGAGCGTCATGGCAAAGGGAGAATTGAAATGACAGGTCGTCCGGGGATGGAAACAAGGGGGCATCGAACCTCATCGTATGCCAGAGCAAATCGCCCAACCACTCCAGTTGATTCAGGGCCATCCGACCCGAGGCCATGGGAAGATTGCGCCTCCTGAGCCTCTCCTCGAACAACTTGCACCATTCCTCCAAGGCAGCTCGTGTGCTTGCCTGCTCCGATTGGTCCCCTCCGAAGAGCAACGAGGTGAGCTTGACGAGCTTCGTCCAGATGCCTGATGTTCCTGCACAGGGACGCCTCGAGCCCAACGCGGCCTTCAGACAGGCATCATCCGCTGGTACCGCCTTCGCTGCCTCTGCTGCCCATATCAACGCGCGTGCCAGTCCGCGGACAAGGCCAGCATCCACTCCGTCCAGCCCAATTGAGTACGTCCTCGTATCTGTCAGGCCCTGGTACCTTCGACCAAGTGCGTCGCCAAAAACAGCGCATCCAGCCGCTCCGAGGCGAGCGATGGCTGCCTGCATTTTCAAGAATCCAGAAGGAAGATTGCCGGCGGTCCAATCGCCCTTGACTTTCCCGTTCAGCTTAAGCCTTCGGGAAGCCGCGATAGCGATAGCGAAGTCCCGGGCGCCCTTGTCCCCTCTCCCCTGAAGCACGCTCAGTAGCTGCGTCAACCGACACCGCAGATGAGGCAGGGCCGGCTCGTAGTTCTCCTGGATGTCGCAACAGGAGGGCCCGAGAAACGGAGTCAGCTTTCCCCTGAGGATTTCGGAACGCAGATCCTCGAGACGACTCGGTGGGACGAGGCGCTTCTCAATGGCAAGACCTCGCAGGTAATCTGCTGTTTTCATCGCTGCGCTTCGCCACCGATCATCGGTCCCCTCCCCTGCCTCGATGATTGGCCAATCACGCGCAAGAACGGAAATGCCCATCCGTTCTAAATCGGTCAGAACGTCCAGTTCATCCCGGGGTTCGTACTTGTGGAGCAGTAGCAGCCATAAACGCCGACGTTTGGGTGTCAGTAGCGCTCTCTGCTGGATCAGGGAAAGTTCCTTGATGCAGCACCAGTCAGAGTTCCTAAAGGCCGGACTGAGTAGAAGAATCCACAGATCGGCTCCAATGATTCTGTCCGCAATCCATTGAGGGATGCAGTCGCCGGCCTGTATGCCTTCGTCAGTCAACCAATCCAGGGGAAGGGACTTTCCAGCCAGCCCGACCTCTCTCTTCAATCGCTCAAGGTGGTCATGTTCCTCTCTCGCGTAGCTCACCCACACCTTTATGTTCATGTTCACTCCTTGATCCCGCTCCCAGCCGGGCGAGAGTCATGATCGAGCCGATCGCTTCAGTCATTCATCGTCCCCCACCTGCCAGAATATTGAACCGCCTTGTTCGTGCAGTGCTTCACGAGGTGGGCGAGCACCGCCATGCGCACGCGCAACCCGTCTCGACTCTGCGCGAAGTAGGCGGCCCTGTGGCTGCCGTCGACCTCGCGGTCGATTTCATCGAGCCGGGGCCCTGGACAGAGAACGATCGCATGTTCCGGGAGCGCAGTTACCCTGGCGGGAGTCACTCCAAGAGCGGCGCGCAAAGATATGTCGTAGGGCGGCGAGTCGGGTGCGTTCGGCAATTCGGCAACATACAAAACGTCGAGATCATCAGGCACGAGGCAAGGATGGCGGACAACAACCCCGGCGCCGAACGCCGAGGTCACCGAATCGTCAAGTGATCTCCCGGGCGGCGCCATCAAACGCAGTTCGGCCGGCGCCCAGTGTGCCAAGACCTGTACGAAGGAACGAGCCGTCCGTGAGCCAGCCAAATCACCCACCATGCCAATGCGCAAGTCCGTCAGGTGGCCCATGCGCGATCGGATGCAGTACAGATCGATGAGCGCTTGAGTGGGGTGGTGTTCGCGGCCGCTACCGGCGTTGATGACGGGAGCCGAGGAATACGGCAGGGCATGCTCGAGAGCAATTGTACTCGGATGCCGGACAACCACCACGTCGCAATAGTCCGAAACGACGCGTAGGAGATCTTCCAGAGGCTCGGACCATCCCATTCCCTGCTCGTACTTCGGCCCGTCCAAGGAGGTTGTGTCTCCGCCCAGGCGCTTGACGGCCACATCAAATCCCAACCGCGTTCGAGTCGAGGGTTGAAAGAACATGAGGCAAACGAGCTTGCCTGCCAGGAGAGACGGCCCGTTAGTGGGATCGCGGAACTCATCCGCTCCATCGAGTATTCTCAGGATCTCTTCCAGCGTCAAGGAGTCAACCTTCACGAGATGCCGTGGATGATTAGTCGTGTTCAGTGCGTCCATGGGTGGTAATAGTCCGATCCGTCCGGGAGCGAAAGGGTGTTGTGCTGGCACGGAAGACACCTGGGCCCAAGCTTAGCGCCCCGGCGCGCGGCGATATCCCGTGCTTGTTCGAAGACGTCGGCGAGGTAATCCGCCGAAGGTGGCGCCACGTGCTCCAAGGGGGTGTGGGGCGCCGGCCGGAAAGGGCTCAGCACAGGCTCGCACCCCCGCTCGGCGAGTGCCTCGACCCCCAGTAAGGTGTCCTCGACGGGCTCGAGGCCGACGACAAGCAGAGACCTGACCCTCATGCCGACCGTCTGCACAGCGCATTCGATGAATGCCAACCACTCGGCGATCGGGATAGCAGCTTTCTGCGGGATCAGCTGTGAACGCGCCTGTTCGTTGAACAGCTCCAAACTGACGCACAGTTCGTTCGCTCCTTTGCGATGCAGATCCGCCGCGTCCAACAAGCCGGGCAGGGGCAACATCATGATATCAACCGGCGTGGTCGGAAACGCGGCAAGAACCTGCGCATATACCTCAGCAAGATAACCATAGTCGGTTGGTCGTGGGGTTCCGCCCGAGATCAAAACGTGTCGGGCCGGCAGGGCCGGATCAGCGAGAGCATCCCGAACGCACTCGAGCAACAAGTCAATCCGCTTTCGCGCGAACTTGGAAGTTCTCGGCAGGTCGCAGAACTTGCATGAGTTGGCACACCCCCCAATAGGTGAGATACGAACGCGATCGGTATGTGTCAGGCCGTACCATGCGTGCGGCTGTCCCGCCGAGTTAAGGCGCTGAGAGCATTCCGGCACGGGAATCGGCTCCGCTGGAATGGTCGCATCGTCGGAACGAATGGTGAAGCCCTCGGCGCCCCAATCCAGGACATGCCGCGGATTTCGCACAAAATTCGGATTGTGCTCCGCCACAGGGACGTTCACCCAGATGTCCCCCGGCAGCCGCAAAGGAATTCCTGAGGTTGTGGCGTAATCGGCCAGTGTGAGCGGTTGCTGCCCATCCGACCCCGACAGACGCGTACGCGCTGGGTGACTAAGCCGCATACCATCCGTCATCAGCTCAAACTTGAGGCGCTCACACGAGGTCAGCATCCCTCACCGCACCCTCACTCACGGGGTCCTCCCCACCCGACAGACTTTGCGGCATCCTCGATCCATCGCCCGAGCCACTTGTCGTCCTCCCACTTGTAAGACTTGTAAACGCGCACTGCTCTCTTCAGCCGGTCGGTTTGGACCGCAGGAAGGCGTTCGAGTTCGTAATGGATAAAGGTACGACAGTCGGTCTTGTGGCCGACGAAATCGATCTTCTTTGACTGCAAGAACTTGCCGCTCCGGGCCCTCGACACTCAGTCCACCTGATATCTCGAGGATGGCCGAGAAATACCTCTGTCTTACCGTCATCCCGACTCCGGAACCTGGTGAAACTCGGTATGGCCCGCATGTCGGGCATCTCGGACTCGACGCATACCTCAAATGTAAGACGATGCGATCGGGGCGTCAAGTCTTTTGCGAGTGTTGCCCTGCGTTTAAGCTGGTGTCAGACGTCACAACTCGAGCCACTGCTCAAGGCTCCAGTACTCACCGTTGCTGGGAACGCGGACTGCCCACTGGTATTGGTCGTTGCCTTTGAATCGTACCCACTCGATACTTGGGTAGACCAACAAGAACTCCTGCCGAGCCCAGATCTCGTCCGCGCCAGTGTCGTTGATCGGCCAAACAGCCGCGCGATTGACTTCATGAACACCGTGCGCCAACCCAAGTTCCCACGGCACCCAGCGGGACGTCGCAGTCTTCTCTGTTAAGAGTACCACGAGGCGCCTCGTGTCACGAATAGCTTGGTCAAAAAAGTTCCCAAAATCCGGGGGCGACAGGGCATTGGCTACAGGATCAAGGAAGTCCGCATATACACGAGCTCCACCATCCTGCAAGGTCTTGATCGCCCCGTTCAGAACATCGCCCTTATCCTGGCTGGAGTGCGCGAGGAATAGGTCGCTCGACTCGCTGAGAACCGAGGCTGATTTGCGGATCGAGTCCATCAGGAGCCGCCCTGCATCCCGCAATTGCTGCCTCTTGGTCAATGCCATCCGAACCTCCAATATGTGACGAAGAATCTCACGTGCCACTGACGGCTGCTAGGACGAGGACCGACACCGTCCGGCACGTCCTTGCGTTGAGTCAAGTTCTAGTCTCCAATCCCGAGTTGCGAGCGAACACCTTCCCGAGGCCGCGAAGGACCAGGGCTATCATCTCCGTGGAGTCGCGCGTGACGAAGAGGTGCAGGTTCTCGTCACGGTCAAGCCCGTTGTTCAGTCCGTCAATATCCAACGACTTAATGCGTTGGACGCGCTTTGCCCAGTCGATGACGCCTACCCGCGTCTCGTAGTATTCGCGGAGCGGTTTTCGCTTACCTTCCTCGTCCTGAAACGCAGAGGAGAACTCTGAAGGTATCTTCCCCTGCAGAGTATCGATCAGGAGGCGCGTGGCTCCTCCGAATGCGCCGATGAGGTAGATCGGCTTGCCGATGAACGTCTCAAACTCCTCCAGAAGGCCGGGCCAAGGTGATACCGCTCGGAATTGCCCTCCGACCAATATGCGTGCATGGCACTCGCGCGCCATCGCCCCCCGCATTTCAGTCATCGCGCACGTCCACGCGTAGTGGTCCGCGGCTGTCATGTTCACAGGTGGGTGGGGGGGCGGTACGTGTGTTGGATCAAAGCCTGGCGGCTGCTGTAAAGGGTGTACTCTAAAGGCTGGTGGTATTGCTGCTTTTTCGGCGTCAGATAGCCGCACAGCTATGGGCCAGCCGACATACCAATGGATTGATCCCACCCGCAGGGGCCGGCCGGCATCATCGGCGGCGCGTGCCACATCGTGAAGGCGCTCCGTGAATCCTCCAGTTCGCAGGTCTCCTCCGTATGCGACATCAGCTCCGGCCAGAATAAGGTGCAGGTTGAGGGCTGCCCAGAGGCGGTCGCGGAACGTCGCAGTGATTCCGTTCGATTCCTGATCTGGAGCGTCAGATATAGACAGAGCTACCCGGATGCCTTGAAGCGGTGATGTGCTATTCGTATCTACCCCTGCGAGGGCCTGTGTAACGCTGAGCAGACGGAGCCCTCTTCGTTGTCGCCGAATAGCGCTTAGTTCGTACCGCGGTAGTGGTGGGTCGGGATGTACGAGCGTCTGTTCCTCGGCCCTTGCTTCCGGAAGCGTGATCATCTCGGGTGCAGTCCCAGTTGCGATAATGTTCGGGTCGGTTTTGAAAACAAGCGCTTTCACAGCAAGTGCGCGAGCGCTCTCGTGCATCAATCGCAATGTTTCCAAGAGCGCTCCGGCTATGATCTTCCGGTGCATGGCGGGATCGTTCCTCTGCCGATCGGTCGCCGCGTCCCAGCGGAGACAGGGCACCTTGCCGAGGAATCCAAGACTGACCGGCTCACCGTCATGAAGCGCATCGATGACCAACACAGGGCACCGCTTCTGCTTTGCCGTAGCGACTTCCCACCCGCACCAGTAGCGGCTCGAGAACTTGTCGGTCAGAAGGACGATGACGGTAGCGCCATCAATCTGTTGCTCAAGAGAAGATGCGAACTCCTCGCCGCCGATAATGCCGACCTCGTCGAAGAATACCTGGCCCGCAGGTCTCGACTCGACGAATTGCTTCAGGGCAACGGCAAGTGTACGGCCACTTATGCCGCAATGCTCAACTTTTGCGTGACTGATGAAGAGTCGGACCGGATGGGTCCCCCGTTTTGTGCTTCCACTCCACTTCGCAAGCGCGTGGGTGACCAGCAGAATCGTTTCGTCTTCTCTCGATGAGTCCTCAAGCGCGAACACGCGGATCGCCTGGTTGGCTGAGTAATAGGCTCCCAAGTGTGCGAAGTTGCGACTCTGCGCACAGCACACGATGATGTCACCGGATCTTCGAGTCTCACTCTGCTGGGCTGCCCATGCACGCCATCCTTCGTTTCCGACCATTGCATCATCCACCAGAAGGAGCAACGCGGTGTGCTGCGCATCCGTCCAGGGCAAATCCGGTGGCTGAGCGTCGTTCGCTCCTCGCCAAACGTAGACGGGCAGGTTTGCTTCTGGAATTGAGTGCGCGCCGGGTTCCCCGCCTAGCCACCTGACTAAGCGTTTCGCGAGCTGTTCCCCAGCGGTATTCTCTCGTGTATATGCAATGTGAATATGCAGTGGCGGCGCGTACTTGGGCATACAATATCTCCGGAGGCTCTTAGCTCTTCCTGTTCTGGTAAGCCCACTCGATCCATTTCCCGAACTTCTCGGGGTTCCAAACACCGACTGCGTTCTGTGGAATTCCGTCTGGCACCTGACCGTTCGTACCGGGCAACCGAATGCCTAGAATGCCCTTTCCTTGTTTGAGACTCTCTTGGACTTCCCATCGAACCCAATCGCTCTGGGCAGTCCGATTCCCTATGAGCACGACCGTGACCGATGCTGGATTGATATACTCGTCACGTATCACTCGGCAGACGTAATCGACATCGTTGCTACTAACGCGGTGGTCCAGTTTGTGGTTGAAGAACTCGAACCCATCGGTGATGTTCCTTAGACCGAGAAAGCCGTTTACCTGATCTGTATCGTCGTGATCGAAGCTGACAAAGATTCTTCTTTTCTGCGCCAGCACGTGCTTCTCCCTAGGAGAGAGTCATCCCCGTTTCTTGAGGTGTGCGAAACGTCGTGCCGTAGCGGCAGGGGCTTCGCGGAACATGACTCGCGAAGTTGACGCGTTGATCGGGAGCGCAGTATGGGCGTCCTTCTCTTTGGGTATGATGAATGTCACCTTCTTCCCCAACCCGATCGCTACCCCCGCCTCGAGGAAGACATTTGTCCTGGCGGCCGGCGATGGATCGACGACAGACACGACCAAGTCGCTGTTCTGGATTCCTTTCACTACTGCCTTTGACAAATCGGTTCCAGGGCCGAGTTGTTCCTCGTCGATCCATATCGAGAGACCCTGCTTCTTGAGGGAGCTGGCAAGACGGCGCACCCAGGGCCTATCAGCCGCGGAATGCGAGAGAAAAACATCATATTTCGGTTTCATCATCTGTCCGGCGCTCCTTCATTGCCTTCTGGCGACCTCGCAATTCCGCCAGATATAGGTCGACATCGTTCAGGGGCCTCCAGTTTCTGGCTCTTAGAAAGACCGGTACACCCGGCCGTGACTGCAGGTCTGAAGCAGAAACGCCGTGGAGGAGCGCGATGATCGGTATGCCGCCGATCCAGGCTGCGCCCAGCTCAGCCCAGAGGTAGGGTCGTTCCAGTGACCAAGGAGTCAGCAACGCCACCAATTCATCCGCCTTCTTCAAGAACGCGAGGATCTGTGTCTCGAAGTCCAGACCGGCTTGAATCTCTGTCTCATCGAGAAATGGTTGAGCGCCAGATCGACCGATGCCGCGCGCGATCTGACGCGCCACCCACGCATCGATACTTGCATGGCTGATGAAGACACGCCTCCGGCCTCGCCGAGGGGTACCCATCAGTAGCACCTCATGGCTGCCCAGGCCGCTAATACGTAACTCAAGCAGCAACCCACTGGACAATGATATGGCAATGGGGATGACGCGAACGTATTTTTCGACGGTTCATGTCCGTAATCTAGGCCTGAGCGCACACCATGTCAAGAGCAGGGACCACTGTCCCCGAGATTGTCCGGTTGTGACATGGTATCCTAGGCCCCACCAGCAAGCCGGAATGGATGCCTCACGCGTGCGCGAACGGCCAATTGCCCGTACTGAGAGGGACCGGCCGAAGATCGTTTGCGATAAGTGTCACCGATGTGGTCGGCACTCCGCCGACTGATGACGTATTTCAAACTCTGGCCTCCACGCTTGTTGCCGGGTTCGTCCAGAGGTACACTGTTCCTATCATGTCCAAAAAGGATCCGGTGAAGTTGAAGAGACTGAAGGTGAGCCTGCCGTTTGGAATCAGCGAGGCGGAAATGGGGGGCGGATCCGACCCAGGCAAAAGCGGCGTGGTCCCTCTACATCGAGCTGGTGACTCGGATAGCAGTCGAAGCGCTTGGTCGTGAGGAGGGAATTCTGCGAGAAGGCCTTACCTCTCTCCACAGCCTTTTCGCCACCGCGAGAGGAATCCTCCGGGACGCAGGACCCGACGTAGAGGTTTCTAGGGACACAGTCGGGGGTATCGCCATCTCTGTTCTGAACCGCGGTCTCCGGCCGTTCTTGGCCAAGTGGTACCCACGACTCATGGCATGGGAAGTTCGGCGGGCGCCGTCTCTGAGACTTCAAGAGCACGAGAAGAGGTGGCCAGAGGAGGCGGATCTTCGGAATGAACTGGAGTATCTCCGGTGCGAACTCGGCAAATACGCCGTGCACTCGCAACAATGGCTGGAGTGGAGCACTGATCGGGACTGACGCACCATAGGTGTCGCGCTCAGATGCGGGGTGCGCTGACACCGTTCTCACCGAACTGACTCGGTGGCAGAAGTCGACCTCGTACTACGCTTCCCTCTCGTCGGTTACGGCCTGGTTCGACTCTGTGCGGAAATCGGTTTCGGAGCTGAGGCCGCTTGGCCGGCGGGTCTGGGTGGGACAGGAGGCACGGAGGGAGCGCGATCCCATGTTGATTCCTAGGCCATCGGCGCTCTCGAAAAATGGCCGGGGGCTGGTCTCCAAAACCGAGCCACCCTTGTAACCGCTATCGCAGAGGCCCTGGTCAGGCGTGGCGCGCGCCAAAAACCGGGACGGCTCGCGCATCGCATTCATCCTTAAGAGAGAATCCCAAGTATGGCGCGCGCCAAGGGCTGGGGAGCACTCTGTGTAGAGCGGGTCGCAGCGCCCCAACCTGGACTTCGCTCTCACGGCTCGGGGGATCCTCACGTTTCATGGCGCCTACTTCGGGATGGACTCGAAGGAGTGCGCGCACCGGGCGGACGCGCTCCTCGAACAATTCAAGCTCGTCGATCGCGCGAATCACCAGCCGCTCGGGTTTTCCGGCGGAATGATGCAGCGGTTGTCGATCGCCCGTGCCCTCATGCATCGGCCCGACCTGCTGTTCCTGGACGAGCCGAGCGCCGGTCTGGATCCTCAGACGCGCCTGCTTCTCTGGCAAATCATCCGCGAGTACAACACGAGCGGGCGGACGATTCTGCTGACGACGCACAACATGGAAGAGGCCGATTCGGTGTGCGACCGGATCGCCATCATCGACCACGGCCGCATCATCGCTCTGGGCACGCCCCGCGACCTGAAGGCGTCGATCCCGGGAGGCTATCTCCTGCGGCTGCGGTTCGATGCAAACCATTCCGGGCTGATGGAACGGCTGAGGTCGCTCGAGGCGGTGCGCGAAGTCCGGGTGGGCGAGGACGGATGCGGCGCCGATCTCTATGCCGACAGGGGCGGGGCGCTGATCCCCGAGATCGTCGCTCTGGCCTCGGCGGCCGGCGCCGAGATCCGCGACGTGCACATTGCCGAGCCGAGCCTCGAAAACCTCTTTCTCCACCACACCGGAAGGAGTTTGCGGGAATGAACTGGAAGACGTTCTTTGCGATTTTGGCCCGCGACGCTCACGTCGCACGACGCAACTTCGTGCCGATCGTGTTGCAGACGATGTTGCAGCCGATGCTCTTCGTTTTCGTCTTCGGACGGGTCATGACGCAGGCTGGTTTTCTGCCGGCCGCTTACAAAAGCCTGCTCGTGCCGGGGATCATGGCGATCACGATGGTGATGACCGGAATTCAGGCCGTCGCCATGCCGCTCATCGGGGAGTTTCAATTCACTCGCGAGATCGAGGATCGCCTGCTCGCGCCCATGCGCATCACCTGGTTCGCGGTGGAGAAGATCGTTGCAGGAATGATGCAATCGCTCGTGTCGGGGCTCGTCGTGATCCCGGCAGCCTGGCTGATGCTTCGCCCCGGCATCGAGGCGCACATTCCCCATCCGATCGAGCTCGCGGTGGTGGCTCTGCTGGTGGCGCTTCTCTCCTCCGCCGGGGGCCTCACGCTCGGGTGCAGCATCGGCCAGACTCAGATCGGATTGATGTTCAGCCTCGTCCTGGCTCCCATGATCTTCTTCGGCTGTGCGTATTATCCGTGGAGCGCGCTGGCCGTCTACCCGCTCCTGCAGAAGGCCGTGCTCCTGAATCCGCTCGTCTATGCAAGCGAAGGATTGCGCGGGGCCCTCACCCCGCAGTTCCCACATCTCTCGCTCCCCGTCGTCATGGCCGGCCTGCTCGCCGTCAACGCACTCCTGCTCGCCCTCGGCCTACGCCGGTTTCACGGGAAGGCGATCAGTTGAGGCGGCGCGCCAGGCGCGCTACATCATGCCGAGCTGGAGGCGGGCGGCTTCGGTCATCCTGCTGGGATCCCAGGGCGGGTCCCAGACGACGTCGACCACGGCGGAGGTGACGCCCGGGACTGCCTTCACCTTCTCTTGAACCTCGGGTGGTAACGACCCTGCAACGGGGCACATCGGCGACGTGAGAGTCATCTCGATCTTGACGGCGCCGGAATCCTCGATCCGGATACTGTAAATGAGGCCGAGCTCGTGGATGTTCACCGGGATCTCCGGGTCGTAGCACGTGCGCAGGGCCTCGATGACCATCCCCTCGATCGCCTGTTTGTCCATCACACCCATCTCGTCAGCGCCCCTATTCTGTCGAGACTTCACGGGACTCACCCTTGAGCGCGGCGATCATCGCGTGCCAGGCGAGGCTGGCGCACTTGACGCGCGCCGGGTAGTCGCAGACACCGGAGAGGGCGACGAGCTTGCCGAGCGATTCCAGCCGTTCCGGCTCGCTCAGCTTCCCCATCACCATCTCGTGAAACGTCTGGAAGAGCTTCTCGGCCTCTTCCTGCGTCTTGCCCTTCAGGAAGGCGCTCATCAGCGAGCTCGACGCCTTCGAAATCGCGCACCCCGATCCCTGGAATCCGACATCCTGAATGACCCCATTTTCGACCTTGAGATAGACAGTGAAGTGGTCGCCGCAAAGCGGGTTATATCCTTCGGCCTGGCGGTTGGCGTCGGCGAGCTTGCCGAAGTTCCGCGGGCTTCGGTTATGGTCGAGGATGACCTGCTGGTAGAGGTCGCCGAGGTCCGACATTACTTGATGATCTCCCTCACCTTCAGAAGAGCACGCACCAGCGCGTCCACCTCCTCCTTCGTATTATAGAACGCGAAGGAGGCACGTGCAGTGGCCGGGATGCCGAAACGCTTCATGACGGGTTGGGCGCAGTGGTGCCCCGTGCGGATGGCGACCCCCTCACGATCGACGATCGTGCCGATATCGTGCGGATGGACGCCGTCCATGACGAATGAGAGCACGCTGGCCTTCTCACGGGCCGTGCCGATGATGCGGATCCCGCCGAGCCCGCTGACGGCGCGTGTCGCGTATTCCAGTAGGTCGTGCTCATAGGCGGCGATCGCACTGAGGTCAAGCTGTCCGATGTAGTCGATGGCGGTGCCGAGCCCGATGCCGCCGGCGATGTACGGCGTTCCGGCCTCGAATTTGTATGGCAGATCGTTATAGGTGGTCTTCTCGAACGTCACGGTTCGGATCATATCGCCGCCGCCCATGAAAGGCGGCATGGATTCCAGCAGCGACGCCTTGCCGTAGACGGCGCCGATGCCGGTCGGGCCGAACACCTTGTGGCCGGAGAAGACATAGAAGTCGCTGTCGAGGTCTTGCACATCGACGGGGAGGTGAGGAACCGATTGGGCTCCGTCGATCAGGACGCGCGCACCGTGAGCGTGGGCCATTTCGATGATCTTGCGGACGGGGTTGACCGTGCCGAGCGCGTTGGACACGTGGTTGACCGCGACGATGCGGGTGTGGGGGCCGAGCAGTTTCTCGTACTCGTCCAGCAACAGCTCCCCGTCATCATTCATCGGGATCACACGAAGCCGCGCCCCCTTCTCCTCGCACAGCATCTGCCAGGGGACGATATTGGAATGGTGCTCCATCGCCGAGACTATGATCTCGTCCCCTTTCTTGACATGCTTGCGGCCGTAACTGTAAGCAACGAGGTTGATGGCCTCAGTCGTGCCGCGCACGAAGATGATTTCCCGGTCCTCACGCGCGTTGAGGTGAGCCCGCACCTTGGCCCGAGCCGCCTCATAGGCCGCCGTCGCCTGTTCGCTCAAGTAGTGGACACCTCTGTGTATGTTCGCGTTGGCAGCAGAGTAGTATCGAGTGATCGCATCGATGACCACCTGAGGTTTCTGGCTGGTGGCCGCGTTGTCGAGGTAGATCAGCGGCTTGCCGCGGATCTTGCGCTTCAGGATCGGGAAATCCTCCCTGATCCGCTCGACCTCGAAGCTCGTCTGCTTCGGTCGGTGGCCTTCAACAGTCCCAGTCGCGATGGCCATCATGCTCCTCCCGGAATCATGGCTTCTCCCATATGCTCGATCTGTTCGTGCAAGACGCTGTCCAGGTGAGCGCGAATCGGGTCCGGCTTGATGAAGTCGACGATTTCGCTGGCGAATGCCTTGGTCAATATTGCCCGCGCTGTCTGCTCGCCGATCCCGCGCGACCGCATGTAGAAAAGAGATTCTGCCTCCAGGCGCCCCACGGTCGCCCCGTGGGTGCACTTGACGTCGTTGGCGAAGATCTCGAGCTGGGGTTTCGTATTGATCCTGGCCCGCCCGTCGAGCAGCAGGTTCTTGTTGGTCTGGCGTGCATCGGATTTTTGCGCATCAGGGCGAACGATGATCTTGCCGTTGAAGACGCCGTGCGAGCGTCCATCGAGGATGCCCTTGTAGACCTCGCGGCTCGAACAGTTCGGTTGCAGGTGATCGATGGTGGTGTGAACATCGACATGCCTTGTTCCGGTAGCGGTGAAGAGGCCGTTGAGGGTGCACTCGGCACCCTTGCCATCCAGCGTGGATACGATGTTATGCCGGCTGAGAGCCGCGCCCAGCGAGACGCAGATCGACGTGTAGACGCTGTCGCGCCCCTGGCGAGAGTGAATCGAGCCGACGTGATAGGCATCCGGACTCTCGTCCTGCAGCTTGTAGTGTTCGACCGACGCGTGCGGCCCCATGACGATCTCGGTGACTGGATTAGTGAAGCAAACGCCGTCGCTGATCCGGACAAAGCTCTCGACGACGGTCACCGCACTGTTCTCCCTGGCAACGATCAAGTTTCGGGGGTGAACCATGTGAGCTCCGGTCCCGCCAGTGGCCACATAGAGAAGATGCACCGGTGATTCAATCGCCACCGCATCCGGGACAAACACGAACCCGCCGTCCCGAAGGAAAGCCGTGTTGAGCGCCGTGAATGCGTCTGTGTCGTGAGGAGTGACGCGGGCCAGATAGGGCTCAATCGCTTCGAACTGGCGGTCGATCGTCTCCGCGAGGCTGCCTATGATCACGCCGTCATGGAGCGGGTGGAGAGTCGAAAGCTCTCGGGAGAAGTGGCCGTCGATGAAGACCAACGTGTGCCAGGCGACGGCTCCGAACGTGAAGCGGTCGACGTCGCGTCGCGCCACCCCATTCCCCTGGGAGGTGATGACCGGAGCGAATACCCGCTCCAGGACCGGCGAAATGTTCGTATACTTCCATTCCTCGTCCCGCTTCGAGGGGAACCCGGTGGAAGCCAGGCGGTCGATCGCGGATCGCCTCATCGCCTGCAGTCTCTCGGGTGATCGCGAAGCAGCCGACCTCAGGAAGGCGTCGAAGCCCTCCAGGAAGCTCCCGGTGCGTTCGGCGATCTCAGCCATGACACTTCATCCTTGATCCATGGGGCACGCCGTCCCCCTGCAATGAGGTGCTCATCGCGACTGGGCTCCAACTTCCTCCTGGACCCAGTCATAGCCCTTTTCTTCGAGCTCGAGCGCCAGCTCTTTCCCACCCGATTTGACGATGCGACCATCCAGCAGGACGTGCACGAAGTCAGGGACTATGTAATGCAGGAGACGCTGGTAGTGCGTGACCACCATGATGGCTTTGTCGGAGCTCCTGAGCTTGTTGACACCCCCGGCGATGGTCCGGAGTGCGTCGATGTCGAGGCCGGAGTCAGTCTCGTCCAGGATCGCGAGGCGCGGTTCAAGCACGGCCATCTGGAAGATCTCGTTTCGCTTCTTCTCGCCTCCCGAGAAGCCCGCATTGACCGGTCTGTTGAGCAGATCCTGATCGATGTCGACGATCTTGAGCTTCTGCCGCACCAGGCTGAGGAAGTCGACCGCATCGAGCTCCTCCAGACCTCTGTGCTTGCGGATCTCGTTCAGTGACGCTTTCAGGAAGTACGTGTTGCTGACGCCAGGGATCTCGACCGGGTACTGAAACGCGAGAAAGACACCCTCGCGCGCGCGAAGCTCAGGCGCCAGCTCGAGCAGGTTCTTGCCCTCATACACCACCTCGCCTCCGGTGACCACGTACCCTTCGCGCCCCGCCAATACATGCGCCAGCGTGCTCTTGCCCGACCCGTTCGGCCCCATGATCGCATGCACTTCGCCCGCGTTCACCGCCATGTCGACACCCTTGAGGATCTCCTTGCCGCCAACCGACGCGCGCAACCCCCGTATTTTCAGCATCTGCCCTCACTCTAGTCCAAGATCCAAAGTCGCGGGACCGGGACCGGTCGTTCCGTGCCTTTGAGCTTTCATCTACCCGACACTGCCTTCCAATGATACCCCCAGCAGCTTCTGCGCCTCGACCGCGAACTCCATCGGAAGCTGCTTGAAGACCTCCTTGCAGTATCCGTTCACGATCATGTTGACAGCATCTTCGCTCTTGATGCCACGTTGGCGGCAGTAGAAGAGCTGATCGTCACTGATCTTCGACGTCGATGCTTCGTGCTCGACCTGTGAGCTGCTGTTGGAGACCTCGAGATAAGGAAACGTATGCGCGCCGCACTTGTCGCCGATCAGGAGCGAGTCGCACTGGGAGTAATTGCGGGCCCCAGACGCCTTTTTCAAAATCTTCACCAAACCTCGGTAGCTGTTCTGCCCGCGCCCCGCCGAGATGCCCTTCGAGACGATCGTGCTGCGCGTGTTCTTCCCGATGTGGATCATCTTCGTCCCGGTGTCGGCCTGCTGGAGATTGTTGACGACCGCGACCGAGTAAAACTCGCCGATCGAGTCGTCCCCCTGCAAAATACAGCCTGGGTATTTCCAGGTGATCGCCGAGCCGGTCTCAACCTGAGTCCAGGAGATCTTGGACCGCGCACCCACACACTTCCCCCGCTTCGTCACGAAGTTGTAGATTCCCCCCCTGCCTTCCTTGTCACCCGGGTACCAGTTCTGCACGGTCGAGTACTTGATCGTCGCATCGTCAAGAGCCACCAGCTCGACGACCGCCGCGTGAAGCTGGTTGGTGTCGCGAATCGGAGCCGTGCAGCCCTCGAGGTAGCTCACGTAGCTCCCTTCCTCCGCCACAATCAGCGTCCGCTCAAACTGCCCCACGTCCGCCGTGTTGATCCGGAAGTACGTCGACAGCTCCATCGGGCACCGCACGCCCTTCGGAATGTAACAAAACGAGCCGTCGCTGAAAACGGCAGAGTTCAACGTTGCAAAGAAGTTGTCGCTGTATGGCACCACCGAGCCGAGATATTTCTTGATTAGCTCGGGATGCTGCTGGACGGCTTCCGAGAACGAACAGAAGATGATGCCGAGTCCCGCCAGCTTGTCTTTGAACGTCGTCGCCACCGAGACGCTATCGAAAACTGCGTCGACCGCCACCCCCGTGAGCCGCTTCTGCTCTTCGAGCGAAATCCCGAGCTTCTCGTATGTCCGCAAGATCTCCTTGTCGACCTCGTCCAGACTGTCCGGGCCCTTGGGCTTCATCCGGGGCGCTGCGTAATACCGTATCGCCTGATAGTCGATCGCCGGGTAATGGACGTTCGCCCACGTCGGCTCCACCATCGTCAGCCAATGGCGATACGCCTTCAGCCGCCATTCCAGCATGAACTCCGGCTCGTTCTTCTTCGCCGAAAGCATCCGAATGACGTCTTCGTTCAGCCCCGGCGGCGCGACGTCGGTGTCGACTTCGGTCACGAAGCCATACTTGTATTCCTGCGTCGCGATCTGCTCGATCCGGTCGGTCTCGGTGCTCATCAATCCCCCTCGTCCGTCCCTCGCATCCGCATACCGCAAGGATATTCAATCTGTACTAAAGTGTCAAGATTAATCTGGGAGCAGGAATCAGTGGGGAGGACTATGCTGATCGCGGCGACTCGGGCTCCTCTCCCGATACAGTCGGATGCGTGGCCAGAGGGATGGCGCCGGGTCGCAAAGCGAAGATGCGCACCTCCTCCAACGTAGCCGGCCAGTCCGGACCAGGGCTCTTCAGGTCCATCTGGCTTGTCACGACCAGAATCTAGGCCGCCGACAGGATGGCGTCAAGCTCAAGGCGAGGTGCCACAAGATTGACGGAAGAGTCAGGGGGATCAAGGACTGCTGTCGCTTGGCCCTGGTCGAGTGCCGTCGCGCCGGCAGCTGGCAGTGACCATGCTAGAATGGTCGCATGGCAAGGGCCGAGGTGTCGTGTCCGATCTGCGGTGACAGCGAGTGCACCAGGCTGCACGCACCCTCAAAGGCGGTTCAGAAGGGGGCGCGTCGCGAGCGACACAGGTGCGCACTCTGCCGGGAATGGCGCATATGTTTCCTCCGCCCACAGCGCAACGCTGAAGGGGAGATCACCGGCCACGCTTTTCTGTGTGTTGACTGCGCGGGGCGGCGTGACACCCAACGTCCCGGCACATGCGGCATCTGTGGACGGAGCTCACGCATCCACTTCATTCGCTCGGACGGCGTGGCGGTCGGGGCTTGTTGTTACCACACGGCTGTGGAGGAATGCCACGATTGCGGTCTGCGAAGGGCCGTGGGATTCCGATTGCCTACAGGCGAACCAGTCTGTAACCCATGCTACCTCCGCACACATATGCCTCGGCACGTGTGCGGCTCCTGTGGTCGACTATCGCCGGCCAATGCTTGCCTGCCCGACATAGGTCCAGTCTGCCCACGATGCTACAGAAAGCTTTACCGCCCCAGGAGGGAGTGCGGGTCATGCGGAACCGTAGCAATCACACATGCCTTCACTCCGGACCGTGGTCCCGTGTGCTCTCGTTGCTATGGCAAGTACTACCGGCCTAAGCGGGTCTGTGCTGACTGCCACAAGGTGCGCATAGTCCACCTTGTGATCGATGGGCGGGGACCCGTTTGCTCAAGGTGCTACAACACGACCTACCGGCGCAAGCAGCCATGTGCAGAGTGCGGGCGCCTGGCAGTGGCGGCGGCTATCGTGCCGCACCTCGGGCCCGTCTGCGGCTCGTGCTACAACCGGGAGCATCGGCCCGCCAGGCGATGCGGCGAGTGCGGAGAGACGCGCAGGATAGCCGGCAGCACACGAGACGGAAGACCGGTCTGCGCGGCCTGCTACAACAGAGGACACCGTCCCCTGCACAAGTGCACTGAGTGCCGACGGATGAGGCCCGCGGCGGTGATCATGGAAGGTCGCGGGCCCGTCTGCCACGGCTGTTATGCCCGGGTCGGACCCAGAGCGGCGTGCATCGAGTGCGGCAGGGTCAGACGGGTTGCCTTCCGCACCCCCGATGGCAAAGCAGTGTGCGGCACGTGCTACAAGAGAAGTCACCGACCGAAACGTATCTGCGCCGAATGCGGACAGTTAGGGATGGTGTCCATGACCCGGCCGACCGATCAGGGAGCCGTGTGCGATCGATGCTACAGGAGCAACCACCGCCCCAGGGGCCGTTGCGGCCGGTGCCACAAGCAGGCCGCGATTCACAGCAGGACGTCCCACGGGGACCCAATTTGCGGGCGATGCCAAAGGAAATACTATCAGCCCCGGTACCAGTGCACTGAGTGCGGGCAGACACGTCCGGCCTGCAAGTGGGTTGGCACAGGAGATGGCCGCAAATCCATTTGCGAGCGCTGCTATCAAAGGCACCACCAGCCCCGCCACACGTGCGCTGGTTGCGGAAGAAGCCGTCCAGTCTGCACGTGGCTGGGTGGAAAACAGGCCCAGCGACCCCTGTGTGAGGCTTGTGCGGCTCGCACTCGTCGCGCCCAGGCATCGGCACGAGCGAAGGTGTCGAGCGATGTGACAGCCCCGAAATCTACCCCAACGCCGGCCAAGGAATGAGTCTGGTGAGGGCGGGCGCTTGTGAGTGGCACCCTTCCACATCCCAGATGGTGGCCCGCTCTGCTACGCTCGGCACAAGAAGCGATACCAACATTGACACGGGTGCGTGGGCTGCGGGAAACCGACACGGTAGCAGCGCCGATCAAAGACAAGGGTCCCGTCTCCCCGATTTCTCGTCAGAGCGCGTAGCCCGGTTGAAATTGTCCGAGATTCAGCACTTGACACGCTGTCCGGGGGGGGTAGAATGCATCACAATCGATGATGTACCTGTGGACGTGCTGGTCCTGGGCGATGCGGTCGAGAATATGACGCGGCTGCGGACTGTTTGGCGCATATCATGCGGATCTACTGAGATCGAATGCTCACGGTGAGCTGAGCTGAAGGGGGAGTCATGGTCGATGCTCTACGAAAAGTCCGGTGGACGACGGTGGTGCTGTTCCTGGCGGCTCTCATTGGTTGCTCTGTGGGGGCGAGGCGCTTTCTGCTTCAAGAGGAGACATTCGCGCCCGGAGATCCTGTGATCGACGCGCCCGCATCGGGTCAGCACGCTGAACCATTGACGCTCGAGATCACGGAGGCCATGTGGGCGAAGGCCGCCTTCTCGCCGGGGCTAGGCACAAACACGTTCACTGCGAAAGCTCGGGTCCTCGCTCGACATCCCTTTGTGTGGGTGCTGAGAGCGGATGTACGAATCCAGGACCCCAGCGGTCGCACCGTGTACACGGCACTCCAGATAAAGAAGGTCGTCTGCAAACACCAGCCGGGGAAGGGCGATCGCATGAAGGAATGCTCGGCGACGGTCGATCTGGCCTGGACGTGGAACGGGCGGGACCCTGCCACAGGCGATATTCTGCCCGACGCGAGCTACCTGACTCAGTT
>JACPPM010000190.1 GCA_016191015.1 Acidobacteriota bacterium | reverse complement strand
TTCGAGGACTGGGAGCAGGTCCTTCATCGAGCTGATCTTCTTCTCATGGATCAGAATGAAGGGGTTCTCGAGCACCACTTCCATCCGCTCGGAGTCAGTTACGAAGTAGGGCGAAAGGTACCCGCGGTCGAACTGCATGCCCTCGACCACATCGAGAGTCGTGTCGAGCGTCTTGGCCTCTTCGACCGTGATCACGCCGTCCTTGCCGACCTTCTCCATCGCCTTAGAAATGATCTCGCCGATCGTCTCGTCGTTGTTCGCCGAGACCGTCCCGACCTGCGCGATCATCTTCGCAGCCTTCACGGGATTCGAAATGCTCTTCAGATAGGCCACCACTGCGTCAACGGCCTTCTCGATGCCGCGCTTGACCTGCATCGGGTTCGCTCCCGAGGTCACGCTCTTGATACCTTCTCGGAAGATCGCCTGCGCCAGCACCGTGGCCGTCGTCGTTCCATCACCGGCCACATCCGACGTCTTGCTCGCGACCTCCTTCACCATCTGCGCGCCCATGTTCTCGAGCGGGTCCTTCAGGTCTATCTCCTTCGCCACCGTCACGCCGTCTTTGGTGATCGTCGGGGATCCGAATTTCTTGTCGAGGACAACGTTGCGGCCCTTCGGACCCAACGTCACCTTCACCGCGTCAGCCAGGCTGTTGACGCCGGTCAGAATCGCTCGGCGAGCATCCTCGCCGTAAGTAATCAGCTTTGCCATATTTCGCCTCCTGAAATCCTGACTAGTCCAGCCGGTGCCTACCGGCCAATCGTTCCGAGGACTTCGTCCTCGCTCAGTATGATGTACTCCTCACCGTCGATCTTCACTTCCGTACCCGAGTACTTGCCGATGAGGATCGTGTCGCCAACCTTCACCTCGAGTGCGATTTTCTTTCCGCCCTCGGCGGTCTTGCCGCTCCCGACGGCGACAACACTGGCTTCCATCGGCTTCTCTTTCGCGGTGTCCGGGATGATGATCCCGCCACGGATCATCTCCTTCTCTTCGATCCGCTTCACCAGGATGCGATCATGAAGAGGTCTCACTTTCATCAAATCCATCTCCTTCTCCGTACGTATTCTCCCGCACTCCGGCAGGGTATCGTGCCGGCGCGAGCGTTACATGATATTGGCGCGGGGCCGTGGTGTCAAGGCGATCCACGGGTTTCAAGTTTCGAGTTTCAAGTTTCAAGTTTCAAGTTGCCGCTGGAAGGACTGACTGGAGTAGGGGTCGCTCAGCACCCAGCACCCAGCACTCTTAGCTGTATCCCCAGAGCCTGGCGACCGCATACGTAGCGGCTGCGATGATGGCTGAGCCCGGGATCGTGAGGATCCATGCCCAGATGATCCGGCCGGCGATACCCCATCGGACGGCGGAGACGCGGTGTGTCGCGCCGACGCCGACGATGGCACCGGTGATCGTGTGGGTCGTGGAGACCGGGATGCCTAAACCGGTAGCGAGGAACAGCGTGGCGGCCCCGGCCGTCTCGGCGCAGAACCCGCCGATCGGTCTGAGTCGCGTCATACGCATGCCCATTGTCTTCACGATGCGCCAGCCGCCGAAGAGTGTGCCCAGAGCGATGGCGGCGTGACAGGCCAGAACGATCCAGAGAGGAATGTAGAAGACGGGCCCCAAGTATCCGGCTTTGAACAGGAGGATCGCGATGATCCCCATGGTCTTCTGGGCGTCGTTGCCGCCGTGCCCGAGACTGTAGAGACCTGCGGAAACCAACTGGAGACGCCTGAACCACGTGTCCACCTTCCAGGAGGTCTGGTGCCTGACCGTCCAATGCACCACGATCGAGGTGAGCAGGGCGAAAATCAGCCCGAGCAGAGGCGAGACGACGATGAAGAGCACGACCTTCTGTAACCCCGCCCAGATGAGAGCATCGAAGCCGAAGTAGACCAGGGCGGCGCCCGCGAATCCGCCGATCAGGGCATGTGAGCTGCTGGTGGGAAGCCCGAGCCACCATGTAATGATGTCCCAGACTGTCGCCCCGATCAGCGCTGCCAGGATCACCATGAACGTGATCGCCTCGGCGCGCACGATCCCCTTGCCGATCGTGTTGGCGACGTGGAGGCCGAAGACGAGGAAGGCGACGAAATTGAAAAAGGCCGCCCAGACCACCGCGTACTTGGGCGAGAGGACCCGAGTCGAGACGATGGTCGCGATGCTGTTGGCCGCATCATGAAACCCGTTCATGAAGTCGAAGGCCAGCGCGACGACTATGATGGCGATGACGAGTGTGAGCACGGAGCGCGCCTACTGGGCTAGGTGTGCTTGATCGTGATCGTTTCGATCACGTTCGCCACGTCTTCACAACGGTCCAGCGCCTCCTCGACGGATTCGTAGACCTCTTTGTGCTTCATCACGAGCAGAGGGTCGTCCTGGTGTTCGCGGAACAGCCGGCCGATGTACTCGCGCGCGAGTGTGTCGCATTCGTTCTCCAGCCGGTTCATCTCGATGCAGTGCTGCAGGAGCTCTTTCGGATCGCGCAAGTTCTCGAGCACCCTGATCGCATTCTTCATCTCGATCACCGCCTGTGTGAGGACGCGGGCCATGCTCGGCAGCCCGTTCGGCACGCTTCGGATCTCGTATGTCTCCATCCGCTGAGTCGCCGCCTGGATCAGATCCATGACGTCGTCCATCGTCTTGATCAGGAGCTGGATGTCCTCACGATCGATCGGCGTGATAAAAACCTTGTTCACCAGGTCGATCACCTGGTGCGTGATCTCATCACACTCATGCTCGAGCTTCCGGATGTCCTGGACGTAGGTGCCCAGGTTGTCGTAATCGTGGAGCAGTTTCTCGAAAACCGTGCAGCCTTCCAGGATCTTGTCGGCCGAGGAATTGAAATAATCAAAAAAACGGCCCTCTTTCGGCATCAATCTAGCAAGCATTCGATTTCCTTCCGCTGGAGGAGCGTCCTCACGTGCCACCGAAACGGTGGCGGGCGAATCCTAACACAATCGCGCGTCTCCGCGCATCGGGATTCCGGGCACGTCCTGGTCAACTCTGTCCCCGCCGTCTCCCGCAGCGGGCACCCGCATGCTGCTGGTTGGCGGCTGGTCCGCGGGGCCGGGCGCTGGCGCCGGCGCCGGCTGCCTGAGCCAGTCGAAGAGGAGCAGCAGAAGGACGACGATCGCGATGGCAAGAGCCGCGGCCAACGCCTTGATCGCGATCGAGAAGACAGGTGGCACAGCGGGGGCGCTCGCCTTCGTCTTCACCTTGACCGTCGGAATTCCACGGATCGCCGTCGCCTCGTGGGACCTGTCGATGCCCATCGGCGGGGGTGGCGGCACCTGGGCCGCCTGGTCGAACTCCACGTACTGGGGACCCGTATCCACCTCGTGCCGGCGGCTTTCGATGAAGCTCCGTATCTTTCGCCTCTCGTCCTCCTCACGCTCCTCACACCCTTCGATCAATGAGACGGCTTCCACATTGCCGGGATCGAGGGCCAGTGCGTCGCGGAACCTCTCCAGGGCGTCCTCGTAGAACTGACCGGCAAATAGCTCCCTCCCTTCGGCCAGCAGTTGAGTCACCGCAGGCGGCTCAGCCTCCTCCCTCCCCTGCATCCGCTGCTCACCCTCAGCCAGCAAGCCGTCGATCTGCTGGGCCACCGCTTCATCCTGCCTCGCCCGTTTGAGCCGTTCGTTCAGCTCGCGCAGATCACGTGCCATCTTCCCGATCTCCGAATACCTCGTTGAAACATCCTTCGCGAGCGCCTTGTCGAGGATCTTTTCGAGCTCGGGCGGCGAGCTGATGCCGAGGGTCTGAAGCGCCGGTGGACGATCGTTCACAATCTTATACAGCACCGATGTCATCGTCTCGGCGTGGAAGGGTTTGACATAGGTGAGCAGCTCGTAGAGGACCGCTCCCACGGAGAATATGTCGCTCCGGCCGTCCACCTTCATCCCTTTGATCTGCTCCGGGGACATATAGTGGACGGTGCCCATGATCAGACCGCTGCGGGTCATCGTGGCCGAGCTGGACATTCGGGCAATCCCGAAGTCCATGATCTTCACGGTGCTATCATCCAGAACCCGGATGTTGGCCGGTTTGATATCGCGGTGAATGATGCCGGCCTTGTGGGCGCATTCGAGGCCGTCGCAAACCTGGCGGATGATGTCGATCTTCTTGGTCAGATCCATGGGCTGCTTCGCCTTGATGGTCTTGTCGAGATCGACGCCGGTGAGAAACTCCATCGCCATGTACGGGTTCTCACCTTCCTGACCCAGGTCATAGATCGTCATGATGTTCTTGTGGCGGAGCGTCCCGAGCGACTGCGCTTCGCGGTAGAATCGAGTCCGCAGCTCATCATCGGCTCCCGCCGTCACCATCATCTTGATTGCGACCGTACGATTGAGAACGGGATCGCGGGCCTTGTAAACGATCCCCATGCCGCCCTTGCCAAGGATGTCGAGGACCACGTACTTTCCGATCCGTTCCGGTTTTTCTGGCATCATGAGTCCGCTCGAATGTCGCGAGGGCGGGTCAGCACCGGGTCCTCGATGGCAGGGGTTCGACTCGCCACGGCTTAGCTTTTCCTACAGCTTGATCATTCCACTCGCGACCGGGTGCGACCGCAGCCGCCTCCGGCTTCCGAATTCGGTATCCTGTCCGGCGGCTCGTCCGGCTTCACGCCTGGCAGCGGATGACGATCGCCGTGATGTTGTCTTCGCCACCCGCCTCATTGGCCCTCTCGATCAGCCTCTCGCACGCAGCTTCAGCTGTCGACGCGGCCTTCAGGATCTGAAGAATTTCATCGTCATCGAGCATCGTGGAGAGGCCGTCAGAGCAGAGCAGGTAGAGGTCGCCATCCTTGGCGTCCTCGGTGAGCAGATCAACCTGCAGGTCCCAGCGGCTCCCGACAGCGCGAGTCACCACATTGCGCAAAGGGTGATTCCTCGCTTGATTGCTCGTCAACACTCCGGAAACGACCTGCTCATTGACCCAGCTATGGTCGTTCGTGAGCTGCGTGATCTGGCCATCCCGCACCCGGTAGGCGCGGCTGTCTCCGACGTGCCCGATATAGATAGTGCTGTCCGAGAAGAGCATCGATACGACCGTCGTCGCCATCCCCTGATATTCGTGCCGCTCCTCCGGAAACTTGATCACCTTCCGATTCGCGAGGCGGAGCGCGATTTTTAGCCGGTTGGCGTCCAGCGGCATCGAGTCGTCGATTTCGAACGGCCACGTGATCTCGCGATCGGACCCGGTCATTCGCACGAACTCCTCGATGCTCTCGACAGCCAGTCTGGAGGCCACTTCGCCGGCTGCGTGGCCCCCCAACCCATCGGCAACGACGAAGAGTCCCTCTTCGTCGTTGATGATGAAACTGTCCTCGTTCCCCTTGCGCTTACGTCCTGTGTCAGTCCTGGCTGAGTATTCGAGGCGCACTGAGTTCGTACTTCCTATTTCGATAGGCACCCTTCTACCATACACTAGAGGGCGAAGCAAGGTAAAGAAGGCAGAACCGGTTTTGATCGCTCATCTGTCGTTGTGAAGGTGCGCGTATCTGGACAGTTCGCTCGCCCCCGCGAATCTGCCGTGTGGTTTCGATCAGAGGCGCGCGCGCGAGTGATCGAGGGGCCCTAGCACCAGGCGGCAACACCATCGAGGCATCGACAGCCGACAGGCGCGACACATCGTTACCAATTTACACACAGCCTGACGTGCGCCCCTGGAAGGCGGTCTTCAGATGGGTGTTGAAAAACCTGTCGCGGATGGTCTATCCTATTGATCGACAGCATCCGTAACAGTCTCGACCGGGAGTCTTCCGGTCGGCACACTTCTTGCAAACCTACCCGAGATGGAGGCGCCATGAACAGGAGAAAGACCGGCCGGGGCGAGACGGGGTTTTCTCTCACAGAATTGCTGGTGGTCCTTGCGCTGATGGGGCTTCTGGCTGCCGTCGGCCTGCCTACGATGAAGACGTTTTACTATGGCTGGCGGATCAAGGGGACGGCTCAGCGGATCAGCATGATGTTCCAGAAGGCCCGGCTGCGGGCCGTCGACACGCGGGCTCCGGTGACGATCACCTTCAACGCGATGTTGGCGGACCGGACTATCCTCTCATATGTGGAAGGCTGGCAGAGTGCGAACTCGCTGTCGAGTGTGTATAAGACCGAGCTCCTGACAATCCAGAAGCCATCGGATCTCGTTCAGATCGGTTGGGACGTGGGAGACGATATGGTCACGCCGTTGGTTCTCACGTTTAATTCCGACGGCACGGTGACCCACAGCCCCACGGCCGCGAATCAGAACAACAGGCCTCCTAGGATAGATGTCTATCTCCGGAGGTCGCCCAGAGCGGTCGCACCGGCGTATGTGAGGGCCAACACGCGAGGGAGCGTCTACACGGGGAAACTCGATCTGGCCAGTTCCAATTTCTCGCCGGTGACGAACAACAACGCTTACTACCAGGTGGTGAACGATCCGACGCACCCCGAGGAGCTGAGACAGGGGATCAAGGTAGTGACGACGGCCGAATGAGGGAGGAGGGGTATCAAGAGCCATGCAGATGAGAGCCAAATCGACGGTATTGGATCAGCGGAAGCGGCGCCCGACGAACGACACAGGGTTCACGCTCATCGAGGTCCTTGTTTCGCTGCTGATCGCGGCTGCGGCGATGATGGCGATTTCGACGTTGCTGATCATGAGCAACCTGAATTCATCGAAATCGCGCCAGATGACATCGGCGTTATCACTGGCCCAGGGGCTGGCCGACAGCATCAGGTCCGTGCGGGCCCAAGATGTCGCGGCGGTGCCGTGGAACATGGATCAATTGACTCAAAGCGATGCAGCCGCGGTTGTGCCGCCCGGGAGCCCGCTAGGAAGCCCTCTCTTCTTGCTCGATTCAACTAACCCCAACGCGGCCTACCAGAGGTACTACCGGCTCGAGTGCCCTCCCGGTGGAGGTGTGGTAAGGCTCGGTTCCGTGCAGGTGACCGTGCGAGTGATCCCGGTGCGCAGCGGAGCGATGCTGGGGACTGGCGGCAGGGCAGGATTCGCCGGAGTGGCCTATGGGTCGGGGGAGCGGCAGCGCGGAACGGACATGATCTTCTACATGCAGGATCCCACGATCAACATTGTCGCGGGCACGGGTGGTATCAACGGTGGAGCCGCGTGTCCATAGTGGGGACATGCAGAGGGAGGGTGGAAGATATGAAAGCACAGCATCTGAATCCGATATGTGAAGTCCCCGGAGGGAAGCGGCAGGAAGCCGGCTTCTCACTGGTCGAGATGTTGATTGCCACGTTCCTTTTCCTGACTGTCATGGCCGGGATGCTCGCGCTGTTCAACAGCCAGAGCAAGATGGCCCGCCAGACGACCCAGAGGGCGGACATACTTGCGAACGCCCGCTCAGCGATGGACCTGATCACGAAGGACGTGAGGATGGCCGGGGCGTCACTGCCCGAGGGCACGGTCATTGCTTTTATCAACGGTGACAATCCCGGCGTAGGTCAGGCCGGCGATGGCACGACCGGCGGGGGGGACAACCCGGCCGCACACCCTGATTTCATCGAGTTCATGACGGCGCCCGGTGCCGGGTCGCCCTGTGTGTTCAGTTTGTCCGAGTCGATGGCCGGCGGGCAGATTCAGAACGCGGCATTGAGCGTCCCCGCCAACGGCGTGAGCAAGAACGATCTCGCCGACTACATGGAGGCATGTGGTAACTCCCAGAAGGAGGATGCCACCTGCAACGACTTGTGGATCGTTGAGAATGACACGGGGAGTATTTACACGATTATTGAGGCTGCCAGGGGCGGAGGTGGTGCATCGCCGTATCAGCCGGCCGGGGGCGTGGATCAGTGGGTCAACGTCATCCACACGCCGGGCCAGTCCGCCTTCAACGTTCCCCAGGGGCTTCCCGGGACGCCGAGTACGGACGCGACGGTGTTCAACGGTGGCCGGATCAGATTGGCGAACGACTTCAAGTATATTGCTTACCGGATCTTCAACGTGAACGGCGATCATCCCTCGCTCCAGCGAGGCGAAGCGAATCACTGCGACCCGAATCTGGTCTGGAGCAACATCGCCGAGAACGTCGAGGATTTGCAGTTCTCCTTCGCCTATCTGGACGACAACGGCGACGATGACAACATCAACGGTATCCTCGAGCGGGGTCCCGGAGTAACGGCTCCATACTTCCGCTACCCGGCGTCGTACACCGACTCGACGTTAGTGCCGGAGTCTGACAAGCCGCATCGTATCCGATATCTCCGAATCTCGATGATCGTCCGAGCGGATCAGCGCGACGTCAGTAAGACAGGGGTGGGTGGCGCGGTCGGCGACGTGACGCAGTTCAACGAGCCGCTCTTCTATAACAGACCCAGGGTCGAGGATCACGATGCGAACATCACACCGGATGCGCGTGCCCGGGTGTTTTTGCAGGAAGTTGTCGACATCCGCAATCGCAACCTTCCGCCGATGTAGTGGGGGCACAATGTTTGGAATCCGAAGTCCGAAGTCCAAGTTCCAAAGTCCGTGCGGTCCGGTCTTTGGGTTGAATGCTGGAGGGGGAGCCATGGATCGATTCACCAAAACCATCCGATCTGAAGACGGCGTCGCTGTGGTCATTACGATCCTGGTCGCCGTGGCCATTTCGGTGATCGGTCTCTCGTTGATCCTGATCACCGAGACCGACACGAAGGTGGCGATGGCCACGCAGATCAACAAGGAGAATCTGAACGTCGGCGACGGGGGCCTCCGGTACGCGCTGAACGTGCTGAGGCAGAAGCCGACGGCCGGCTACCTCGACTACCCGTGGGAAGCGGTGCTGCCGCCGACCACACATGTTCGACAGGAAGGGCCGGATGCAGACACGATGCTGAGCCAGGGGAACTGGACTTTGAACCGCCAATCCACAAGTGGAGCTGAAACAGTCTACAATGTCGTCGCAAATGCCGACGATTTTGATGCGACCACATCTCCCGTGCTGACGGACATGACTGGCACGGCGATACAAAACGTGCCGATGATCACTTCGTCATCCCCCAGCCAAAGCCAGTGGGCGGCCTCGTATTCGTACTACACGGTGTTCCTCGAGGCAATCCAAGGCGATTCGGACTGGAACAGCCCGGGCACCCCGGGCAGCTCCGACGGCACGCTTGACGAATACGATTTCGACAAATACGCGGTCCAGGTTCGCGTGCGTGTTGTCGGCCGGTATGGAAGCGTCAAAGATATCGTTATGGCGGTCGAGCTCGTCAACCCCGACGGCACCCCATACGGAGACGTGCCGGGGTCGCAGCAGGGCGGCACGGGCGGTCCGCCGATCGGGCAGACCGTCGGGTTCGGCGAGTCCTAATCACACGAGTTAGAGCGAAATAATCCCAGCTTGAGAGGGAAGTCGATGATAAACACACAGACAAGAAAATTCACCTGTTGGGTCCTCCTCCACTCTTTTGTCGCGCTCCTGTTTTTGCAAGGAGTCCCGCGTGACGCTGGAGCGGCGACAACGCCGGCCCCACCGCGGGCGGCTCTGTCGCCGTTGACGCCAGTCGAGAACTGCAACGACCCGCTGGCGTCCGTGGCCAACCAGATCCCGGCCAACTTGATGATCCTGATCGACACCTCGGGAAGTATGGAGGAGAATCCGGACAACATCGGGCTCCGGACCGGAGCAGACGACCCTCGATCGAAGATGGACATCCTCAAGAGAGCTCTGACGAAGCTGATCGCCGAGAACAGCGATAAGATCAACATTGGTCTCTCGACGTATAACCAGCGATACTACAACAGCGCCTCGAACCAGGTGACGATTGAGTATGACTATGACTTCCTCTTCGCTCAAGACGCTCTCGGCCAGCTCGTCTCGGCAACGCCGGGCAACCTGACCTTGCGTACGGGCGATCCAACCACCGGGCTTCTCACGCTCGTGAAGTTCACCGACCACGACGGAGATCTCAAGAGCGAGTACTGGTATGACGTCGGCAACGATGGTTCTTTCGACGTCGGCACCGACTACAACCTCGTCGGGCCGTACCTCCCCTGGAGCGACTACGTCGGCGGAAACTACACGTCTGGATTCTACCAGTGGTTGTGGACGCGCTCGCCCACCATCCCACCCTCCGACAACGCCAACCTGCTCGACCCTACCAACCTGGATGGCGATCCGCCCAGCGATAGGCTTCGATATGCCGATGCTCACGCAGCGGGAATCGCCTTGCGTGATCTGACCTGGGCGGCCTATGACACTCAAGATGCGAACGGAGATTCGACCAACGACATCGTCGATCCCTGGGATGGCACGCGGCAACTGGTCGGCGTCTTCCTCGACAACGGCCTGGTCTACAAGGACTTGGGCGGTGATCTCAGTGCGTGCGGGCAGGCGTTGGGCGAGCTCGACACGACCGACGGTGCTCAGTTCAAGGATGGCGCCGCCGTCATCAGTCAGGACTCGGGAATGGATGACAACTGGCAGTTCCACGCGACGATCACTCCCGATTCACTCGTTCCGACCAATCCTGCGCTCTCGCTGATCAATGACAAGCTGGCGTATCAGAACTCGGCCGTGACCTTGGGCGGGGTCGGGCCGGACATAACCGCCGACTCGACTAGTCCCGAATACGCCGGCTTGGTTGCGAAAGGCAATACGCCGCTGATCGAATCGATGTACTGTACATTTGACTTCTTCAAGTCGCTCACCGGGGCAGCGGACACGAGGAATAGCTCACTTCCCGCTCCCGCGGTCTGGACGCCACGCAGCGGCGAACCGTCCACGATCACTGAAGATACGCGCTCCTTTTTCAACAACGGGTGCCGCAAGAACTTCCTCATCGTCATCACCGATGGCAAGCAGAGCAGCGGTCCGGTATGTCCCCTTCCGGGCACGATCGACAACGACCCGCTTGCCTATATCGATAACATGATGCTCGGCGACGCCACGGACACGACGGGGACGGTTTGGGGTCTCACCGACCTCGGCGTCAAGGTTCTCGTCGTCGGATTCTCACTTGCTGCCGATGGCATCAGCCAGGTGAATCGGATCGCCTTCGACTCGGACCTGGATCAGGTCGACGACCGCTTCGACCCCACGCATCTGGAGGAGGATACGATCAACGACACAAACGGCGACGGAAGATCCGATCCGTTCCTCGCCACCGACGAGCCCACGCTGCTCACATCTCTTCAGTCGGCCTTCGCCGCCGTCGCAGCCGGCAAGTTCAACTCTTCACCGCCGGTCCTCGCAACCGACGTGGAGGTCATCACGGGACACACCTCAACGAACCGCTACGGTAATTCGGAGGTGAGAGTGAACCAGAACATACTGGTGACGTCATTCGCGGAGCTGCCCTCGTTCAAGGGTCACCTCCAGGGATTCCGCCTGTTCGACTATGACAGCAGTCACAACGTTGTGATTCCAAACCCGCCGACATTGCTGTGGGATGCCGGCGCCCGAACGCGCAGCCGAAGTCTCGTGCTCACGTCTTTCGAGGCCGGTGGAGGTGGGTTGACACGAACGGAGTTCCTGCCACGCGATGTCATTCAGGCAGGCGCCGATGGGACACTGTTCGGGTCCACGCTCGGCCAGTACGGTCAGGTGACCACGGACATGGCGGCGGGCAACGATTTCGTCGTCGGTTTCAACGATACCGACTGGGCGGTCCTCATCCGCTGGGTGCGCGATTCGTATGGGCTGGAAACGGCCCCTGGTGTCGGGGCGATGGGTGCACCGATTCTGGGCAGCGCCGCCGTTGTTACCCCACCACTTCAGGAACCCGCCCCTGACAGCGAATACGTGCGGTACGCCGATGACAACTTCAATCGGCCGACGATCATCTACCAGGCGGCGGACGACGGGATGATCCACGCGTTCTATGCCGGGCTGCCGAACGATGGCACCCTCAACCCGGGCAACCTGCGTCTCACGTGGGATGACGGCTACGGATCGAAGTTCTACTATGGCGGAGACGAATTGTGGGCGTACGTGCCGAACGGCATCCTGAACGATCTGATCAAGTTCGATGCCGCCCAGGACACCACTTTCAGCACCCAGAACCCAGTCGATGTCCGCCGCTTCTCGCAGGGCACGTATGTTGTCGGCCAGACGGTCACGAACCACCGGTATCTGATCAACGGCGACATCGTCACCTCTGACGTCAAGATCGATGTCGGAAACGGGCTGGAGTGGCGGACCGTCATCATGGGCGGTTACGGCCCGGGCAACGAAGGTTTCTGGTGTATCGACGTGACCGACCCGTTCAACCCGACCCAGCTTTGGGACACGGATGAACATTGGACCAGCACGGAGCAAGAAACCCTCGGACTCACCTATTCGACCCCCAGGATCGGCAAGATCAAGATTCTGGACGCCGGGATCCCGACGACCAAGTATGTCGCCTTCGCTGGTTCCGGCTTCCACCACGCGCGGGAATCGAGCGCCGCTGATCCGAACGAAGCCAACTGCGGAGACGGAGATTGCTCGGACAACCGCGGCCGGACCTTCTATATCATCGAGATGGAAACCGGCGACCTCCTCTACAGCTATTTGACCGACGACGTGGCCGATCCTCTCGATAACGAAAACAAGCTCCTCGGAGGGGTGACTATTGTCGACGAAAACCTGGACGGTTTCATCGACGACGCCTACGTCGGCGATCTCGAGGGCCGTATCTGGAAGTTCGCGATCGACAATAACGCCGGAACCGTGGCGCCGACGGCTGCTTACGGGCCGAACGTGCCACATTTCTTTGACGACGATCCCGCGCTTCAGGCCGCAAACCTCGACGCGAACCACAGCATGCTGAGCACAGGCAACCCCGACGCGAATACGAGCGCACAGCCGATCACGATCACGCCGTCCGGAACTCTCCAGTACTACTCCGACGGCACTTCATCCGGATATGCCCCGCTCGTGTTCTTCGGAACGGGAGGCGACAACTGCATCACGCTGAGCTCGGGCGAGTTCAACTTCGTCGATGGGCTGATCGATCCCGACAGCCTCGGCGTCATCGATCCGAAGGGCAAGCGATTCTGTCTGGGCTCGATTCCGCTCCTGAATCTGAGTCAGGATGAGCGACTCGTGGGCAACCCGGTGGTGCTCGGAACTCAGGCCTTCATCACCACCTTCCAGAAGGATCCCGCCGATCCGTGCTCCAAGGGCACAGGCTTCGCATATATTATCGACTTCGGCGATTGCCTCACTTCCGGCGGCTTCGCCGGCACGATCCCCAGCTCGGACATCACGAACCTGGCCGGAACGCCAGTCACCCCAGGCTCTGCCAGCGCATCCATCGGCGAAGGCGTTCCTGCCGGTATCGCCGGCGGCCCGGGCGGGGTCTATGTCCTGAGCGAAGGCGGATCGATCACGGCCATTCAGGGCGGCGGAGCCGGCACGCCTGGTACAGGCCCGGGCCAGATCAACCCGCAGCAACGCGTCGGAACAGCGGGACAGGTCTGGCGTGAGGAGGAGCGGTAGCTCTCCGGCTTACTGAGTAGAGCGCGGAGTGTGGAGGGACAGAGGATGACGATCCGCGGATCCTTCCACGCTCTCGTGCTCGGAGCGATCACGCTTGCCTTCTCACTGCCGGTTGTCGCTCAGTCGTTGGCCGATGTGGCGCGCGAGGCCAAGAAGGCGGCGCAGAGCCAGCCGGCGGCTGCTCGCACGATCACCAACGAGGACTTGCAGAAATACTCCGAGCCTGCCGCAGATGAGATGGTCAGATGGACATCCGCACCCGAGGCTCAGCCCACGTCCATGCCCGACGTCAAGTTTTCCTCAGAGGGTGATGAGGCGCACTGGCGGTTGAAGACGACCCGGCTCGTTGACGCCCGGAACGCTGCGAAGCGTGATGTCGACGAGCTCCAGCCCCAGCTCAATCTCGCCTGGAACAATTACTACGCCGCCGATGATGCTGCGTATCGCGGCAAGATTCGCACCGAGATCGATAGCCTCACAACTAGAATCGAGGAAGCAAAGAAGCGCCTCGAGCAGGCAACGAAGGACCTCGATAACCTTGCCGACGAAGCGCGAAAAGCCGGCGCTCTGCCAGGCTGGGTCCGCCACAATTGAAGCACGGTCCACCGGTGAGGACCCGAGGCACGCGGGGACCGTCTTGAATTCGTTCACGGGAGAGCTGCCGGCCCCGTGAGTTTGCTCGTGGCTTCGGCTTCGCGCGCCCGGGAAAGTGCTTCCGGATTTCGCCCGCCGATGTATAATCAGAACGTCCGGGGGAGGCGCAACCCTGGAGATGCATTCTGGTTGTCACGATAACCGCCATGAGATTCAGGACACGGCCATGCTCAAGAAGCGTTCTTCCTATTTGATTGTGCTGGGGCTGTTGGGAATGGTCTGCTGCAGCCGCAGCAAGCTCGCGGTCAGCATGCTGGAGCTACGCCGGCCGGGGGCGAGCGAGCCGGTGCATGAGTTTGCAGTCGGCGAGCACGTGCAGATCGCCTGCCGGGTGGACGGGCTGACACTCGATCGCGGCAGCAGGTACAATCTGCAGGCCGACGTAGAGATTTTGGGTGCCAACACAGCGAAGGCTGGACAGTGGGACGTGGTCTGGTCGAGCTACACGTTCTTCCAGGAGAACCGGCCGGCAGCGCAGGGGCAGCCCAGCGTGCGCCTCGAGGGCGACATCGTGCCCGGCGTCAATCCGGGCTCGTACAAACTGCGCATTCGCGTGCGCGACGTCCAGGCAATGACCAAGAAAGAGATCGAGGTGGACATCCGTGTGACGCCCTTCCAGCAAGCGGCCGGGCCCGCCACGACGGTGGGTGTGAGTCCTACCGGACAGCCGCTAGGTCCTCCTCAGACGGCAAACGATCTGTTTCAAAAGGGCTTCGCCCTTTTCCAAGCCGGCGATGCGGCCGGCGCTTTGCAGGCCTTCGAGACCGCTCTCGCTCTTGATCCAAAGTTCCCCGAACTGAACTTCAACGTCGGGATGCTCCATCTGAAGAAAAACGAGCTCTCGCAGGCGCGCACATTCTTCGATGCCGAGCTTCAACGCGACCCCGAACACTATGGATCTCTCAGCAGGTTGGCCGACATGAGTAACGATGCAAAGGACACAGCGGCGGCGAAGGCGCTCTACGAGCGTGCCGCGGCGGCGGCGCCTCGCGTCTACTATCCCCACTTCAAGCTGGGGGAGATCTATCTCGCACAGAAGGAGTACGACCTCGCGATCAAGTCATTCGAGCAGACGCTCGTTCTCGATCCAGGTAACGAATGGGCGTCGATCAACATGGGCACGGCTTACTATCGCAAGGGTGACAACAGCGGAGCGCTGAGGGTATTCGAGCGGCTGGCGGCCAATCCAGGGGCTCAATCCGTCGTGCACTTCAATTACGCGCTCGCCCTGTACAAAGCCGGAGATTTGGCGAAGGCCAAAGTCGAGGCTGAGAAAGCCAAATCGATGGGAGCGCCGGTCGATCCAGCCTTTCTGTCCGTGCTGGAGCGCGGGCAGAGCTGATACGCGGCGCGTGCGCCGGCGCTCAACCGGCCCCTGCTACTGAATATAGCCCATCGCTCGTAGCGCTTCGATCATTTCATCGTTCAGCACCACATCCGTCGCGTCCCCGGCGTTCACGGCCGACTGCCGGCAACGGTTGAGCCACGCAGCCGCAGATCGGCGCATACTGCCCACCACACCTTCGTTCCGCGCGCTCACGTCAAAGTGCTCTCCAGGATCTCGCCTCAGATCGTAGAGCTCGAATGTCCCGGGTTCGAGGTTCCAGATCCCCTTCCACGTTCGGTCGCGGATCACGAGATTGATGTCCCCTCGCGTTTCCTTGTACGGACGGTAGTATTTCTTCCTATTGACACGCATCGTGGTCACGATCGGTCCACGCGCCGCCGGCGGGCTTCCATCCGCGAGGAGCTTCACCAGACTTCGCCCGCGGCCACTCCAATTCGAACCTCGGGCGCAGTCTTGCACCGTTGGAAGGATATCCGCCAGAGTCACGGTTTCGTCCACGCGTCTCCCTGCGAATTCACCCCTCGGGAAATGGACAATCAACGGCACATGGATCAGCTCCTCGTAAACCGAATGCTCGTGGAACCAGCCTCCGTGGTCCCCCAGCTCCTCGCCGTGATCCGCCAGGAGGATGAAAAGGGTCCGATCCCACGCGCCCCTCGCCTTCAACATGTCGACCATTCTCCCGACACCTTCGTCCGCCCGCCGGACGCTCGCCGAGTACAGAAAATCGATCGCATGCCTCAACTCGGAGAACCGAGTCAGAGCTTTCTGTTGTTCCTCCGTGTTATCGATCGTCCCTAGTGGACGCTTCGCATCGAAATCTGCACGCGTCAGACCGCTGTACCTGCGTTTCAACTCGCCCATCTCCGTTCTCGTCTCGGCATCCACTCTGCCGCCGTCCGGGAGCCATTCGTCGGGAGTGACCACCGGGTCGTGCGGTTCGATCGTGTGAAGATAGAGGTAGTATGGCCGACCCGTCGGAGCGTCCTCAAGAAACCGAGCGATCTCCGTCACGATGTCGCCTCCGGAGTACTCGTACACGTCGTAGCCGCGCTCGAGTCCAGGAACGGCGTTGAGGAGCGGATTGCTGAATCGGGCAATCGTCGTATACCCCGCGGCCTTCATTCTCTCCGCAATGGTCCTCAGTGACGGATCCAGCTTCTGGCCATTGACAAACACCTGGTGTTCGCATGGGTAGGTAGAAGTCAGGAGCGAGGTGACCGATGGGACTGTCCATGGCGCGCAGGAGTAAGCCTGGTCGAACACGACACTTTGATCGGCCAAGGCGTCGATGCGTGGTGAGATCGGACCTGCAGAGAACCCATTGATTCCCAGACGGTCGTACCGGAGAGCATCGATCAGGTAGATGACGACGTTGGGTGGCCCCTCGGGTTGAGGCGTCCCGCGCGCCCCGGACCGTGGCGAACAGCCGTGGATAGACGCGACCAGAATCATGCACGCGGCCACGGCGGCCAGAGACGTCCGTCGCAAGGGGGCCGGCTGATTAGAGATCATCGAGCGCCCTGACAGGGTCCATCCGTCTGGCCTCATCGAGGAGCGCGTCGGACTTCTCCCGGTCGCCAAGCACGTCGCGATAGAGCATTGCAAGATTCACTCGGGCCTCATACGAGCTCGGTGCCAGGACAATGGCCTCCTCCCAGAGCGCCCTCGCACAGGCGTAGTCGCGCCGCATGGCGCAGAGGTTCCCCAGATTGACGAGTGGCTTTGGCGAGCGGGGGTCCAACTTCCGCGCTGACGTGAAGACCGCTTCAGCGTCAGCCGCGCGCCCGGCGCTCGCGAGGCTGATGCCGAGATTCACCGTGTAATCGAGGTTACCAGGTGCCGACTCCAGTGCTCGCACATAGAAGTTGGCCGCCGACCGGAAGTCTCCTTTGAGCCGGAGGCAGTCGGCATAGTTGGAGAGCGCGCGTGCCGAGGTCGGTTGCTTCGCCACGGCGTCTTCCCAGAGCGCCTCCTCGCTCTGCCAGACGCGGTTCCTCGCAATCGTCATCCCGGTGAAACATACCAGGACCGCAGTCAGAACGACAGCCGAAACCGTCCTGAGCCGCGGCGCTTGCGCAAGAGCAGGGAGACACGTCAGGGCACACAGCCAGAGCCCCTGAAGATAGAAGCGGTGCTCGGTGATCGCCTCCTGCAACGGGAAAATGCCCGAGCTCGGCAGATGGCTCACGATCGCGAACCCCAGCAGGATCGCAGGCAGGGGGCGGCGTTTCCAGCTCCAGATAACGGCACCGGCGCCGGCCGCGATGAGACACAGACCGACTAGTAGACCCGGAGACATGAGCTGTGAGGCCGTTGGAAGATCATGAGCTATGGTGAGACCGACGGGGGCCAGAAAGAGCTTGAGGTAGGTGGGGAGGGCCGCGAGTTGAGTGAGAATACTCGATGCGATGCTCCTCGGCAGCGTAGTGTATTCGATTCTGAAGAAGACATAGGCCCTGTACGATGCGGCGAGCGCGAAGAGAACACCGAAAGGGACAAGGCCCATCCAGGCTCGCCGAAGGCGAGGATGGCGCCAGAGCGCGAGCAGGGCCATAAGAAGGGGTGCTACCGCGCCCATTTCTTTGGTCGCCGCCGCACACAGGAATGCGAGGAGGCTGCCGACCCATGGCCAAACCCGTCCGACTTCGCAAAAGCTCAGATAAAGGTGCAGCGAGAGCAGAATGAAAACGGTAGCTTGGAGCGTCGAGCGGGACGATATGTAGGTCACGGACTCGGTGAAGAGCGGGTGCGCCACGGCGATGCAAGCCGCGAGGAGAGCGTAGAGGCTCTCTGGACGCTCAGTCGGTTTCTGCACCAGTCGCCGGAGAAGGAGGAAGAGAAGCGCGCCGTTGAAAAAGTGCATCAGGCTGTTGACGATGTGATACGAGAACGGGTTCAGTCCGGCGTATCGGTAGTTGAGGAGGAATGAGAGAACCAGCAGGGGGCGGAACGGATTGAGTTTGACCACGGAGCTGAGCGGTAGTTGGAGCCTCACCGACGGATCTTCGAGAATCGTCAGGGAGTCATCGTAGACGAACGGAACGCGAAGTGAGTCGGCGTAGCAGAGGCATGTGAGGGCCAGAAGCACAAGGAGCGATCCCGTTTCGGCACGGCGCGATCGCCTTGGAGCCGTCCTCTTCATGATCAGAATCCTCGCCTCCTCAGTAGCGATCGGCGATCGCTCCCGGTGTGATCTCGAATCGCCGCAGAATATCCTTCATTGTGTCCATCGCCCCACGCCCGCCCCGCAGATAGAGTGCGCGCCTCCTGGCGAGACACCCGGGCAGACCGGCGAGTGCCGCAAGCTTTGCCGCCACGAGGACCAGCGGTGTGATCGCTGCCACCCACCACGCGAACTCCCCCTTCCTTCGCCTTACGAATCTGACGTATCTCCATGAATGCCACAGGCGGAGGATAGGCGCCTGCAGGATCGTCGCGAGTGGATAGTAAGTCCAGAGCAGCCACAGCCGATTCCTCTCGATATAGAAAGCCTTCTTCAACGAGAATTGCCCGAGCCCACGGGAGAGGTGATGACAGGCGACGGCGGCCGGGGCCGATGTACATTTCCAGCCGCACAGCCTGGCCCGCAGGCCCAACTCTGCATCCTCCCCGTAGAGGAACAGCCGCTCGTCAAAGCCCCCGATCTGTGCCAGCATTGCACGCCGAAGGAGGCAGGCGGCGCCACTGAACGAGAACACCTCCTCTGCACGATCGTACTGCCCGGTGTCGACCTCCCCCCGGCCGCGGCAGAAGTTCTGTCCATCGCGCGCCAGGAGATGCCCGCAACTGTCAAGCCTTCTGCGACTCTCCGGACCCTCCTCGAGCAGAAGGACCTTCGGAGCCACCATTCCGATCGTCGCGTCTGCTTCGGCACTCTTCACCATCCGCTCGATCCACCCGGTCCCCGCGACTGCGTCGGGGTTTATCAGCGCTACGAATGGTGCGACAGTCGCATGGATACCACGGTTCACCCCTGCTCCGAACCCGAGATTCTTTGGATTCCTCAAGATTCGGAGCGAGGGCCACAGCTCGAGCGCTCTTCCAACCGATCCATCCGTGCTCGCATTGTCCACGAGCACCACGTCCAGCTCAACACCACGCTGCTCGTGGAGAGACCGCAGGCAGGCCAGAAGGTCGTCCCCGCCATTCCAGTTGAGCACCACCACGGAAACCAGCGGGCGTGCCCCGCCATTCCACCCTGTCAAGGTCTTCATCGTCGCAAGTCTACTCTATCCCTGGAGTGCACGATGTCCAAAGCCCCGGACCCTCATGTTCACCGATCAGTGACTCAACGTCCAGCTCGTTCACGTGTGTCCGCATCCGGCCTGCATCACACCAGCGAAGGACAGGTAAACTCAGAGTCCGGAAATCGACTCGCGAATCTCGAAGATTGCCCTACGCCAACCCACGGGTGAGGTGGACGTTGCACTGACGTGACAGCCGGGGGAACCTGTGCAGTCTACGCTATCTGCGGTTTCGTACGGAGCGGACTCGCCTGATCCGGCGCTTCGACTTTGCCGCACTTCTGATACGATTTGACATCGCGCTTCTCAGGGGACTATATTTCCGTATCGGAAACGGAGTCAGTTGCGCAGGACACAGGACGTGCTTTGAGGGGCGGGGCAATCGGATTCATCTGTGGCGATGAACGTGCCTGACGAGTGTGCCCCGACCGAATCGGCAGCCGTTCGCGAGCCACCGTTGTCCACGATGAACCTGCCGAACCTCCTGACGCTCTTTCGGATCTTCACTGTGCCACTCCTTGTCGTGGTCATTCTCACCAAGTTCGAGGGCAAGGAAATACTCGGGATCGCGATAGTGATCGTCGCGTCACTCACCGACTGGCTCGACGGATACATCGCCCGCCGCCGCCGCCAAGTCACCAAGCTGGGCATCCACCTCGATCCGATTGCAGATAAGCTTCTGGTCTGTTCTGCCTTCGTCGCCCTCGTGCAGGAGGGCCTCGTGCAGGCGTGGATGGTTGTGATCATCATCGGCCGCGAGATCGCTGTCACCGGCCTCCGCTCGATCGCTGCATCCCATGGTCTTCAGATCCCGGCTTCGCCCCTCGGAAAAGTGAAACTGGTTACTCAGATCGTGGCGATTTGCCTCCTGCTCGGACAGAAATACCTGGGCGAGTTCGATGTTCTCGCTCTCGCGGCTCTCTGGCTCGTTGTCGCTCTCGCCCTCAGCTCGGGTGCAGAGTATTGCATTCGCTTCCGCAGACTTTTCCAGCAGACCTGAGGCCGGCCGACGCCGGGAGACCGTCGTGCTCAGCCAATCCGATCGAACGTTCCTCCTCAAAACGGCGCGCCTCGCGATCGCCGAGAGATTGCAGATACCCCTCGGCGAGCTCCCTGTGCCGGGCCAGACGCCGCCGGCTACCATGGAAAAGATGGGCGCGTTCGTGACACTCCATGCGCGGTCGGACCTCAGAGGCTGCATCGGCTACACGTGCGCAGATCGGCCGCTCGTTCAGGTCGTGCGCAGATCGGCTCAAGCTGCCGCATTCGGGGATGATCGTTTCACTCCTGTGAGGAGATCCGAGCTGGCCGATCTCCAGATAGAAATCTCTGTCCTGACGGTGCCAATCCGGGCCGACGATCCGTCCGAGGTGGAAGTAGGCAGACACGGGATCATCATTTCGCAGGGCCCGTACCGCGGACTCTTGTTGCCTCAGGTGGCCACCGAACACCACTGGGACCGTGACGCTTTCCTCGCCAATGGGTGCGTCAAGGCCGGCCTCCCTCGCAACGCCTACACCACTGGTGCCCTCATCGAGGTGTTCGAAGCCGAAGTGTTTGGTGAGGAGTCTGCACGCGCGGGGTAGCCCGGCCGTGGCATTCAGCGGTTGACTGCGGAGCTGGCCAATGCCCGCATCTCCGAAGCCACCACGACGCTTCAGCTATTCCAGGGACACCCTCCGATCAACAACTAGCACCTATTGACTCGTCCACCCCTCACTGCAACTCGACCCTGTCGCCGATTGCGATATCGCCGTTGGTCGAAACGATTCGGGCGGTGGAAGTCTTCTCCTGGGTCATCACGACGACCAGGTCACCAAGCACCCACCGGGGAAGACCCTCAACCGCGCCAGGGCTGTACTGGAGGCCGGCCCCGCTCGACGCCTGCAATAGCCGCCCGCGGCTCAAGTCCTCTCGATAGATCGTGAAGATGTCTCCCGGGACCACTCCATCGCGGCTGCCCAGATCGATCAGGACGTTATGCCCTTCCGCGAGCCCGATGATGTTGTCCTGGGAATGGACAATCCAGCCGGCGTTCTTGCCGGTAGCCGGGTCGCACCGTTCGGTCGGCTTGAACTTTCCAATCGGAGCCGGCGCTTCTTTGAAGGGAATCATGATCGTGCCGAGCTCCATAGCGAAGCAGGCCTGCGTGATTCTCACCATGCTCGCCTTTTCAAAGGTGCACACGACGGTCGCTCGCCCCAGCATAGCATAGAGCGTGCCGAGATTGTTGTGACTGGCCGGGTGCACCATCTTTCCGTCGCTCCGCAGTGCCATGTACTCGATCCCGTTCTCAATACCGTCGACTGTCCCCTTGTTGATGAACACCAGATCGTCGACATCGAACCCGAACTTCGAGTCCTGGTGTTCGGACGCGACCAGCCGGATCGATTCGTCGATGCCGTCGGATACAAAGAACGAGCAGTAGAGGTCGAGGTCGTCGGCGAGCGGCCTGGTGGCTTCTGTTTCCGATGTGACGGCCGCGGGAGCTTCTTCTCCGGTGGCTTCGGCAGCCGGCGCGGGAGCGGCCGGTTCGGCAGCCGCAGGCGCCTCAGGGACCGGAGGCTGTTCCGGCGATACCTGCTCACCCGCAGCGGGGGCGGACTCAGCCGGAGCGGCCTCCGGAGCGGGCGCCTCACCCTCCTTCGGCGGTATCACCAGCTCGTCACCCGCCTTCAAAGACTGTGCATTGGACACCTTGTCCTTGTTGGCGTCCCAGATCTTGGGCCAGAGCTTTCCGTCGCCGTAGTATTTCTCGGCGATCGTCCAGAGGGTCTCACCTTCCTGAACCTTGTGAATCGTCGCCGCCCCCGCGGTGGCAGACATGGGTTCGTCAGCCAGAAGGCGGCACGGGAGCACGAACAGCAGCAGTGCGAAGGCCGCTAGGGCGATTCGGGTTGCCATGAAAACCTCCCTTGTATGTGAGCGTGGAACGGAACCCTGGTTCATTTCTCCTCCATCCTGGCGAGCAGGTCGCGGGCGACACGAGCGGCATCAGAATCGGGATAGGATTCGGCAACTTTCCGAAACGATTCTGCCGCCTTCGCCACGTCGTTGAGTTTCATATGGGCGATTCCGGATTTCAGGTGACCATCGGGCACCTTGTTCCCGGTCGGGTAGCGGATCAGGAGCTTCTGGAGAGATTCCAACGCCTGTTGAGGCTGGTTCATGTCCAGATAGCACTCACCGATCCAATAAAGAGCGTTGTCGGCAAGTGAGCTCGACGGGAAGCGCGCCGTGAATTCCTCAAAGCGTGCGACCGCCTGAGCGTATGTCTTCTGCTGGTAGAGGATAAAAGCCTCGTTGTAGTACCTCTCCTGTTCCGCCGCGACCTGGACAGACTTAGGCGCCGGCTTCGACTGCTGAGTACCAGGCTGAGCCGCAGGCCGGGTCCCTGGGGCGACCTGCTTTGCCCCCGTAGGCAGATCTGGCGCAGCTCCGGCCGGCGCTGGGGCCGCCGCCGGACGCGTCTCCAACTCCTCACTGCTCACCGCAGAATCGAGGTCCGGGAGCGGGATCTCGGCAGCAGCCGGGTCCTCTTCACCGCGCGCCGTGAGGCCGCGCCTCTCAAGCTCGCCCTGCACCTCTGTCAGCCGGGCATTGCTCTCCGCGAGCTGCTTTTGCAGTGATTCCATCTCCAGCCGCAGACGTTCGACCTCGCTCTGCAGGTCCGGCGCACGTTTCTTCACGCATCCGCTCGCGCCGATAGCCGTGACAAGCATCATTGCCAGCACCGTTTTCCAGTCAGTTAGGTACTCTTTCAGCAGCACGGGAAGTCCAGGAGTTCCGACCGTTTCAAATTCTAGAGAATTTGCGACGCTTGTCAACAAAAATCTCTCGGGACGGCTGAAAATCTTGGGGTGGCCACCGACGCGGAACCTCGCCGGGACAACTCAGCGTGCATGCCGAACGGGCCAGGGAGCCAGGATGACATTCCGCTCAGTGTTCGCCGGCCACGTAAGAGAAACCAGTCAAACATGCCGCGTCCGGAGCGCTATCGAAGACGATTGGCACAGTGTCGAGCCGCTCGAACGCCGACGACCCAGTTCCCTGATCGTAGATGAGCACGTAGTTTGCTCCGTTGCCCGATGGAAGCTCATCCGTCACCGTCGCGCCATAGGTTCGCAGAAAGTCGAGTAAGATCTTCTTCCAGGTCACATTGTTAATCGCCGCGGCCCCGAACACGACATAGCGCCGATCCGGAATGCCGTCGATGTGATCAACGAAGAGCCGCACCGTCCGTGCGGTCCCGTTGGCCCGCTCCGGGTGCTCGACCAACATCCCCCGCGTCGGACTCGCCACCGCGCACCACAAGGACCTGCTGATCGGCAGAGTCGTCCCACGGTAATCGATCGTCGTCGAACGTCGCTCCGAAACTACCACCAGCCGATCAGGGTAGCGACGATCGCCGACTACCCGGGCTGTCAGCGTCGAGGCGTTGTCGAGATGCACCCTTGGTCCCCGCGTCGGAGCCCCGTCAACGTCGATCACCATCTCCGCACTGGGATTCGAAGCGTCCACCTCGAACCGACCGCTGAGTCCGCGGCCGCGCCAGCTCCACGCCTCGCATCGTTCTGGCAAACCGTGAGGCACCGGAGCGAGGACGATATGGTGATCGTCGGGTGCCGCTTCCTGCGTGAAGAGGGTCCCGATTGCGCACTGAATCTCGTTCACCTCCACGGGACCGAGGCGCTCCAGATGGACCAGAACCCGCGGCACAGGCAGGAAGGAGTTGAGGAGGTGCATCGACTCGGGCCCGGGGAAGGAGGCCAGACCGATCGAGGTAGACTGGTGGTCGCCGGGCAGGAAGCCGTTTTGTCCGAGGAGGAGTGGCTTCCAGTGCAGAGTCGAGCCGTATTGGTGGCGCAACTCCTCCCACCAGCCCGAAGACGGCACCTCGGCGAGCGGCCGCTCGTCGTTCAGGCCCCCCAGATACGCGTAGGCATCTGAGCAGACACCTTCGGCGCGACTCAATGCAATCGGCCACGACACGTAGTCCAGGTACACGAGTATGGCTACCCCCATCGCGAGAGCCCGCGAGCGTCGGCGGATGCGGCCAAATCCCGCAGCCGCTCCGAGTGCGATCGCGAGAAAGAGGAACACAGACCATCGCGGTATGGCCCGGATCCCGCCCGCGCCTGGCCAGAACCGGTAGACAAAGTAGTAAGGGGCCCACGCAACCTCCTGGCCGGCCACTCTGATTGCGTCGCCGAATGTGAACACGAAGGAGATCGTTCCAAGCAGCCCGAAGAAACGAAGCATATTCGGGCTGCGCCAGAAGCCCGAAAGCGACAGGAGCACGCCGACCACACCGACATAAAGATATCGCTCCTCCAGGCCGAATCGTTTCGTGAGCGTGTGGGCCCAATGCCCAGCCGGGGCTGCCAGGTAGCTGGTGAGGTCCACGCCGTAGGCCATTACCACTTCCCCCGGCCGCGTCGCGCCCTGCTCCCGCTCCACCGCCGCGTACGGCATGTGAATCACAGCGAGAGCCATGGCGGGGATGACGGCCGCCACGGCGACCTGTCGCACAACGCGTGAACGGTCCGATTTTACGACCAACATGCAGGCGATGAATAACGCCATGCCGAATGAGAGGAAGACAGCGTAGTACGCACAGGACAGCGCCTGGAGTGGCAAGCACATGAACGCAGCGAACGCGAACCCTGCTCGGCGCGTTCTCGCGTATCGAACAAGAAGGAGGAAGGCAATCGGGATCCAGAAGGAAGAGAGCACCTGGACGTGGCTGAGATGATAGTACCGGTACGGCGCAAACCCGAATATGAAGCCGGCCACAATCGATTCCATTCTCCGGCGGAGCAGCTCGAAGGCCAGCAGATAGGCACCCGTGGCTGAGAGGAAGAAAGTGAGAATCACGGCGACGTGGTTTGCGAGTAGAGCCGGACCCTTGAACAAGAACACCGGCGAGACCAGGATCGCCGTCCCCAGGAGGTTTTCGCCGTATGCCAGGCTGTTTCTGTGAGGATAGAAAATGTTGGCGTCGAAAACGCGGGTTGGGTGAGTCGTCAGGGCATGGTAATCCCATGCGAGCATCCACGCGGTGAGATACTGGTCTACTCCGCCATCGAGAGTGTGCGACACAGGAGAGACCCACAGTGGATAGGTCCCGGCGAGAGTCAGGATTACGAAGAGGACAAGAGCGGGCCCGTGCAATCGGAGCCAAGTCATCTCACACCATCCTCGCGGCATGATGTTACGGGAATTCGGCCTGAGGAACAATCTGGTCCTGAGATTCGGAGTAGACGCACACGGGCATGAGTGCAACGTCATCCTGAGGAGCCGGGCGAAGCCCGGTGACGAAGGATCTCCTCCGTAGGCTACGGGTCTTGCAGGAGATCCTTCGGCCCGGCTGCGCCGAGCCTCGGGATGACATGCAGGCTGTATTGCGGCCAAGTGTACTCCGAATCTCAGTTGTCGCTGGATGAATTTGCGTTCTGCATATACAATGGGCGCCACCATGGAACACCGCATCCGGCAGTATGAGCTTGAGCAGGGCGCGCTCGAGATCCAGTTCATTGAGGAGCTGTTCGGCGAATTCGATCGACGGAAGACTGCAACCGAAATCATGGCCCGGCTCAATGGGCGCGCCAACACCATCCTCATGGCCGAGGTGCCGATGCCTGAAGATCCTTCGCAATTCGTGCCTGTCTCCTACAAGGTCGGTCACGAGCTGCTTGCTGACGAGGCCGATCCGAAGCTGCGGGACCTCGTGCAGCGTCTGAAAGGCGCGGTGCGATTCGACGGGCGCAAGATCTTCTATAGTTGGATCGGCGGGACGCGGAGGGACTGGCGCGGCCAAGGGCACTTTCGCGCGCTCACGGAGCAGCAGGAGGTCTGGGCGGCTTCCAACGGCTTCCATGAGATCGTCGTCAAAACCAAGAACAGGTTTTATGAGATGCGAGGAGCGCTCGCGCGCCTCGGCTTCGACCTCGTCAAGTACGAGCGCCACGCGCCGGACAATCGCGAATCGAAGGTCTACCTGAGCAAACAGATCGGCTCCGGAGTGCTCGAGCCGCGTGGGCTGCAATCGAAGACTCTCAACGTCTGAGCGAAGAGCTATTAGCCGTTTGCTATTAGCCCTCAGCTCCGGAGGGAAGAAGGAGAGATCCGGCATAGACTACAGGATGTTCCGAGTAGTCCCCAGACGCTTTCCGGTCCGGCAGCTAATGGCTAGGCGCCTTAGCGCTCGACTCTTACCAACATGTTGTCAGCCGCGTGGATGATGAAATGGCCGTCCAAACCACCAAGACTCCAAGGCACCAAGCCGCACCAACTGGCAACGCGATCCGCTTGGTGGGTCCTGGTGTCTTGGTG
>JACPPM010000182.1 GCA_016191015.1 Acidobacteriota bacterium | reverse complement strand
TTGTCGGAGCCGCGTATCTTGCCGCTCATGAATACTTCGGGTTCAACACCTGGCACGGGCTTCCCGCGAACGGCAATGTGATCGGACTCCATGGGACGAAGCCTCGGATCGAGAGAGTCACGATCGATGTGCCCACGAACGACCCGCATGATTTCATCGACCCGCAGAGCGGTGTGCTCCTCTCGTACGGTCTGGACCAAAGCGCGGACGTGACGCTCGAGCTGCTGTCCCTGTCCAGAGGTGCCGTGATCGACACCTGGAATCTCCCAGGCCAGGCAGCCGGTGCGCAGGAGTTCCTCTGGCAGCAAACAACGAATGACGGGCTGCGTGTTGCTCCCGGGGACTATCAGTGGCGAATCACGGCAACGGCGAACGGCCACACATCACGGGCTGTGACGATCCTGATGAGACTGATGTACTGAGAAGGACGAAGGAGGGTTCCTGTCGATGCATGCGATGAAAACGATCCCACCCGCCGCGATTCTGCTGGCCGCGATTGCAAGCGGCGCCGCCGCCGAGACTCCGGCGGTCCGAGTGGCGTTCTGTGGCTATACCCAAGGCGAGAGTTGGGATTTGTGGCTGGGGAGCGCCGATGGCAGCCACCTGGAACGAGCGACAGTCACGCCGGAAATCGACGAGCGTACCCCGGCCCTGTCTCCGGACCGGATGACGGTCGCGTTCACAACCAGCCGTGGCGATCTTCAACTCTATGTGATCGCGACGAAGACTGTGCAGTCTCTGCCGTTACCCGGATCGGGACGGTTCGCATGGCCAACGTGGAGCGCCGACGGGAAGAACCTCTATTACGTCGAGGTGCTGATGGGGAAGGGCCCGGATGAAGGCAGGATCTGGCGGTACGTGGTGTCTTCGGGCGCCATAGAGAAGGTCGCGGACCAGCCGGAGGTCGAAGGATGGCCGAGTGTGTCGAGTGACGGCGCGATGCTTTTTACGACCTGGACTCAGGCACAATCCTGCGGCCTGTGGTCGATCGCGTCCCCCGATGCCGCGCCAACGCTGCTGTGGGACAAGTCGCTGAGCCTCTCTGGAGCCACATGGTTTCCGGGCGGATCGTTGGCGGCGGTAGCGAGTGATGGTCGCAGCCAGAAAGTCCTGCTGCTCAAGAACGGCAAGCTCGATCGGGAAATCGATGTTCCAGGCGCCTCCGGTCGCCCCGTCGCATTCGACGGCTCGCTGCTGCTGACCCGGATCGACAACGGCCTCGCAGGGATTCACGTGATGGATCTCGCAAGCGGAAGGACAAGAGCATGGTCTACCTCGGCCCCCAAAGATCTCGTCCAGATGCGGGACGCGGATTGCAGGTGAGCATGGTCACCCTGAGCGGAGCGAAGGGTCTCATGACACGAGTCGTACCCCTGCTGGTCATCTGCATGCTGTGCGCCACAACGTCGGCACAGGCCGGGATCATCCAGGACGTATCCGCCTCGTCGGATGATATCCAGGTCGGCGGTACAGTCTCGATTTTCTGGCGGATGTCTCAACCCGCATCCGTCAAACTGAGCATTTTCGACTCGGACATGGTTCTGGTCAAAGCGTATGAGCTGGGGTCGCGCGGAGTCGGTTCGCACAATGTGCGATGGGACGCGACAGACCAGTCGGGAGCGCGGGTCGCGCCCGAGGCATACACTTGGCGGATCGATGCAAAGCACTCGGGAGGCACGGACATCTGGGAGCCCGCCGGGTTGTACTCGCGCGCGGTTGAGCACATCACGGACTACGAGTGGGACCCCGAGTCGCGAGTATTCTCGTACCGTGCCGCCGTGCCGATGCGGATGTGGGCGCGCCTGGGGTTCGCGATGGGTGCCTGCATGAGGATCCTGGCCGAGGGTGAGCCTCGCCCCGCTGGCGTGATTGCCGAGAGCTGGGATGGATTCGACGAGACGGGTCAGATCAACATGCTGGAGCGGCAGGATCGCATCATTTCGATCTTCGGGTACCGGCTGCCACAACCGTGCGTGATTGTCAGCGGAGCGGGCAAGCTTTCGACAACGCATCTCAACAGCGCCTTCTTTCCAAAGCTCGCCCTGCCCATCCGAGTCGAGGATCCCGTCTGGATGCGCCGCCGCGCCTTCGCTCTCGCCGACCGCTCGAGGCCGAGACTGACCGTCGAGCAGCTCGGCCCCGACACCTTCTCTGCGTCGTTTGCCATTCCTGAGGAGTTGCGCGCGCAGCAGAACGAGATTCTTCAGCGCACGCTCGCCGACAGAGTCCGGCTGAAATGGTACATCGACGGCCACTGCGCCGCCGAAGACGTGGACGCTGTGATTCCTTCGCTCCTGACCCTGTTCCCCGATCAGCTCCCAAAGGACGGCGGAAAGCACTTCATCACCGCAAACCTCATGACCGCGATGCACCAGGTCTTCACCGGCTCGACCTGGATATCGACAAAGGAGAATGACCAATGAGAAGCCGAATCGTCTGGGTGCTTCTTCTCATGTTTCAATCCGTCTCGGTCAGGGAAATCTGGCCGTGCTGCGGAGCGGCATTCGGGCCGGTTCATACACCCGATTCGAAGGACTCTCCAAATCCGCCAGGCTGTGGCAACTCGGAGAAATGCGATCCCTGTCAGACTACCGGCTCCCCTGCCTTCATGATGAGTGGCAACTACCGTTTCGAACAGACTGACCTGACGCTGGGCGGCCGGGGTCCCGCGATCGCTGTGTATCGGGTGTACAATAGTCAGGACAGATACGTTGGACCCGTTGGCAAAGGATGGCACCATAGCCTCATCATTCAGGCGGCGAAGATGAAAGACGATCTGGGTCAGTACGTGCTGATCCGCATGCCCAGCGCAAGCCGTGTGGTTTACACGAAAACTGGCCAGACGTACACCCCGCCGACTGGGCACACCGAGACTCTCTCGGATAACGAGGACGGCACCCTCGATCTCACCTGGGGCGACGGCACCGTCTGGCACTTCTCGGCCGACGGCTGGATCGAGACAATCACCGATCGGTATGGCAACGCCGCCACCTACACCTACGCGACGATCAATGGCCAAAAGCGCCCCGTCGGCGTAGCCTCAGGGAGCCGGAGCATCACGATAGCGTGGAACGGCGCCGGCCGGATCCGCTCCGTCACGGATCACACAGGGCGCTCGGTGGAATACACCTATGATCAAGACAACAACCTGTTGAACGTGGAAGACCCGGCCGGCAGAGTCTGGACCTATCAGTACTACGTCTCGGGCCCGTACGCGCTGCTGGAGTCGGTAGAACTCCAGGGCCTGCCCTACGCCTCGGCGACATACGATAGCTACCGCCGCGTGATCGGCTACATGGAAGACGGCGAGAACTGGACGATCGAGGTCCAAGCTGATCGCACCGTGAAGCGCGACGCCTCCAGCAACGAGTGGCAGTTCTTCTACGACAGCGAGGGCTTCATCACGAAGGTCGTCGATCCCGCCGGTGGAACTCGAGAGACGAGTTACTACACGGATCACAAGGTCGAGATGGCAACCGACCAGGTGGGCGTGAAAACGTACTACACCCACAATCCAAACGGCACGATCGCCTCAGTCACGAAGGACTATCAGGGCTCACTCGCCGTTCGGTACGACTATGCGTATGACACGAACTTTCCGGAAGAGGTAGTCTCGATCGGACCAAGGGATCCGGCGACGGGCGAGCGGAATCCGGACTGGCAGGGATCCGAGTACGACTACTACGCGCCTGGCAGCCCGGCTGCGGGCGCGCTGCATCATCTCTATCGAGTCCGGAGCGACGGGAGCCGAGATACCATGGCGACCTACACCTACACCGCGCTCGGCCAAATCGAGACCATGACGGACCCAGCAGGCGCGGTCACGAGCTATCAATACAACCAGAGCACCGGAGACCTCACTTCGATCACCCTCCCGCCGAATTCCGATTCCGGCCAGAACCGTGTCATCCAATACGCGCGGGACGAAGTGGGGCGGCTCCAGTCGGTGACGGATGCAGAAGGCAAGACCACGAGCTACACCTACGAGCCGATGGACCGAATTGCGACCGTGACACTGCCGAAACCGGGGCCGGAATCTCCTTTCGATTTCACAACCAGCTATTCATACGACACCTACGTGTCTGGTGTCGCGTACACGCAGCAGACCGATCCGAATGCCCGCGTGACCAAGCAGGGCTTCGATCAACACGGCCATCTCCTTCGGTCAATCGACGCGCTCAACAACGCCACGGCGTTCACGTACGCCGATGCCCAGCTAGTCTCGGTCACCGACGCCAACGACAACGTCACAACCTACACCTTCAACAGCACCCGCCAACTCCAGAGCACCCGCTTCTCCGACGGCGCGATCGAGAGCTACTCCTATTACGCGAACGACCAGCTCAAGACAAAGACCGATCGGGAGAACCAAACGATCACGTACAAATACGACAGCCACAATCGCATGACCGAGCAGATCTATCCGAACGCGACGTCGATCAAGTACATCTACCAGGGCCAGAAGCTCATCCGCGTTGAAGACGGCTACGCAGGAGAGACGCACACGTTCGATCACGACACGGCTTATCGCCTGACGCAGGAGACCCAAGGCACCCGAGGCACGATCACCTACAGCTACACGGCCGGCGATCGCTTGCTGGGCTATGCGGTCACTGGCGGTGCGAGCACGCAGTACAGCTATTACGCCGATGGGAGCCTGAAAACGATCCAGTGGAGCCCGGTCGTGGGCGACTTCCGCTACGACTACACCCCGTCTGGCCGGTACTCGACGATCACATTCCCGAACGGCCAGCAGCGCCAGTATTCCTATGACGACCAGGGCCGCCTCCTCCAGCTAGCGAACGTCCACCCAACCGCGGGCAACCTAGCGACCTTCGCCTACGGCTACGACGTCGACAACTACACCGGCACCAACGCGATGCTCGGCCAGCGCACCTCCCTGACGATGAACTTCCCAGCCGCGAACCAGACCGACGCCCTCCACAAATACTACTATGATAGTAATTATCAGCTCACCCGCGTCGACTATCCGCAAGGTGAACCTTTCAATGGCGAAATCCACCAATGGACCTACGACGCCATCGGCAACCGCCTCACGAACACCGTCAACGACGTGACCCAGACATACACCTACTACAAGAACGCCGGCAACCCCAAGAACGGGCAGCGCCTCCAGAGCGACGGCGCTAATGCCTACACCTTCGACGCAAACGGAAACACCACCAGCCGGATCGGAGCTGACGAAACGTTCAACTTCATATGGGACTTGGACGACCGCATCAGCGTCGTCAGCGGGTCGGAGAGCGCCGCTTACGAATATGATCACCAAGGGCGTCGAGCGACCAAGACACTGCCCGGATCCAGCGACACTTTCCTGTACCACGACTTGAATCTGGTAGCCCGGCCAGGCGATCCGCAGGTTCAGTACCTCTTCGGCCCGGGCATCGACGAACCGCTCGCACGCGCCGATACTCTGTCTCTTGAGTTATCCGCGAGTGACGCACTCGGTTCGCTCGTGCTTTTGGCTGATGCGCAGGGAGCCGCCAAGAACGCTTATCTTTATGACGCCTGGGGTCAGCTCAGACGTGCGACTGAATTGTCGACGAACTTCCTCGGATACACAGGCAGGGAATTCGCCGAAGCCGGCCTGTGGTACTTCCGCATGAGGTACTACGATCCTGGAACCGGTCGCTTCCTCAGTGGGGACCCCGCCTCGAACATGGGTCATTTCGGGTCGTACCGCTACCCCGGGTTGAACCCTGTTCGCTATACCGATCCGTTCGGGATGTTCCAGGTCGCTGACGATTGCTACAGAAGAGTCAACGGCACATGGGTGGCCAAAGCGGTCTACGTGGGCATAGCGAACTTCCGTCAGGCGCTCAATGGACAGAAATGTAAGACGCTTCTCCAATCTACCGTGGACGGCGCAAAGAAAACCCTCTATGACCTAGTCCAGGACTGCGATCGCAAAGGTATGATCAAGTGCCCATGTCATCCTCCTAGAACCGATGTCTGCGGTGAGACTCCCGGTTTTGCCCTCACGCCTACGGTCTACATCCACGACGGTAGCTTCATGAAGCTTGGTTGTCCATTCATGATGGGACTCACCACCGGTCCCACTATTCTCCATGAGTGCCTCCACAATATGTACAGTGCTTTCCGATTCGTGGAGCCGCACCAAAATGCCGCAGGACCGTCAGGCCTTTTCTGGAAGGTGATGGATGAATGCACTGGCTACAAAGAGTAGTAGGACCAAGCTCACCATGCTGTCTGGAGCACCTCGAATCTGGATCGTGGCCTCGGTTCTGGCGTCGATCGCGACAGCACTGATGTTCCTAACAATCCGAGCGGAAGTCGCACAATTTGAGTTCTTCTCGGATCGCAGAACGGGACCGCAGTATCGCATACAATACGAGGGCGGATGCGGAATACTTCTGATCCCATCTGCCGGCCTTCTGGTCGCTGTTTTTCTTCTGACCTACTTCAGTGTGAGTGGCAGGGGCCCGCGTCTAGGCGCTGTCCGATTCTTGACCGTTACTCCTGTACTCCTCACGATCAGCTACTTTCTGAGCCTCGACCTGACGATCATAGGGCCACTGCTTCTGACCCCTCTGGGATTGGAAGACGGTGCGATGGTCTACTTGCGTGAGTGGGGGACGTTCGGACAGGGGCTGGTATGTTGTGTGGTGACCTTTGCGTTCCTCGGATTCGCCATGTTGGTTTCGAGAAAGGGGGGTCCTCCCCGCCAAAAGGTGCCTGCCTCGGACCAGGATGAGGGGCTCAGGTGATTTGGTGTGTTCTGGTCAAGCGGAAATGGGAACGTCCGGAAACCAGCGAGAATGGCATCATTTGTAACAGATGTTCGGGCTTCAGAGAAGGTGGCGATCACGAAGACGATTCTGCCCTCGCTCCTGGCGCCCCCGAGACCCGATCAGCCATGCCGACAAACAGACACTCGCCTCATCGGCGTCGAGCATGCTAACCGGAATCGGTGTTGGTTTAGGCGGCGCGCTTGAGGCGCCGACCGGAGATGCGCGTTTCAGGGAAGTAGACGCATTCGATGTTTGCTGGCACGGTTATCGACGTGCGCGATAGCTTGAGCCGGGTGATGCATCGTGTCCCTCCGGCAAGCATGCGTGACTGAGCCTGGGCTGACGTAGTTAGATCAGCCCTTGGAAGGAGGCTTGATATGCAGAAGCAACTGGGTCGTGGGCAGATGGCTCGGCTGGATCGGGTGGAGCAGACGTTTGCCAAGTGGAGGTCGAGACGGCGGGAGAGGCGGATTCCGGGCAGTCTTTGGGGCGCCGCGCTACGGCTGGTGACCGTGCACGGGTTGTCCGTCTGCCGGGTTTCGAAGCGACTCCGTGTGAACCCTGGGGATCTCAAGCGACGAGTTTCTGCGACCTTCTCGGGAACCACGTGCAGGACCTTCGCGGCTCGGTCGTTCTGCCATTCGACATGTCCTACACATGGAGGCTCGATCCGTGGGGCTCCACCGGGCAGGAGACCACCTCCATGATCGACCGCCTCTTCGGGCCGTGGGATATCTCCTCGCCCGGCTACCAAAACGGCCCCTTTACCGTCCGCCTCACGATCACGACGTATCTCGGCGAGATCTCCGGCGAGGTCACCGTCGAGAGCGCGAACTTCGCGATCAAGAATTCCGCCGCCGCCGGCATCTTCAATCCCATGCTTGGCGAGAGCGCGCCCCTGACAATCAGCGTCGGCTTCGCGACCGACGTCTCGGTCGACGTCCTCACGGTCGCCAACACGAACAAGAGCGAAGTACCGACCGTCATC
>JACPPM010000181.1 GCA_016191015.1 Acidobacteriota bacterium | reverse complement strand
GGAGGAATGCAGGAACGGAGCCGTCGTCTCGGACGATCAGAGTGGCTCGGAAGAACGCACTCACCCCTTCGCTTCGCTCAAGGGCTCCGGCTCCACGCTCCAAGCCCGTGAAGCGGGCCGGACGCTCTCACGGGCGGCGGCGACACAACCTTTTTGGTTGCGCCTCCGCCGCGTTGGGCGGAACGTATCTCGGCAACCAGAAAGGAGGAATCGTGCGATCGAACACTGGGTCCATGTCCGTCACAAGAGCGCGATGCCGGCGCTCGGCAAGACAGCCTGATGAGGCGTCTTCCCCTGCGCCAGGCTTCAGCCTCATCGAAATGCTCGTGGTGCTATCGTTGGCCATTCTCTGTTTCACGATCACATTCCCCGTCGTCGCCGACATGCTCGAACGCTATTCATCCAGCAGTGCCGCTTCCACGATCGCCTCCGATTTACTCGTGACCCGATACCGCGCCATCACGGACAGCACTTCGTATCGAGTGAGATTCGAGGGCGAGCATGGGTATGCCATCGAGAGGCTCGAGAGGGGAGAATGGTCTCGGTGGCGTGTCCGGAGCTTCGGGGACGCCATCGAACTGCGGTCCAACAACAACCCCGTCTTCAACGCAGCGGGATCAGTCTCGAATATGGCTTCGATCTACATCGTGAGCGGTGGTCACAGACACCGAAAGATCACGATCGCGATCACGGGACGGGTCAAGGTAGCGAGGCTGCCCTGAATCCACGCACAAGACGCGCGGATTCAGGAAATAGGTTCATTTCACAGCTACGCCTTGAATGATGGGGCCGCTATGCTCGCAGGCCAAAACAGGAACGAGAAAGCACGGGAGGCATGATTGGCGCTGTTTGCGTGCACGTGACGACAGTAGCGGCTCGGAAACGCCCGATCCGGCCTTGGCCGCAGGAGGCAAGGTGCCTCTCACGTGGCAGCCGGCAGTTGTTCCCTCCGCTTGTCGAGGATCTCCCGGACCTTTGTCAACAGGTCGGAGAGCACGAACGGCTTCTCGATGAAGCCGTTCACCCCTGCCTCCACCATGACCTGGATGTCCTCCTCCGTGCTGTAGCCGCTCATGATCAGAACCGGTATCGTTGGATCCAGCTCACGCATTTTGAAGAAGGCCAAGCGTCCGCCCATCCGAGGCATCATCACGTCGAGGACCACCATGTCGATCTCGCCCCCCCTCTGTTCGAAGGCGGTCACACCGTCGGCACCATCATTGGCTGTCAGCACCTTGTAGCCGGCGTTACGCAGGGTCTCGGTCGCGACCTCGAGGACGGCCTCCTCATCGTCCACTACCAGGATCGTTTCGTCTCCTCCCACGATCGACGTCGGCTCGGCCGTGGACTTGCCGCTGGGGCGAGGCGCCACCGGGGTGGGACAGAAATAGAGCGAGAAGGTGGCGCCATGACCAGGCACACTCGCCACCTGCACCGCACCTCCGTGGTTTTTCATGATGCCGTAGACCATGGAGAGACCCAGGCCGGTCCCCTTCCCAAACTCCTTCGTCGTGAAGAACGGTTCGAAGATTCTGCCCCGGTCCTCCGGTTTTACGCCCGGTCCGGAGTCCCGCACGCCAACCACCACACACGGGCCCGTCCTCATGCCGAGCTCCTTCGCCTTGTGCTCGTCCAGCACAGCAGTCAGGGTCTTCACCCAGATTGACCCCGTTCCCTCCATTGCATCTCTCGCGTTCAGGACCAGATTCATGAAGACCTGCTGGATCTGCGTGGCGTCTCCCATCACCGGAGGCAGATGTGCGGCGAACTCCAACTTGATCTCGATCGACTTCTCGATCCCGCGCTCGAGGAGCGTCACCGTCTCTTCCAGAAGTGAGTTGAGGTCGATCGGTTCGATCGTGACGTGGCCTTTGCGAGCGAATCCGAGGAGCTGGCCGGTGAGGTGCCCTGCCCGACGCGCGGATTTCTCGATGAGCTCGAGATTGTGTACTCCCTCGGACTCGGGGCTCATCTTGCTTCGCAACAGGTTGGCGTGTCCCAGGATAGAACTGAGAATGTTGTTGAAATCGTGGGCGATGCCTCCCGCAAGCGTCCCGAGGCTCTCCATTCGCTGCGACTGCATGAGCTGCTCGTTCAGCTTCCTCTCCTCGGACTGATCACGTGCGAAGGCCACGACAGCGGTCACTTCACCCTCCCGATACAACGGTGTCGTGTTGACCGAGAGATAGACAACCCTCCCTTGCCCCTCCAACCGCAGATCGAACCGCAGAGCCTTCCCCGCAAAGGTCCCCTTGATTTTGTCCGAGAACATCGCCCTGTCGTCGGGCACGACGAATTCCACGAAGGGGTGGCCGATCCACTGGGGCGTCTTGCGGCCCGTCAGCTCGTCGCCGCGCCTGTTGACCGTCGTGCAGCGCCCTTCCGAATCCAGGGTCCAGATCAGATCACTCGCATTCTCGAACATGTTGCGGTAATCTCGCGCCGTTCCGTCCAGCTCCTGCCGCATCTCCCCATTCCGTATAGCAATCCCCACCTGACTCCCGAAGGCCGCGGCCAGCGAAAGCTCCTCGACCGAAAACGGCCGGCGCTGTTCGTAGAATAGAAACATGAATCCGACAATGATCTTCTCATAGACGAGCGGGACGAAGAGAAGTGCCCTCAAGCTCTCAGCTTCGAGCAAGCTCTTCACCGGGCCGAGCCGTTTGTCTTTCTGACAGTCCTCGATCGGAATCAGGTCCATCCGGGCGGCTGAGAACAGCCCCGCTCGCGTCTTGTAGGATGTCTTCATCCCCTGGGAGAACTCCAGCGATACATCTCGGCGGAAGAGCAAGACCAGCTCGTCCCTGGCCTCGAAAATGACGCACCGATCATTCCTCAGGATCCGCGCCCCGACTGAGTAAATCTCCTCCAAAATGTCGCCCAGCGGCCTCGCGAGGGCAATCTGGCTGGTCGCCCGCAGAAGCGCATCCATCTGCGCGACGGCGGCGTTCAGCGCTTCGTGCTCATCCGCAACCTGCTCGAACTGATTCGCCGCATGCTGGAAATGTATATAGAGCCCACCACCGACCGCAGCCGCGGCGATCGCCAGCACAAGCGCCCCCGCAGTGCTCCCATGGAGCGCCAAGCTCACGAATGAGAAGCTCACGCCAAGAACGGCGATGGCTATGCCCATGTCCAACCGCAGGGCATGCCTCTGTGTGCGCATCAGGTCCCATCCTCTGCTGCTGCGCTCGCGGCACTATAATCCCGTCGGCTCCACCACCGCAAATACCAATCCCCCACGATCACCGAGGCGACGCGAACTTGGAAGGTCCCGCGGGACCAGACGCATTCGCCAATCCTCACCATCACGAACCCATCTCCGTTCCAGGAAGTGGAATGGTGTCGTGAATTGGCAGAGTCGTCGCCGAGGGCCGGGAATTCCAAGAACCTCCTGGGAAGACCGGGACCGGGAAGCTCAGGAATGGGTCCGTCATCACGGAGGCCGTGGTTATCACAGAACACCCTCACGCTCGATGCCCCCGACGCGGACCAGTGGCCCGCATGCCCGGCGGAGCCGAGCTCCGTCCGGTCGCGGCCCCACCGCCTTGGGGGAGTCCATATCGAGCCCGGACCAGCGGCATCAGGCCTTGTGCTCGAATGATCCGTTCTATGAGCTCCCTCACCGCTCCACCGCCTCCGCGATGCCGCGACTTCCACGCACAGATCCGCGCGACGTCGGGATGGGCATCGGCCGGGCAGGCCGCGAACGCCACGCGCCTGAGAAGTTGGATGTCTCCATAGTCGTCGCCCATTGCGGCCGCCTCCTCAAATGTGAGGCCGCGGGCGGCGAGAATCTCCTGAGCGGCCACCACCTTGTCGGTCACTTTCTGCCGCAGATGGCCAATCTTCAGCTCCTTCGCCCTCTCCTCCAGCACCTGGCTCCGCCGCCCTGTGATCAGCCCGACCTCCAACCCGACCCACGAGGCCCACACGATTCCCGTGCCGTCTTTGACGTCGAAGACCTTCTGCTCGTCGCCGCCTGGAATCAGAATGATTGAACCGTCAGTGAGCACTCCGTCGACGTCGAGGAATATGATCTTGATGCGGCGGAGCCGGTTGAGCAGGGAGGGCTGACCTGTTGTCGTCACGCTGCCCTCCCGCCATCCGCAGACGTATCGGAAGCTCTCAAGGCGGCACCCCGTCGGCTAGACAAATTACGACACGGCCGCACAGGCCTGCACTTCCATTCCCGAACTGTGCAGAGAGGAGCCTCTAGAACATCTGGGTGCGCCATAGGTCGTGAAGGTGGATGACTCCTACCAACATTCCGCTGCCACCGGCGGCGGCGGTGGTAGTGGTGGTGCCGGCGGCAATGCCGGCGGCAATGGCGTCGACGACGAGCAATGACGTGATGCGGCGTTCTTCCATCAGCCTGAGCGCTGTGGTGGCCAGCTCACCCGGCTCTATCGTCTTCGGGTTTGGGTGCATGCACTGGCCTGCGGTCCGGGAGAGTAGGTCCCCGGAATGCTGTTCGATGAGCCTGCGGAGGTCTCCGTCCGTGATAATGCCGACGGGTCGGCCCTCGCCATCCACCACCGCCGTCACTCCCAGGCCTTTTCTTGAAATCTCGTAGATGACGTCCTTCATCGGCGTCTCGAGCCGCACCGACGGGATCGCCTCGCCCTTTTGCATCAGCGCGGAGACCGGGAGAAGCTGCCTGCCCAGGTTACCGCCGGGATGAAGCTCGGCGAAATCCTCGGCCCTGAACCCCTTCAGGCGCAGCAGCGACATCGCGAGAGCGTCGCCCATCGCAAGCGCCGCAGTTGTGGACGCCGTCGGAGCCAGCCCCATGGGACATGCCTCCTTCTCGACGCCGACGTCGAGGGCAACATCCGAATGGCGCGCCAGGCTTGATTGCATGTTCCCCGTCAGCGCAATCAACGGAGTTCCGATGCGCTTGAGCATCTCCAGGAGCCTCAGCAGTTCCTCCGTTTCTCCGCTATATGAAATCGCCAGCACCAGGTCTTCGCCTCTCACCATCCCCAAATCGCCGTGGATCGCTTCAGCAGGATGGAGGAAATGCGCGGGAGTTCCTGTCGACGTCAACGTGGCGGCCATTTTCTGGCAGACGATTCCGCTTTTCCCCATCCCCGTGCAGATGATCCGTCCTTTGCATAGGGCCATGAGCCTGACAGCGCGCTCGAACGATTCCGACAATCGCTCAGCCACGCCCACAATCGCCGTGGCCTCCGTCAAGAGCACCTGCTTCCCGGTTCCCAACATATCCGCGATTATACAACGATTGCGGATGTGAGCGCGTTCTGTGCTTCGCTCACAGCCGGGATGGGCAATACCGCCAAGTCACCCAGGCACTACGAAACCACCAAGGGAATTCCTTCGCCTTCTGGTGCGGCTTGGAGTCCTGCTGGTTGGAACTGCCGATTCACCATCCATGCCTCTGACAACATGTCAGTAAGGGATAGGCGCTACGGAGCCCAAGGTGTGACCCCGATCACACCCCTTCCCTGCGTGCCGGTGCCATAGTGCGAGCGGGCAGGGCATGAAGTGCTCAGTGTTTGGCCAGGTGATCGCTTGCAAGAAAGTGCACGTATCTCGACGTCGCGAGATCTCCCGAACACCCTCTCAGGAAAGCAGGAAGGGAGGAAGACAGGAACGGCCATTGCTCTCGATTTCGGAGAGGCCGATCTGCGTTCCCGCCTTCCTGAGAGCTCCGGCATGAGTCTCGCCACGTGCAGTAGGCAGATACGAGTGCATCTGCCCCATGTGCTGGGAGGGTACCGTGAATGGAAATGCGTCTCCAGGTGAAACGGCGGGCTCTTTTGAATGTGTCCGTCGTCGTGCGGCGGCGAGCGGGTGGGAGTACCCGCGCGAGTATTCGGGGAGGCACCCGCGCGGCTGCCGGCCTCTGCTCGTGTGGGCGCGATGGCGCCGGAAGGCTCATAGACGAGGCCAGGGTTGAGCTAGCGCTCAATTGACCGAGCGGCCAGCCCGGCTGGATGGCGCTCCAGGCACATCTTCCCCGTGACTCGGCGCTAGGCTCACCCGCATCGCGCGAAGATGGTCCGGGGCACCCACCGGTCCCTAGAGGTCTGCGACGGCTGAGCGGGGAGCGTGCGCCAGCAGGGCTGCGGCGCGGGTCGATGTCATGCGGCTCGGGGAACGCATCGCGATGAAGGGTGTGAGTCATGAAGGAAGGATGGCTGATGAACAGGCGGAGCGCCGATTCCATACGTCGTCGCCCTGATTTCAGGGCGCTTTACAAGAAGCTCGAAAGCACGCTGGAGAGGATCGAATGCAAGGAGAATGTCTCTCAGATGCTTTCAGGTGTCCTGAAGTCTCTTGTGGGTGATTTCAAAGACTGGCTCGGATTCGAGGGAGGTCGCCTCTACCAGCGCCAGGGCGAATACCTCGTCCTCTGCAGCGGCCATGGGACGTCCGCCGGCGCTCCGCCCGGCTATCGCATCCCCCCAACCTATGAACCTCACCGCCGTCTCCTCTCGGAAGGACTGATCATTGTGGGGCCGGATGATCCGGGGTTCGATCCGGAGATCGAAGGTCCTATCGGCGTGACGTCAGCTTTCGCGGCCATGGCCGTGGGAGAGGGAAACACTCATGTCATCGCCTTTTCGATTCGCGAGCCGATGAACGAAGAACATGTTCTCTCCTCGCTTAATGCGGCGCGTCATGCGATCAACCTGAGGCTCCACCAGCGGCGGCTGACCGACATTCTAGAGGAGTCTCGGATCATCCAGGAAAGCCTGCTTCCCTCATCGCCTCCCGCCTTCGATGGATATGACATTTACGGATCCTCGCGTCCGACGGAGATCGTGGGTGGAGACGTCTTCGACTACCTCCCGCTCTCCCCGGACCTGCTCGGTGTCGCTATCGCCGATGCCTCGGGGCATGGATTGCCCGCGGCTCTGCTCGCCCGCGACGTCATCACCGGGCTGCGCGTCGCCATGACCGATGACCTCAAAGTGGTCAAGGTGATCGAGCGTTTGAACCGTGTGATTCACCGCGCGGCGCACGCAACCAAGTTCATCTCGCTCTTCTACGGCGAGCTCGAGGCCAACGGCACCTTTGTCTACTGCAACGCCGGGCACAATCCGCCATTCCTGGTCCGGCGCCGCACCTGCCGGGAGCTTCGTTCGGGAGATCTCGTGCTCGGCCCAAGCCCCGACGCACGATACGAGAGAGGCCACGTGCGCCTCGAGAACGGAGACATGATCGTCATGTACACGGACGGACTCACCGAACGCCGGAGCCGCATGGGACGCCAGTTCGGCAAGGTGCGGCTCCGCGACCTGCTCCGGGGCTCCTACGGACTCACCTCGCGACAATTGGTGGATGCGATCTTCGCAGCCACCGAGGAGTTTGCGCAAGGCAATCCTCAGCAAGACGATGTAACCCTCGTCGTGGTCCGCAAGGTGTGAACCGGGGATCGAGACAGGCGCAAGCATCCGATCGACGTCATGAGACAGCCAGCGGCCGCACGAGCCACGCGCTCTGCATGCAGACCGTCTGCATGTAGCCGCGCCTGTCTGCGGTCCCAGCGACTTCGAGCGATCGACCTGCTCCACGCATCGTGTCGTGCTCTTGGTGAGGACGATCACAACCGGTCTCCTCCTCCCGGTGACGGTCGTCACAGGTCTGGGATCCCTGGCGGCCTTTCACGGCCAATGCTGCCGCCGTGCAAAGAAATTGGCATGCACACCGCAGTTTGCGACGGCATGCCCAACGAGGAGCGCGGAAGGTGGCGATGAGAGAGTGCCCGGTTTCCTGGAGGCGCGATCTGAAGGTCTGTGCCACGGCGATCCTCGTTTCGTCCTCCGCTCTTGCTGCGGGCCATCGGATCGCCATGGCCGAGAGTGCCGTGCTGCACGTACGGCGGGCACCTCGCCCGCTCGAGCGCGCAGATCTGCTCGCGTCGCGGGGTGTCGATCTCGGAGGCCGGGTGACCGAGTTTCGGCAGCGAGACCCGAACGATGGCCTGCCGGCGGGGCATCCCACCGAGGTTTCACTCGCGTACGACAGCAAGAACCTGTACGTGGGATTCGTCTGCAGCGACGACCCGTTGCAGATCCGTGCGCACCTCGCCCGGCGCGAGGACATTCTGGCGGACGACGCCGTCGCCATCTACCTCGACACATTTCGCGATCACCGGCATGCCTACGTGTTCTCGGTGAACCCACTAGGAATCCAGCGGGATGCGATCATGACAGAGGGTCAGGATGACGATCCCACCTTTGACACAGTCTGGTACTCCGAGGGCCGCCTTACATCGAATGGGTACATGGTCATCATGACGATTCCCTTCAAGAGCCTCCGGTTTCCGGAATCCGATGTTCAGGCCTGGGGGATCGCGCTGGGTCGGTCGGTTCCCCGCGACAACGAGGAATCCTACTGGCCGCTCGTGAGCAAAAGATACTCAGGCTTTATCCAGCAGTTCGCGACCCTCCAGGGACTCGACTCCATCTCGCCCGGGCGCAATCTTCAGCTGATCCCATTCGGCATTCTCTCCGACGCGCGATTCCTCGACCGTGCCGTCCCAGCCTTTCGAAGTCGCTTCGATCGACAGGCCGGTCTCGACACCAAGCTCGTCCTGCACGATGCTCTTGCTCTCGACGTGACCGTCAATCCGGACTTCAGCCAAGTCGAATCCGATGAGCCCCAGGTGACGGTGAACCAACGCTTCGAGGTGCGCTACCCGGAGAAACGTCCCTTCTTCATCGAGAACGCGGGATACTTCCAGACGCCGATCAGCCTCTTTTTCTCGCGACGAATCCTGGACCCGCAATTCGGCGGGAGGCTGACAGGGAAGCTCGGAAAGTGGGCGGTCGGCGCCATCGCGGCGGACGACGAGGCTCCGGGCGCGGTCATCCCTGACGGGGAGCCGGGAAGTGGAGCGCGTGCCGGCATTGGCGCCATCCGCCTTCAGCGTGAGATCGGCGATCAGTCGACCGCCGGCGTCCTGGCCACCAGCCGCGAATTCTCATCGGGCTCCAATCGTGTCCTGGCTCTGGACACGTTCATTCGGCTCAACCCTACCTGGACGTTGAGCGCGCAGGCCGCCGTCGGTACGACACGGAGCCTCGACGGAAGGACGCGAACCGGTCCGGCATACTACGCCGAGCTCGAACGGGACGGACGTGGCTTGGACTATAAGGCGAGCTACACCGATTTCGACACCGACTTCCGAGCACCCCTCGGCTTCATCAAACGAGTCGACATGCGTCAGGCCGAGCAGACGGTCGAGTACCGGTGGTGGCCGGATGGTCGCCGGGTCGTGAAGTTCGGCCCGACGCTCACTACTCTCGCCAACTGGGATCAGCGCGGCCATCTGCAGGATTGGCTCGTGGATGCGCAGTTCAAGGTCGAAACCATCGGCCGCACCGAGCTCGAGATCGGACACGCGGAAGCGATGGAACGACTTGGCGATATCGATTTCCGGAAGCAGCGCACCACCTTGACCTTCACGACGGAGTGGCTCGACTGGCTTGCCCTGAGCCTCTCATATGAACAAGGAACAGGCATCAACCTCGACCCGCCCGAGCGTCTGTCCCCGTTCCTCGGGAATGCCCGCGACGCCAGTGTGGTCTTGACCCTCCGCCCGACACCCCGGATCCGATTGGACCAGACATACCTGCTCAGCAGCATGCGGTCCCGAACTGGTTCCACCCCCCACGGCCTCCCGGATTCGACCGGGATATTCACCGACCACCTCCTGCGCTGGAAGCTGAATTACCAGGCGAGTCGGAGGCTCTCACTGCGGGCGATCATCGACTACGGAGCGCTGCTCCCGAACGCGTCCTTGTCTTCGCTCGAACGCGCGAAGAGCTTGAGGGGAGATTTCCTGATGACGTATCTGGTGAACCCGGGAACTGCGATCTACGTGGGCTATACCGACCTTTACGAAAATGTGACAATCGCGCCACTCGAGCCGCCGCTGCTCGGCAGCTCAGACTCACCGCGAACCTCGACCGGACGGCAGTTCTTCATGAAGGTCAGCTACCTGTGGCGACACTGAGCCCGCTCGTCATCGGGGTCCTCGTCGAAACCCGCTACCTGGCTCAGGCGCAGCCCTCCGGGATGATCGCGGCGCTCCGCGAGCGCGGCCACGTCGTCAGGATTCTCGATCCCGATGTATCAGCACACGAGCTCACCGACAATGCCTGGCTGGATGAGCTCGATCTGCTCGTGTGCCGGGGACGGAGCTGGGGGCTGCTCTGTCTCCTGAGCTGGGCTGAGGCCCGCGGCGTGCTCACCATCAACCGGCATCGCGGTATCTCAGGGGTACACAACAAAGCCGAGATGTCGATCGCCCTCGCGACGGCCCACATCCCGACGCCACGCACCTTCTTCGGAGCGGTGGAGGAGATCGCGCGCCTCGCGCACCCTTCTCTGTACCCGCTCATACTCAAACCCATCTTCGGGGACAACTGCCGGGGGTTGCACGTGGTCGGGACTGCGGGAGAGCTGAGGCAGGTGGACTGGCCCGAGCCCATCGCCCTTGCGCAGCAATACCTCCCCAGCGATGGTTACGACTTGAAGTTGTATGTCGTCGGGGACGAAGTCTGGTCGACGCGCAAGCCCTCGCCGTTCGGCGCCGCCGCGGGGCGCCGTGAGGCTCACGCTGTCCCCCTGACGGATGCGTGGCGAGAGCTCGCCTTGCGCTGCGGTCGGCTCTTCGGCCTCGATCTCTACGGCCTCGACTGCATCGAGACCCCAGAGGGAGCAGTCGTGATCGAGGTCAATGACTTTCCAAACTACACCGGGGTGCCCGACGCAGAGGAGCGGCTCGCGGACTACGTGGCGCGTCGCGTGAGAATGGAGCTACCTGCGCGATGAAGATCGGCATGCTCATGCTCCGTCACGCGCCGGCCCACAGGAGCTCGGTCACCCGGGACGTGATCCGCTTGTTGACGGAATGGGACGCACAAGTCGATGTCATATACCCGGAGGAACAGCTTGTCACGCTGTCGCACGTTCGTCCGGAATACGACCTCTACGTCCTGAAGTCGAGGACCGACATGGCCCTGGGTCTGGCTGGAGCCCTGCACGCCGCGGGGGCTGCGATGCTCAATCCCTATCCCGTTTCCGCGTTGCTTCGCGATCGGATCACAACGACTCGACACCTTCAGGCCGCTGACATACCAACACCCGAGACATACGTGACGGCGCATCCCGAGAGGCTCACGCCTCTCCTCGACGAGGGCCCCATTGCCGTCAAGCCACATCGGGGATCGGGGGCGCGAGGGGTGCATGTGGTGTGGGATGCGGACGAGCTTGATGACATCCCCACCAATCAGGGGCCGATCCTCGCGCAGCGGCTTGTCGAGCGAGCGGGGCACGCCCGGAAGATCTACTGTGTCGGTGGTCAGCTGTTCGGCGTCAGGAAGGTGTGGCCGGCGCGAACCCACGAAGAGAAAGTGGGCGAGGCCTTCACGATCACGCCCAAGCTGCGCGACATCGCCCTTCGGTGTGGGCGCGCCTTCGGGATCGATGTCTACGGGCTGGACATCATCGGCACCGACGAGAATCCCTTTGTCGTAGACGTGCAGAGTTTCCCCAATTTCAAGGGAGTGCCAGACGCCGCGCTGCGATTGGCTGACTACATCTACCACGCCTGCCAGCGGGTCGTGAACGGTCTCCCGGTGCTGCCGGGCCCGGAGAAGGAGGTTCGATCATGAGAGCCGTGGTTTTCGGGCCGGGTCAGATCGGATGCGGCTTCGCGGGGCAATTGCTCCACGATTCGGGGTACGAAATCGTATTCGTCGCACGCAATCCGGTCATCGTCAATCACCTCAACCGCCTCGGCCATTATCGGGTCCGGCTGACTGGGCGCGGCGGAGTCAGGGACATGACGGTGGACGGTATCAGGGCGATCTTGTCGAGTGAGCCACGAAAGGTCGCGGAGGAGGTGGCCCGAGCGGACGTTGTGACGACCTCGGTGGGGTGCAACAACCTGCTCGCTATCGCGCCGCTCGTTGCCGAAGGGCTGAGCCGCCGGGTCTCGCCGGTGAACGTTTTCGCCTTCGAAAACCTGGGGAACGCGGATTCATGCCTGAAGAACTTCGTCGCCGGCTCACTGGGGGACGATCCGGCCGCCGCGAGACATGGGTTTAGCGGCGCGTTGGTGAGTCGGATCGTGGCTCGTCGAACCGGGGATCCTGCGCAAGATGAACCACTCGTCTTCGTCGGAGACACTCCCAGCACTTTCATCGTCGATGGCCGCACTCTCCGTGATCCGATTCCGCAGATCACCGGCATGAAGGTGACGGACAACTACACGGCCTGGCTACAGCGGAAGCTGTTCACCTTCAGCGCCGGGCACGCCACCGCTGCTTACCTCGGTTATCTGAAGGGATACCACTACGTCCACGCGGCCGTGCGCGACCCCGAAATCCGCCAGGCTGTGATGGACGCGATGCTGGAAGGGCAGAAGGGGCTCGCAGCCTGCTACGGTCCAGAGATCGCCGGTAATGAAAACGATCTGACCGAGATCATGTCGCGCTTCGAGAACGCCGCATTGAACGACTCCCTCGAGAGAGTCGGGCGCGATCCGCTGCGCAAGCTTGGGCACGAAGACCGCCTGGTCGGACCGGCCCTGCTCGCGAGGCAGGCCGGCATCCGACCCGAGAAACTTGCGCTGGCCGTGGCCGCCGCCATGTTCTTCTGCAACCGCGCCGATCCTTCCGCAAATCAACTGCTCGGCCAGATCCGCGCGGTGGGCCCCGCCCAGGCGCTCAGCGATGTCAGCGGCCTGGATCCCCAGAGAACGATCGCCCAGATCGTCATCAGTGCTTGGTGTCGCCTCTCCGAAGGCTGGCAACAGGGCAACCCGCTTCTCAATCTCGAGCACTTCTTCTGGGCGTAGACAGGCAGTACCGGTTTGTTCCTGAAGCGTTCTCAGATCGACCCCGCCCTCCTGGCAGTCGTCGCCGAGGGATTCCTCTCACGCCTGAGCTTCGGAATCATCGGCTTCGCACTTCCGCTGTATGCACATCACCTCGGGATGAGCTTGAGCGAGATCGGTCTCCTTGTCTCTCTCAACACGGCCGTCGAAATCGGATTGAAGCCGCTCATGGCTCCGGCCGCGGATCGGTTTGGATTGAAGCGCAGCTTGAGCGCCGCCATCGGGGTGCGGAGCATCGTCGGCCTTCTGCTGGCGATGGCGAGTGTGCCCTGGCAGCTCTTCGTGATTCGCATGCTGCACGGCGCATCCGAATCGATGCGGGATCCGTCTGTGAGCGCGATCATAGCCGAGCGCGGTGGCAAGAAAACGGTCGCGTCAGCCTTCGCCTGGTACACGACCGCAAAGAACGTAGCCGGCTCCGTCGGCAAAGCATTCGCCGGGATACTCCTCACCGCTACCTCCTCGAATTACAATATCGTGTTCCTGGCAGGATTCGCCCTCTCTGCACTTCCGCTCTACGTTGTTTTCAGGTATCTGAAGGATGCGCGAAGCGCCCAAACTCCAGCTCACAATCGCTCGGTATTGATCCCCCAGCCGCAACCGGAATCGGGGATCCCGCCCGGCATGCGCCGCCCACCCATTCTGCGCTTCTTCGGCCTCGGTGTCCTGGTCAGTGGAACCGCGGCCATGCTGAGCAACCTCTTCCCGGTGTTGGCCACCCAATACGCGGGCCTCAGTGAAGCCGAAACCGGGATCATCTACGCCATCTCAACGACGGGAATCATCGTCGCCGGCCCCCTGTTCGGCTGGCTCTCCGACAACGTCAGCAGGAAACTCGTGCTCGCAATGCGGAGCATCGCAAACACGCTCTCGTCGCTTCTCTACATCACCTTCCCCAGCTTTGCCGGTGTCGCTACTGCCAAGGTCGTGGATGACATGGGGAAGGCGGCGTTTCGACCGGCCTGGGGAGCGCTGATGGCGGAGATCTCCAGCTTCGATCGCGCAAAGCGCGCGCGTACGATCGGGTATTTGAGCCTCGGGGAGAATATCGGAGAAGTCTCCGGCCCGATACTCACCGGCTTCCTTTGGCACACCTGGGGCGTGACGGTTGTGCTCATCACGAGGGCCGTCTTGGCGGTCCTCACCGAGCTCTACAGCGTATTCCTGGTCACGCCGGAAGGTGACCGGGCTTCGACGTCCGGAACTTGCGAAGCTCATCCGGATCAGAGGGCCGTCGGCGTCGGAGCGGAACGGGGCGAGATCGAGCGCAGCGGTGACCCATGAACCAACTTCGTCGCGGAGATCCCTGGCGAGATCGCGGCCGGAGGAATGCCGGGTGAGGATCGTTTTTATCAACAAGGCGGAGCGGCGCGGTGCAGCGCCATCGATTTTTCCCGGCGTGCTCGCCTCGCTCGCCGGGCGGGGCGCCGACGTAGAGGACATCGTGCCGGAGACGCGATTGTTCGAGATGAGGAATCTGGATATCTCTGCTGATCTCTATGTCCTGCGGACCCGGAGCGTCATCGGCTTGAACCTCGCGGCCGCGTTGGACGAAGCCGGTGCCCGCCTCCTCATTCCGTTCCCTGTCGAGCGGACTCTCCGCAACAAGTTCCTGCTGCAGCAGCGGCTGATCGAGGGTGGCGTTCCGACGCCCCGATCCTACCTTGCCTGGACCTGCACCCAGCTTGGCGAGATCCTGGAGAAGCGAGGTCCCTTGATCATCAAAGATTATGAAGGCCACGGCGGGCAGGGCGTCCACCTGGTGAAACGGCGCAGCGATCTTCACGCCCTGCGCGGGCTCGACGGGCCGATCTTCGCGCAGGAGTACGTGAGTGGGTCCGGGAGAGATGTCAAGCTGTACGGAATCGGCTCGTATGTGGCCGCGACGCGGCGCCCGTTCGGCGCGAAGACATGCGAGGAGAAGGTCGGCACGAGCTTCGAGCCGTCCAAGGAGCTGGTTTCGATCGCGCGCCGCTGTGACTCACTGCTTGGCCTCGGCCTTTTCGGTGTGGACGTGATCGAGGGGGAGAACGGGCCTAGCGTGGTCGACGTGAATTCCATGCCGGGCTACAAGGGCGTCTTGGGCGCCGCGGCGCTTGTCGCCGATTTCATCTGGCAGAAGGCGGTCGCGCAGCCGGCGGCTGCCGAGGCTTCCCGATGAGGATCTGCTTCCTCATGGAGGATCGCGGTCCCGGGTATGTGCACCCGGTCATGTCCGTTGTATTCGAGCTCCTGCGGGCGCGCGGGTGTGCGGTTGATTGGTATTTCCCCGAAAGACGCGTGTTCTCCCTTGACGATCTCAAGATCGAGCACGACCTGTACGTGCTCAAGTCATCCTCGCTCATGACCTACCAGGTCGGCGGGATTCTCGCCGCCAAGGGTGCTCGGATGATCAACAGTTTTGCCGCGGTCCAGCGAATCAAGAACAAGGTCGAGATCAATAGACTTCTTCGCGACCACGACGTCCCGGTTCCTGATGCCTATCTCACGGGAGACATTCGCCAACTGCAGAGTGCCCTCGTGACGAAGGGACCCCTCATCGCAAAACCCTACCGGGGCCGTCATGGACTGGGGGTCGTCGTCATCCGAGGTCGGGAGGAGCTTGAGAGGGTGCGGCTTCCGGAGGGCTGCGTTTACGCCGAAGCGTTCAAAGCGGGGGACGGCGAAGATCGCAAGGTCTATGTGGTGGGTGACCGGGTCTACGCATCGAAGAAGCGGTTTGCATCCGGTGAGAGCTTCCTCAACCATGCTCAGGAGCTTGACGTAACACCAGAGATGCGAGAAATCGCGCTCCGATGTGGTGCCATCGTGGGGCTCCAGGTTTACGGCGTGGACATGATTCAGGCGGATGACGGCCTATGGGTCATCGATGTCAATGGCTTCCCAGGATTCAAGGGCATTGCCGGAGTCGAGAGCGTACTGGCCGATCATCTGTACAACTACGCTCGATCCGGATCCTGATTCCTCTTCCCTACGGGCCGAGCCGTGCGGCAGGACGATGGGGAGTGTCAGCCGTTGCGTCGCGAAGCCGTGACGCCTCTCGTCCCCACAGGACTGGCCGAGGACGCGCACCCCGCCCAAATCCGCGGCTAAGCCGCGGATTTGGGCAATTCAAAATTCACAATTCAAACACCGGAAACTGTTCGGTCAATCGTCGGGCGCGGCGTGCTCGGGTCGCTTATGAAAGCCGTCCCACACACGAGTCAACAAGGTCAAGCATCTCGTGAGAGAAAGAAATCTCGACCGCTTCGGTGCCACG
>JACPPM010000180.1 GCA_016191015.1 Acidobacteriota bacterium | reverse complement strand
CGTCTCGGCCGATCGGGGTGGCTCGGAAGAACGCTCTCACTCTCCACGCTCCACGCTCTCACGCGCGGCGGAGACGCAACCTCTTTGGTTGCGGCTCCGCCGCGTTAGGTATTCCAATGATCGTCCAGTGCGTGAAGTGCCAGACCAAGTACAAGTTCGATGAGGCGAAGTTTGCGGGACGGCCGACGAAGAAGATCAAGTGCCCCAAGTGCGAACATATTTTTGAGGTTGCCAACCCGGATTCGGTAGAGGAGATCATGCAGGCGGCCGAGCCCGACCGCCAGTGGCATGATGAGGCTCGGCCCGAACATCCTCGGCGCCGGGAAGACGAGACCACGAGCCAGAAGGACGGGATGGACGGGCTTTTCGGGCAGATGAACGAAGGGGTTCTCGAGTTGCCCCCCGACAAGAAGCTCTCGCTCGCGATCATCAAGGGAAACAACCAGGGGAAGATCTTTCCGCTTGACCGGCCCCGGATGACGATCGGCCGCTCGAGCGCGGACATTGTCGTCAATGATATGGAGGTCTCGCGGCAGCATGCCGCCATCGAAGTCTTCTCCGACAAGTGCATCGTCCGCGACCTGAATTCGACCAATGGCACCTTCGTCGACGGGGTGAAGATCAAGCTGCATCCGATGGAGAACCACTCGGAGTTCCGCATCGGCAATACGACACTGATGCTGATCATGACGGGCATCGGCGACGAAGACCTGCTGTAGCCGCTGTCCCCACGATGATCGCCCCCTTGCCGGGAGTTGTGGGCAGTCATGACGCATTTACTCGGAGCGGTGCCTTCCCAGGCTGAGCGCATGTCGGAGCCGCTGAGGGTGGGGATTGTCGGGTGCGGTCGCATCGGCTTTCTGCTCGAGGATGATCCCCTCCGCGGGCATCCGTGTACACACGCCGGCGCTTTCTCGACGGTTCCTGAAACGGCGATTGTCGCCGCGTGCGACATTGACGACGGAAGACTGCGTGAGTTCGGGAGGCGGTACGGGATCGGGAGACTCACCACATCGTACAAGCAGATGCTACGTTCGGAACGGCTCGATCTGCTGTGCATTTCTTCTTGGACATCAACCCACGTGGCCATTGGAGTGGAGGCATGCCGGAACGGCGTTCGCGGGATCCTCTGCGAGAAGCCGATTGCCACTGACATTCGGTCCGGCCGCCGGCTGGTGGAGGAGTGCGGCGCCCGCGGAGCCTCCCTCATCATCAATCACGAGCGGCGTTTCGCGGTGCGTTATCAGCAGGTGCGGGACCTGATCCGCAATGGTGCTATCGGGGATCTGCGCACGATCGTCGGGAACGTGCTCTGTCCCAAGTGGCCTGCGGCCAGCTGGAAAGCGAGCCCGGATCTGGCAGGCGGAGGACCCCTCATCCACGACGGCACTCACCTCATCGACATGATGCGGTTTCTCGCCGGAGATATCGAATGGGTTTCCGCCGACGCGTGCTTCGATGAGAGGGCCGGGGGGGTCGAGACCGGTGCGGTCGCCATGCTCAAATTCCGAGATGGCGGCATGGGATTCCTGGAGGCGGGCGGGGATCGCCGCTACTTCAATTTCGAGCTGGACATACAGGGGAGCGGGGGACGGATACGGATCGGGAACGGGATTCTCGAGTACGAGCTTTCGGGGACGAGCCGCAGGTACACCGGGTTCGAGGACCTGCTGCCGGCGGAGCTCCCGCCCGAACCTCCGGGTGAACCGAACGGTTACGTGGGGGCGGTCCGGGAGTTAGTCGACTGCGTTCGTACGGGGCGAGCCAGCATCTCGTCGGGACGCGATGGGCTGGCGGCGCTCGACGTGATCAACGCGATCTACCTCTCAGCGTCGCGAAGAGGTGCACGAGTCACGTTGCCTCTGACCAGCCCCGCCGCAGGCTTCAGGCAGCTCGCCCGGCTTCGCGCGCGAGAGGCGATGGCGCCCGAATCTGATCCCAAACGATCGGCGGAACATCGAGGCTCTTCGGAATGATGTCCGCCTCGAGGAGGGAGAGAAAAAGTGTGGTTTGACATCTCGAAGATGCAGGACTGGTGGATTCCGGCCGCCCTGGCCGGGGGCGGATTGCTGATCGGGCTCGTGCTCGAGCGCTTCGTCGTGAAGCGCCTCAAGACTGTCGCCGCGCGAACGAGCTGGTCGGGCGACGAGATCATCCTCCAGGCGATCCACGGCATGACCCTGCTCGGGTGCGCATTGGTGGGCCTGTACGCCGCGATTCTCCAGCTGCGCATCGACCCCCTCCACCGCGCACGGGCCAGCAGCGCCCTGCTACTGATCGCCATGGCCGCCGCGACGATCGCCTTGGCGAGGATTGCCGCGGGGCTCATCCGCCTTTACGCAGGCCGCGTTCAAGGAGTGCTGCCGTCCACGTCGCTCCTGGCTAACCTGGGAAAAATAGCGGTCTTCGTCACGGGTGCTCTTGTCATCTGCGACACGTTCGGGATCCGGATCACGCCGATTGTGACGGCACTCGGTGTCGGCGGCATCGCCGTCGCTCTGGCCCTTCAGGACACATTGACCAACCTCTTCGCCGGTCTGCAGATCATGGCCTCCAGGCATGTCAATCCAGGCGACTACGTGCGCCTCGATGAGGCACATGAGGGGCACGTCGTGGACATCTCGTGGAGGCACACCACACTGAAGAGCCTCGCCAACAACATCATCAACATCCCCAACTCCAAGCTGGCCTCCGGCATCGTCACCAACTTTCATGCGCGGGACATGGCCGTCTCCGTATCCGTCCAGGTCACTGTCGCCCACGGCGGCGATCTGGAAGCCGTCGAACGTGTCACGGAGGAGGTGGCGCGGGATTGCCAGATGACGGTGCCGGGGAGCGTCCGCGAGTTCCAGCCGCAGGTCCGCTTCCAGGCAGTCGCTGATTCCGGTATCACATTTTCAGTCTCCCTCCAGGCCTCTACCTTCGTCGATCAATTCCTCCTGAAGCACGAGCTTATCAAGCGCGTGAATCGCCGATACCGTGAGGAAGGGATCGCGGTGGCGACACCGATCAGAACGGTCATCATGGGAGAAGGCGCCCATGGCCGGGAAGAGTGAGGGACCCACGGCCTCGGGTGCACTCTACATCTGTAGTGAATTGATCACACCACAGGGCGAAGAGTGGCAGGCTCGTTTGACACGAAAAAACACCCTGGACTAGATTCGCCGGCTGGTATGCTGACATGAGATGGCCGTGGATCCTGGCGGTTCTTGTTTTCCTCGGGGGAACTGGCACCGCAATCTTCTTTCTCCTCGCAGATCGGCGAATCCAGGATGACCCTGCACCCGCACCTCGAGAGCCCGCCCCATCCTTCACGACGCGGCGCACCGAATTCAAAAGCGGGACACTCGACTTACGCGGGGCCCTCTATCTTCCGAAACAGAATGTCGCTCACCCCGCCGTCGTCTTTGCCCACGGCCGTTCGATTTTCGGGTGCAATCAAACCCTGTACGTCGTGCTCTGTCAGAAACTCGCCGCCCGTGGCTACCCCGTTCTTGCTTTCGATTTTCGCGGCTTCGGCAGGTCCTCCGATCCACCCCAAGTCGATTCGCCCGACGACCTCGATTTTCTCGGGGACCTGAGGCAGGCCGTCGGCCACCTGCTGTCTCAACCCGGCGTGGATCGTGAACAGCTGTATCTCGTAGGTCATTCTTTCGGGGCCGGGGTGGCAATCAGATACTCCCTGGACGATTCTCGCGTCCGAAAGGTCGTGGCGATCTCTCCGCCCCGGCGCAGCCTCGAGTTGCATCTGGGGGAGGACGCGAAGAACGAGGAGGCACTGGAGGACATGATCGAGTATGCGATGAGGCTCCCGGAGGGGCTCCCGAGGGAGATTCTCTACCCGGTGATGCGGGAGCTTGTGCCGGACGTGCTACTCGAGCACCCTGTTCACGTCCCGGTTCTTTTCGTCGAGGGCGCTCAGGAACGGCCTGAGGACAGGCAATTTCTCAAGGATCTGTACGAGAAGATTCAGGGACCGAAAGAGTACGTCGCTATCGAGGGAGCCGAGCACTTCTACGGGACTCGACGGCTCTGGCGTGGGCCACGGCCGGCGGATCAGTTCAGGGAGTCGATTGTCGAGGACCTCGCGGCATCGATCGACCGATGGTTGATGAACCCATGAAGGAAGACGAAGTCAGCGCGATCGCCCCCACGCCGGCGTGGCGTGGCGGGCTCGTCACGGCCGCCATCATCCTTGTCGGCGGAATCTCGGCGTCGTTTTCGATCGATCCGGTACGCACGGGGTTCGGGCTGCGAGGAGACGAATCAACGTACATCATGATGGGGCTCAGTGCTGCCGCGGATGGGGACCTCGTCTACGAACGCCGGGACATCCTGCGGTACTGGAGCCTGTACTCCTGGGGTCCCGAGGGCATTTTCCTGAAGCGGGGGAAGGAGATCCATCTCGATTTGCAAGGGGGCTGGCCGTTTCTCAAGATCGACAAACGGCCTGATCGACGTGACGACCGTCTGTACTTCGGCAAGGCCTTCAGCTACCCGGTCGCGGCAGCCCCCTTCGTTCGCCTCGCCGGTCTCAGGGGCTTTTTCGTCTTCCACGCCTTCCTGCTAGCCGGCTGTTTTCTCGCGGCCAATGCGTTTCTGTCCGCACGCTCCGAGCCTCGGGCCGCTCGCCTCTTCACTCTGGCCTTCCTTTTCATGTCGGTCGTCCCGCTCTACGTGGTCCGGCTATACTCTGACTTCTTCATCTTCTGCATGGTGCTCTTCGGATACTTCTTCTGGCTCTACAAGGAGCTCGCCCCGTCGGCCCCCGGCCGATGGGCTCGATTCCTGCGATCACCCGCGTCCGACATCTTCGCCGCATTTCTTCTCGGGCTCGCCGTGTACTCGAAGCCCATTTTCATCCTCCTCGGCGCACCGCCGATCCTGACTCATTTTTGGCGCCGCCGGTGGCCCGCCGGCTTCCGTCTCGGCTGCGTCTACGCGTTCGTCATCGCTGCGCTCTTCGGCCTCAACGCGGTCGTCACCGGCGAGATCAACTACCAGGGCGGCGATCGGCGGACTTTTTATGGAACCTGGCCCTTCCAGACGCCCGATCTGGGCTTCGAGGATTGCGGCACGTCGCTGACTACGAACCGCTTCGAGACCGAGTCGATGTTCGAAAAAGGGGTGTTCCTTCCCCAGCTTGCACGAAACACAATGTACTTCTTCGTCGGAAGGCACGCGGGACTGATTCCCTATTTCTTCCCTGCTGTGGTTGCGATGTTGCTATGGCTTCGCTCCCCGGCGAGGCGTGACTGCTGGCGTGTTTTCGCGCTTGGTGGTGTGGCCGGGACCGCACTCTTCTCTCTTCTCTGGATGGTCCGCAACTGGGCAGGCGGTGGCGGGCAGCCGGGAAACAGGTATTTCCTGCCGGGGTATGCTGTCATGCTTTTCCTCGTGCCACCCTTACGGACGGCCTATCCGTCACTGATCGCGGCTGTCGGCGGAGCAATGTTCCTTGCCCACATGATCATCAACCCGTTCTACTCGTCTGCGATGACCTGGATGAACCCACAAAACGGCCTGTTACGGCTCCTGCCGGTCGAGCTGACCATGCCCAACGACCTCCCGGTCCAGCTGAATCAGGGCCGGGCGAGGGTACCCTACGGAGGAGAGGACCCGGCACTTCGTGTCTCGTTCCTGGATGAGAACGCATCGGCCCCGGAGGCGGGTGGGATCTGGGTGTACGGGAACAAGCGAGCGGAGATACTGGTCTCGACCTGGAAGCCGCTCTCCTCTCTCAACTTCGAGCTCCACTCGTTCGTCGAGAACTCCGTGCGGCTGTCGGCGGGCGGCGGCGAAAAAGTCGTGACCGTCCCGGCCCACGAATCTGTCTTTTTCGAGCTGCCAGTCGAAGGGCAATATGCTGAGTGGGGCCACCACTATCTGCTCTCGATCGAGTGCGCCATCGGGGCCGCTCCGCGCCTCACCATCCCCGCGATGGAAGAGCCCAGGTACCTCGGGGTCTACGTGAAATTCACCGGCCGCAACCGGGATTCCCAGCCCGGACCCTGAAAACTCAAGGCTACGGCAAAGTCCCGGAAACCGCAGATTTCACAGATTGACTCGCAGATGTCGCCGATTGCTTCGCGCCGACCCGGGAGCGAGGAGCAAGTTGCTCGTCGGTTGAATGCTGGAAGTAGCTGCGTAATCTGCGCGGAAATCTGCGCCATCTGCGGTTTCGCACGGAACGGCCTCGCCCGAGTCGGCGCCTCGACTTTGCCACAGCCCTGCCTGAAAACTGCCGCCCCTCGATTCTGCCGGGCTCCGTCACGGTGGTAGGCGCCGGCTTTAGCCTGCGTCTGCCAGTTGACTCGTCGTGGCGAACGCGGGCTGAAGCCTGCGCCTATCGATGTATTGGGTCCGTGTAGCCGTTTCGGAATCGATCCGCTACTGCGCGGTTTCCTCAGGCACGGGAATCCTCGACTTGAGCGGCCGGGCGGGTACGCCCCCGCACACGGTCATCGGTGGGATGTCGCTGATCACAGCTCCGCCGGAAGCGACGATGCTCCCGTGCCCGACCCTCGCCCCGCCGATCATCGTGACGTGAGCTCCCAGCCATACGTTGTCTTCGATGATGGCATCGTCGGCCAGGATGCCCTGTTGGATGATTGGGATATCGTGACGATCGGTGTTGTACCCACCGGCCGTGATCGAGCAGTGTGGCCCGATTGCCACGTCATCCCCCACCTGGACTGTGCAATCCTCGCCGACGGCAAAAACGGTTTGGGCACCAAGGCCGCTGCGCGCTCCGATCGAAATCGAGCCGTTCTTGCACGAGAGCACAACATCCACCGACAGAATCACATCGTCGCCGATCGTGATCGCTCGATCCGAGCTCGTGTGGCGACCGTCCAGTACGCATCCCTCGCTCACGACGACGCGATTCCCGATCGAAACCCGCTTCGGGTGGCGCAAAACGACGTTTTCCGCGAAGAGCACGCCCTTTCCGCACGACCTGAAGAGGCGCGGCCAGAAGATCTTCCTGAGGACCAGTCCTGCGGCGCCGGGAATGTGGCCGAGCCAGGCGCAGAATTCGAAGTAGATCAGGGAGGAGAAGGACTTGCGGCCAACGATGACCTGCTGGTATCGGGCCAGCGCCGAGCCTCCCTGCGTAACGGAAGTGTGTGTCTTCTTCATGCGGCCGGACTATACCTCCCGGATCTGATCGGGTCAAGGCAAGTTGACAATCTCATGCCTGTTTTCGTATGCTCTCCGGCCGTGATGAGGCTGGAACGCGCGGTTGGTGGCCACAGAGGCATTCGTGCCTCTGTCGGATTCTAGCGGGATATTTCTTGCCGTGGTTCTGTGGGAGGCCACCTTTGTGCGCGGGCATGATTCAGGGATAAAGCACGTATTCCAAATACCGAGGAGGAGCACCACTTGAGCAACGCTGCGGTCGCCGAAAAACCAACCGATGAGAGGATCGCGAAGATCCAGCAACGGGTCGTCGGGATGTATCACAAACATCCCTGGCCCGGAGATCGCCGATCCGACGAAGAAATGGGGTGGAGGCTCAAGTGTCTGGGCATTACCCCTGAGGACTACGTGGGCAAGACGGTGCTTGAGCTCGGCTGCGGCACCGGTGATTATGCGCTCTGGTATGCCACGCACGGCGCGAAGCACGTGACCGCCGTCGATCTTTCCGATGGCTCGCTGGCTCGGGCTCGCGAGAAGGCGGCCGATGGCAATGTCAAGAACATCACGTTCATCAAGCACGATGTCCTGACGCTCGACCTGCCCAGTAACTCCTTCGACTACGTCTACAGTGTGGGTGTCATGCACATTACCGGCGATACATTCGGGGGCTTCAAAAACCTCGTGCGTATGGCGAAGCCGGGAGCCCCCGTGATTTTCTCGGTGCCCAATAAGTTTACGCGCGGCGCCCTGAGGCCCAAGCAGTGGATCTGCCACTGGCTCGGCGGCAATGACCTCGAAGCCCGCGCCCGGTGGGCCAAGCGGCTCTTCCCGATCTCCGTCTGGAGACTCAAGAAGCGCTTCCACGGCCTCAACAACGAAGAGCTGGTCTTCGACAACTTCGCCCTTCCTCACGAGACGATCCACACAGTGGGCGAGCTGCTCAGCTGGTTCGACAAGACCGGCGTGAAATACATGGGCGGATTCCCGCCGTTCCGCGTCCAGGACTATTTCTTCGCCTTCAGCCAGCCCGAGTATACCGACTTCCGCAAGACGTTTGTCGGGTTCCCAGGGCTCCGTTTCACCTCGGACGCCCTCACAAAGGTATCGAAGCTCTTCGGGGCGGTGACGAAGCCTCCGTTCCCGAGGCCGGGCATGATCCAGAGAGGCATCTGCCAGATGGCGTGGATGCCTTTCGCCCTGCGCTTCTACTGCTACTCGATCGCCGGTCGCAAGCAGCAGTAGGCCGGCTCTGTTGTCTCATGGCGCACCCCGCCCCGCGCGGGGTGCCCCATACTCATCCTGTGACGCCGAGTGCGCGGCCGAGAGGTCGTAGACCTCATGCCTGAACTTCGGCGCGAAAAGTCCTCGAATGTGGCGGTAGAGGAGCATCCCACTTTGGAAACCGAGCAGCCAGCCTCGACGCCACCCGCACCCAGCGGGAACGGCGTGAGATCGTCGATCGCCTCGTATTTGTGGAAGCTGAGCTTCAGCATTCTGTTGTTTGTTGCGGCACTCCACTGGGTTGACTATGGAGAGCTGCGGACGATCACTGCCCACCCGCATCCCTCGTACCTGTTCGCCTACATCCTCCTCATGTTCATTGATCGAGTTGTCATGGCCTACAAATGGGGGTTACTTCTGGAGGCGGTCGGATTCAAGCGACGGCTCGGGGAACTGACGCTGATCTACTACAAGGGGACTTTCATCGGGAACCTCCTGCCGACATCGCTGGGTGGTGATGCCATCCGAACGTATGAGGTCGTCAAGCGGGGAGGGCCGTTCGAGACCGCCGTGTCCTCGATCGTCATGGAGAGGTTCGTCGGCTTCCTGTCGGCGGCGATCCTGGCGCTCGCCGGGCTCCTGCTAGCGGTCCCGCTCGGACTCGAGACGCCCGTTCAAATCCTCCTGCCCCTCGGCATTGCCTTCGGGCTCGGGATCGCATGCCTCATGACGGTGTTGTTGGGAGGCGAGTTTCTGCAGAGACGCCCGGGTCTGTTCGGAAAGCTCCCACTGGCACGGAAGCTGGTGAAGATCGCGACCTCTGTTTCGGGCTTCCGCAGCCACCCGGGAGTCCTCTATCGGTTTTTCCTGTGGTCGCTGGGCGAGCAGCTCCTTCCGATCGTGATCATGTACGCGCTCGCCAGAGGGCTCAACCTGGACATCCCCGCGCGCCACCTGCTGTGCATTATCCCGGTCACCCAATTTCTGGCACGCATTCCGGTTTCGCTGAGCGGCATCGGTCTGCAAGAGAGTGTCCTCATGGGTTTCATGTCTCTGGCCGGGATCCACCCAACCGCCGCCTTCGTGCTCGGCGTCGGCTCCAACATCGGAGCGATTCTCAACGGGCTCCCCGGGGCGTACTTCTATCTGACAGACACGCAGCGGAAGCGTCGCTGAGCGATCGCCGAGCGTTTGGCGGGACACGACCCTGAGGATAGAATGCCGGTCTGTGTCCGATACATCGGCCCGCCAATCCACCGCAGACCCGCTCGGGCTAATGGCTAACGGCTAATGGCTACCACTCCCACGGATTCCGGCTCCTCCGCGAACACAGGCCTGATTGCGGCAGGGGTCATTCTCGTCGTGTGCCTGTTTGCGACCTTCTCGATGAACCCCGCGCGCGCGGGGCTGGGACTGAAGGGTGATGAGTCGACATACGTCGCTATGGGGCTGAGCGCGGCCTATGATTGGGACTTCACCTACGAACGCGTAGATCTCGACCGGTTCTTCCAGCACTACCAATCGGGTCCGGAGGGGATCTTTCTCAAGCGCGGGACGCGCCCGTCGATCGACGTGGATCGCACCTGGCCGTTCTTGCATTTGGGCGGCGAGCCCGACAGCGCCAGCGAGCGGCTGTACTTCGGCAAGGCTCTGAGCTACCCCCTCGCCGCGGCACCATTCATCAGGCTGGCGGGGCTGCGCGGTTTCTACATGCTCCACGCACTCCTCCTGGCCACCGGCCTTCTGGCCGTGTACGCCTTCCTCGCCACCCGCTCCTCGCCGACTTCCGCCCTGCTCTACGCCCTCGCGTTCTTCGGAGCGTCGGTGATGCCCACGTATGTTGTCCGATACTACTCTGATTTTTTCATCTTCTCGACCGTGCTGTATGCCTACTTTCTCTGGCTATACAAGGAAGTGGCGCCGGCAGCCGAGGGGCGCTGGGCTCGGTTTCTCCGATCTCCGGCTTCCGACATCGCCGCCGCTGCGATCCTGGCTGTCGCGACGTATTCGAAACCACTCAACCTCCCGCTCGCCGCTCCGATTGTCCTCACGCTCCTCTGGCGGCGCCGCTGGGTTCAGGCTCTGAAAACGGGTGCGGTCTACGGCGCCTGTCTCATCGCGCTTTTCGCGATCAATGTGGCCATCACAGGCGAAGCGAACTATCAGGGCGGGGACAGGAAGACTTTCTACGGCAAGTTCCCGTTTGAAAACGCGCAGTATGGCTTCAACAATCGAGGGACCGATGTGACGACAAACGAGTTTACTGCCGAGGACGCGTTTGAAGAGGGATATTTCCTGAGGCAGTTCGCGAGGAACTGGTTTTACTTCTTCTTCGGGCGGCACACAGGATTCATTCCATTCTTCTTCCCCGGCGCGCTGGCTTTGCTCCTCTACCTCATCTCCCCGGGGAGACGTCAGGTCTGGCGCCTCCTCATCGTCGCGGCTGCGCTGGCGACCCAGAGCTTCTCGATGATCTGGATGGCACATAACTGGGCAGGAGGAGGCGGCCAGCCGGGCAACAGGTATTTCCTCGGCATCTATCCGATGCTCGTTTTTCTCCTCCCCCCGCTCCGCTCCATGTGGCCGGGCCTGGTTGCGTGGGTCGGTGGCGTGGCCTTCGTGGGACATCTCCTCGTCAATCCTTTCGTCGCCTCCTCCTGGCCCTGGATCAACACCCAGTACGGGTTGCTGCGCTTGCTGCCGATCGAAATGACCATGCCGAACGACCTCCCGATCATGCTCAACCAGCAGCGCTCCCGAATCCCGTACGGGGAGAATCCCCAACTCAAGCTCTATTTCCTCGACGACAACGCGTGGCTGCCCGAGCTGGGTGGAATCTGGGTCGCAGGGAGAGCCCGAACGGAGATCCTGATCCGGGTGCCCGTTGAGCTATCGGCGATTACCGTCTCCGCCGACAGCATGGTGCCCAACAGGGTGACGATCAAGGCCGGAAGGGCTGCCACCACCATCGTTCTGAAGCCAGGATCGCCCGTGACGATCGATGTCCCCGCCAAGGGGTACATGGTCGAGCTCGGGTACAGCTACGTGCTCGAGGTCGAGACCGAGAGCGGAATCGTTCCGCGCCTCGCGGTTCCCGGCTCCAGGGAGAGCCGTTTTCTCGGCGCGTTCCTGAAGATCGCCGGAGTACCGGCCATCGCCGTCGTCTTTCCTTGAGACTCTATTCGGAGAAGAATCGCCGTTTTGCAAAATACGACAGCAGGAATAGCACGGCGGCAACTCCGACAACGATAAGGGAAAGCCGCGCGAAATCCTCCTGCATGTACTGGATCACCCTGTCGCCGTACACATAGGCGAATGCGCCCTGGAAGACGAATCGAAACCCCCGGCCGATCGCAAGCGCAAGAAGAAACCTTGCGTGGCTGATCGGGAACATCCCGGATGCGAAGACAAAGACCTTGAATGGAAAAGGAGGGGGCATGAGAGAGGCAAGCAAGAGGGCGTAGGCACCGTGTTTTCCTACGGCCTTCATGATCCGGCCGTCGCCCTTCATTCTTGACTTGACCCAGGCGGAACCTCGGCGGGAGAGGGAAAAAAGCACAAAGCAGCCGGCCACTGAGCCGGCCGTGGCCATGAGGCAGTAGTAGGGGATGAGTGCTCGGCGTGCCAGACAGAAGCCGATGAAGGTCATGTCCATGATGCTCGGGAGTGGCACGAACGTCGAATCCAGGAAAGTCATCGCAAAGATGCCCGGCCCGCCGAGCGGCAGGACGTAGGCCTTGAAAAAAAGCAGGATCTTGTTCAATCGTGCACCTCCGAGGGAGGAATGCAGAGATGAGGAAGGTCACCGAACTGTCGTGGCATGCTATGCGTCTATGATTCCTGGTCCCGGACGAAGCCGCAGCTACTCACCCGGCCGTTCTCGTCGAAGACCGCGCGGAGCAGGAACGGGCGGACCGAGCGGTCCGGGATGCCGTTGAAGCGGAGGTCGAAGAAGTTGAGCGTGCGGGTGCCGGCCTTCTCCTCGACGTAAATGTGCGGGTATCTCGAGAATCGAAGAAATGCACGGACATCTGGCTGGCGCCGTGCTTCCTCGAGTAGATCCGTTCGGACTGCACGCGGGTAGATGACCATCTGGGGAGAACGCGGGTGCCAGAGGCTCCAATGGAACTGACGGTACGCCTCGGGCGTGACGTCGATTGCAAACCAGCCCAGGGGAGAGGGTGGTCGCGGAAAAGCCGCCGTCTCGCCCGGAGACATCCCCGAGGAAATGAGGTAGTGCCGCGTGGCGGCGCGGGCGCCGAGGTTGAGAGCGCCGCAGAGGAGCAGGTAGGCGCTGATTGTGCCGAGAGCCAAACGCGCGGCGGGGCCACGCCCACGGCGCTTCATCAGAAAGGGGAGCGTGAAGAGGAAGGTGAACAGGGGGTCGATGATGAACACGAGGTTGAGGCCGTAGCGGCGCTGAGTGAACGGATAGAAGATCTGCGTGCCGTACGACGTGATGAGATCGAGGAAGATGTGTGCGTAGACTCCTGCGAGCGCCAGGAGGAAGGCAGCGCGAAAGCGTGGGCGAGGCCGCCGCAGCCAGAAGATGGCAGCCACGACGAGGGCGACGACAATGCCTCCCGCGAACGAGTGCGTGAAGCCGCGGTGATAGTCGAGGTACGCGGCGGTGCCCTTGACGAAGAGGAGATTGTCGATGTCGGGGGCGAGCGCTGCGACCAGCAGGAGCCACGTCGCACGCCGGGACGGCTCAGGCCCCAACCATCGCTCCAGCCCAGCTCGCCCGAGGAGCGGCCCCGACAATGCATGCGTCACAAGGTCCATGAGGGCGCGGACAATATCACGCGCCGCCGCCGCCGATCAAACGGTTGTCACCGATCTCGCGGTAGTCTACGATACCCGCACCGCGCCGGGGTGGCGAAGTTGGCAGACGCACGGGACTTAAAATCCCGTGGGCCGCAAGGCCCGTGCGGGTTCGATCCCCGCCCCCGGCACCAGCGCCAAGCTGGACGCAGTAAGGCTTCCGTGATGATGGCACGTCAACGCCAGGCCAAGCTATTTACTACTGTCGTGGTAATGGGGTGACAGCTGGGTGACAGCGCGGGTGAAACTCGCGTGTGCCGGCCTATCGACGAACGCCCCCGTGACGTTGACATCCTCCCATGGGCTGCTTTATGGCTCGGCCGGCGCTTTTGACCTATACTCTATGTATCAGGAGGATCTCATGACAACACCACAGGTCGGATGTGTCTTGCTGACCGAAGGTCTGGAATCACACCTAGGAAGTCTTGGAATGCGCCTTTCGTGCGGAGTGAGAGCATTTGTTGCTTGCCTCGTGATGTTGAGCCCATCCACCCTATCCGCGGAAAAACGGGCTCTTCCGGAGAGGGAAGTTACAACACCGGAGGGGGTCTTCGTATTCTCCGAATTGGCATTGGAAACCACCGAATTCAGTCATGACACCCTCCATCTTCTGGCCAAGGTCACAAACAAGACTATTCGTACATGGAACTATGCGACTTTCGAAATAGCATTTCTCCGATCTGACGGTCAGAAGATGGTAATCGCGGGATCATCGCCCTCGCGTTACACAGTAGGTAAGCTATTGCCCGGCGCCGACGAGACCCGAACCGGCGTCGGTGTCGAGTACTGGATTGCTGGAGATGCGAAAGAGATCAGCGATTGCGTGATCACTTTCGTTGTCGGAGAACCCGTCGCTAGCTATGCAATCGAAATGATCAAACCGCTCAAGAGCGCGTCCGACTACTACTCCACTCAGGCATACGCCATCCGATTCTCGTTCCACAAGTCAAGAATCGGGATTGTCCTTGCGAACAAGAGCGCGCAACCCATCACGGTTGATTGGAACAAGATCTCGTACATCGGGCGCGACAAGCGAGCACAGAAAGTAATGCATTCGGGTATCCGCTATGCCGCCAAAGAAGAGCGACAGGAACCAACGGTTGTTCCTCCAGGATCAGAGATCTCGGAAGAACTGATACCGATCGGGGGCATTGAATTGTCGGACGATGGATGGAAGGAAGCCGAGCTTTTCCCAGTTGATATCGCTTTGGCAAAGGCGCTTGATGGCACGACTTTTGGAATCTTCCTACCCCTGGAAATAGGCACAATTCAGAAACCCCTCAGTTTCGAATTCAGAGTTGCCGCGAAATAGTTCATGCTGAAAGACCCCAGCCGCACTTCACCCCCGCTCGAAATGGCTGGCCGCCTTCGGCGATTGCCTATCTCTCGATGGCATCTCCACTCGGGGCGCGTACGGCCGCCAAGCGTGCCGACGTGTCCGAGCGGTCAGCCAGGGCGGCGCGTTTGATCCATCCACATTTACATCCGCGTCGGTGCGATACATAATCCCACCATCATCAGGAGAAAGAACGCCCATGAGAAAAGCTTCAACTTCGCTGACTCCTTTCGTGATGGTCGTTCTTCTGTGTTCGGCTCCTATTTCCTCCGCGCAGTCCTGGAGCGGATCGGGTGATTTCGTGATTGACTCCAGCCGGCCCGCCACGCCGGCCCTGGTTCGCATCACCGGCAACGCCGGGAGCGACTATTTCGGAGTCGTCTCGTACACGAGCTCGGGTGGTTACATCGACCTGCTCGCCAACACCACCGATCCTTACGACGGGATCCGTCCGCTCGATTTCGAGGGTACACACGCCGGGCGATTCGAGATCACAGCGACAGGTGCGTGGGCAATCGAAATCCTTCCCGTATCGGCCGCCCACAGCATAGTGGTGCCGGGTGCATATGCCGGCAGCGGCGATGACGTGGTCGCGCTCTCGGGCGGCACCCCAAACACGGCGAACATCTCCGGAAACGCGGCGGATCGCTACTTCGGCGTGATCAGCTACAGCCGAACCGGCAATTGGCTCGATCTGCTTGTGAATACGACGAGTCCGTACTCGGGCACTGTGATCGTCCCTTCGACCACCGGCTGCCTCGACGTTCAGGCGGTGGGGCCTTGGTCGATCAATGTCAACGGAGTGCCGTGCAGCGCCAGCGTGGGCACGTTTACTCGATCGTTTGGCGATCAGGGCGGAAGCGTGTCTGTCTATGTGGGCACGCAAACAGGGTGCGCCTGGGACGCGACTAGCTCGGTCCCGTGGATCTACTTCACCCCCAACGGCCGGACGGGCAGCGGCTCGACGACGATGACGGTGCAGCCGAACTACGACCTGGCGGCAAGGAGTGGAACAGTGACGATTGCGGGATGGACTTACACAGTCGACCAGGCGGGCTACACGGACGGTCCAACGATCACCTCAGTCACCAGCAAGAAGGGCACGCCCGGCAACCCGGCGACGATCGTGGGAACGGACTTCGCACCACAGACCGCGTCGAATACCGTCAAATTCGGCAAGTATCAAGCGAAGGTGACGAAGGCGAGTTCGACGAAGCTCACGGTTACTATCCCGAGCAAGTGCAGGAAGGGTAAGAGCTACCAAGTGACCGTTGAGGCATACGGCGAGACAAGCAACGCGGTGAGCTTCAAGGTGCGATGATCAACTACCCCCGCCGCATTTCAGCCGGGTAACAGCGCGGAAAGAACTCGGCGCATCTCAGCAAGTGCGATGAGCATGGAGGTACGATGCAGATCGACGAACTGGAACGCAGCGCGCGGTTGAAGTGCAGGATTGGCGTCGCGTTCTTGGCTCTGGCTGGCTACCTTCTCTGGAATCTGCTGCCAAGCCTCCGCCTCGGCCAGGCCAAGGGCAGAGTCACCTTGTTCTGGCTTTTCGATGTACCCCAGGAATGGTTGTGGGTAGGATCACTGGCCGCCGTGTTTGTCGGGTTCTCCGTGCTCCACACAGCGCGTAGTGATCGGAAGATCCTCGCGGCAAGCAAACGTCGCGTTCGGGATCGTCAACTCGATGAGGAGCACAGGTCTCGCGGAGCTTAATTAGGGACGTGTCCGACGATGCCGAGTTACCGAGTCACACGATCGGTGGTGCGAACTCCTCGAAGAGCATACAATTCATTCTCTCCGATCCGGAGTTCTAGATGCGTTGACCAAGCGTGCAGGAGGTAACATGCATGACGACGAAGTAGTAGCCTATCTCGCGAATGTGATCCTTGTGGCCCGCGCTGATGGGGCGCTCTCGTCGAAAGAACTCGGAGCAGTCGAGCAAATCAGGCAGGATATCGGCGCGAAGAAAGGAGACCTCGCGAAGGCCACCAGGATGGCCGAGGCCGACGGGTTCTTCGCCGCGCCAGTCGGGTCCTTCGGCCACCAAGTGCGAAACCTTGAGGACATGGCCTATTTAGCACTCGTGGACGGGGAGCTAGCCGAGAAGGAAGGGCAGATCATCTCCGGATTCTGCCAACACGTTGGCCTATCACAAGAGCAGCTTGACCGAGTCGTAGCCGACGCTGACAGACAGAGCGCCACCGCTCAAGCACTCTGTCCATCCTGTAATCAGCGCATCGAGGCTAGGGCGAGGTTCTGTCCCCACTGCGGACTGGCCCTCGCAAAGGTCGAGGAAGCACAGGCACACAATGTGAACCTTGAGATCCCGACGGCCGGCTATGCGATCGAGTTCTGCGAATCGACGGGGAGCGGGTTCCCGGCAGCACTCAGCATGGCGAAATCCGCGCCCACGTTTCAATCGTGCGTGCGGAACAAGAAGACCTGGTATCTCACTGCATGGCCGAGGGAGGCCTTTCGCGATTGCGCACGGTTGGCAGAGAGCCTGAGCGGCTTACGAAACCGCAGATGCTACGTCGATGGGCAAGAGCATCCATGGGACGAGGTGTTTGGTTTCTGCTGGTGCGCGCGGCAGAGGGAGGCGGCCTATCGACCAGTGGAATACTGTTTCGGGACTGACGAAAAACGCCTCAATCTTTGGGGATGCAAACAGGCTCGCATGGAGTGGCAAGAGTGGGCGGACTGGTTCACCTTTGGATCGTTCAAGAAGGGCGGCCTTCTGAGGAACCAGACCCTTTGGGTGTTTGACAAAACGCGGATGCTGCACGAGCTAAGAACTCGTCTGCATGCATTCCGGTACTGCCCATATGCCCGGCCTTCCCTCGTTGAGTTCGTAGTGGCCGCTCTGCCAGAGGAGGTGCAAGTCACCAGAGGCGGCCCTTGGAAGTATCACCGCCAATCGGAGGAAACGCCCGGATCCATCAAGGTGGTCGAGAAGGAGGGTTCAGGGAGCTCGGTATTCACTTACGAGTACTTCGCAGACGGTGTGGTGCCCAACGGCCTAGGAGCGGCCCGACAGATACTCTCAGAAGCGTTCAAACGCGCTGGCGTCACGGATGTTGGTGCCGAGCAGCTAACGAGTTAGCTCGCAGGCAGGTCGTCGTGCCTCGGCGCATTCGCATCGGTCGACCATCCGAAGGCCTGATTCAGATCGACGTCGGAGACGGATCAAACGTCAGCGGAACGCCCCGCTCCTACTCGCCGTCCCGCTCGAGAGTGTCAAGGGTGGTGAGGATGATGCTCTTTGCGAACGTAGCTGTGGGTATTCCTCGTTTTTTCGCTGCGATCTCCAGCCGTTCCCGCTCACCCTCGGTCAAACGGACGGAAAGCGCCATGGTGCGCCGAGTCTCTGTGACTCGCCTAATGGTCGCTTCAAGGGCTTTCTCCAGCCTGTGTCCTGCTCCAATGTTCGGTTTCATATTCCCTCCGTCCCGCGACAATACTCCAGTGTAGCACTACAGTCAATAGCTACCGAATCGTACTCCGGAGATGTAGTGTCGCATAACAACGCTTATGTCAACTAATTCCAGAGAGTAGAGGGGCGGGTTGCCCCGCCCCGGTCGCCCCTTGCCGTGCCTTGCCATGCCGCAAACCGGCGTTGTTCGTCACCAGTCGGCGAGCGAGGCAACTCCCTTATGGGAGTGTGTGATGACTGTTCGGGGTCTTGCCCCAACGGCAGTCCGCAAGGTGTGGCGCCACAACGGCGACCTGTTCTCGGCGCCACGCAGGCATCCTAGCACAGAGCCAGTCCATTCAGAACTCCTCAGACCGACGCGCCAGGATGCCCCAGGATGAGACTTCGGGCATCGGGTAGGGGGGGTAAGCATCCCCCCCTTTTCGAGAACGGCGTGCGCGGGCTCGCAGGCGCATCAGGCGAGGCCTCAGTTGACCGCCGACTGGTCGTCGCCCGCCTCTTCGAGAAGCTTGCGGTGCTTCAACAAGTAGTCCATCAACTCTTCGGTCGACATGCGGTGCGCGATCTCAATCTCGGTGCGCTCGACGTAGCCTCGGCCGCGTCCGATCGTCTTCAGGGTGAAAAGCACAGCCCAACTCTCGCCCCGCCGGACCGCCTGCCGCAAGGCAGCCTCGGCCTGGTCGATCAGGAGCTCGCGCCCGGCCTCGACAACGTCGCGCAGAGCCTGCGAGGCCGCGATGCGCTTGTACAACGCGGCCCGCGACACGCGGAGGGCCTTCGCAGCCGCGCCGACCAGGCCGAAGGATTTCGCTAGCGCCGAGGCCAGCGCCGCTTCTGTGTGCACATGGTGGTGGCCGTCGGGGGGTGTCAACTTCGTCAACCGCCGTTTTGCCACTCGTGTAGTAGCGCTCTCTTCTTTCTTCATCACGAACCTCCATGTTCGTTTTATGCGTTTAACTTATTGCCGTTCGACCTTTTCCCGCTCCAGCGCCAAGCCGTCGAGCCGTGAAAAATGCCGTGTTCGGGGGTTCCGTGGGGCGAAAAAGGGGGTATGCGCCACCCGGCATTGTCACCCGATCTCGATTCCACCCAATGTCCATAGGGGTTTTGATGTGGGTGGCACAGGTGGCGCAACTTTGTCATTTTCAGTATTAGTCTCATGAGAAAATTACTGAAAAAGTTAACCTGAAAATCATGTTTGTACGCCACCTGTGCCACCCGCGTATCTCACCCGTGAAATCCACCTCTCAAGCGCGTTAGTGGCTCTGCAAGCGCGCTCTTGTAGGTCCACGCCCCATTCAGGCCCGGCCCGACGCGCATGCGAGCGCCCTTCGAGCCCTTCACTGATTTGAAACCGGCCTGGTCCAAGCGCCCGGCGAATCGAATCTTGGAGAGCGGGCGAAGATGGTTTTCGTCGGCCCACACCCAGTATGCGCTGAAAAGCCTGGACGAGCTTTCCTTGCGCTTCGGACCCCGTTCGCACGCTGTTTCAATGAACTCGCCTAGGACATCCTGTTCGTCGCGGTAGGACTCCACCGCCTCCTTGACCGCCCTCGGCGGTTTGAGCCCGATTCGACTCCACTCCTGGCAACCCGCAACTGCCCATGTGAGAATGCCCGGTAGCTCCTTCTTGAGTTTCTCCTCGAGCCCGCGGTCTTGCTCCTTCGGCGGAATTGTCACGGTGAAGGGGATCGGGAGCACTCGACGCCAGAGCGCATGAGTGCTCTCCGACATCTCCGGCCGATGGTTTGCAGCAATCCAGAGCTTTGCCTGCATCGGGAACTCGGAGAAGTCCTCACGCATCCGCCGGGCCTTGACGGGCTCGCCGCCGGTCAAACTCTTCAAGAGTGAAACGTTGAGCCGCCGTTCCTCCGGCAGCTCGACGATCGTGACGAACCGAGCGCCCCTCAGGTCCGCAAGCTCGGTGGGATGTCTCTCGCCACTCTTCGCAAGCAAGAGATCGGGCGCCGCGTGCCTGGCATAGTCGGCGAGAAGGGAGCGGATCGTGTTCAGGAGGGTGGATTTCCCGTTTGCACCCGTGCCGTAGCAAAGGAAGAATCGCTGCTCGGCGGTGTCGCCCGTGAGGGAGTAGCCGATGCAGCACCGGACGAATCTGATGAGTTTCTTGTTCCCGCCGAAGATCCGATCCAAGAACACGTCCCAGGTCGGAGCGGTCGCCTTCGGATCGAACTCGACTCGAGCAATCCGCGTGATCAAGTCCTCCCTCTTCTGCGCGCGCAGCTCCCCTGTCCTGAGGTTCAGGGTCCCGTTTAACGCGTTAAAGAGCCAGGGGTCCCGGTCGAATTGATCGGGCGTTACGGGCACGCACTTTCGCGCAAGCTGAATCATCGCCTGCTGCCGCTGAGCGGATTCGAGCCCGAGCGCCCATTTCACGCGCGCCTTTCGCGGCTCCTCGTCCTGAACCTCGACGGCCTCCCGCAAGATGACCTTGGCGGTTTCCGCGGCGCGCCTGCCCACTTCTCCCGTGTCGTCGGGACGCCAGCGCTTCCCATCCCAAACCATCCATGCGCCCCAGGGGTGACAGTAACGGATGTCCCCGCCATGGTGTTCAACGAGCCGAAGCGCCGCGCCCTCGTCGGTTCGATGCCCGGTCTCACTCTGCCGAGCGCTGGAGAGGGCCTTCTCGATCGTCATGGTGCCGTACGTCTGACCGTCGGAGGAATGAGCCTCGGTCCATTTCGGCCTGAAGAGCTTCGAGCCACGAAAGAGACGGTCGAGAGCCTCGGGGTCCTGGCAGCCCAACGCGACGAACATGCCGCAGAGTCTCATGTCGGCTTCCGATTGAGATGGGTACCCGGCGCGGTCACCTTCGACGTACAGCATGGTGAAGCGCGTGCCGAATCTCGCACAAGCTCGCTCGACGAGCCCCTTATCCTCGCTCTCAGGGGTTGGCACGCCTGTCCGACTAGCATGAGCTTTGCCGTTGGACTTGCCAAAGATCCGGCGGTGGAGCGCCTCGATCTCGGCCTGTCGCTCTTCAACCGTGAAACGGTCATCCACGACAGCCCCCGTGACCGTGAAGTACCGGCCGTCGGAATACATCTCAAGGGGGCCCTTCTTCCGTCCGCCCGACGGAAGTATGCCCTTCGCGATGATGTGCACACCCGTCCCGCTCGGGGAAACTTCGGTGTAGCTGTCGATCTCGTCGATGATCTCGCGCGTCCGGGCGCTTAGCAGACCGGTCTCAACCTCGCGGACGTGGTCAAGATCCATGCCGACAAAGCCGCTGCCCAACATGAATCCGATCCCACAACCGTGCTCGCGGGCGAACTCTACGGCTCTATCGAAATCGGCCCAGGTTGCCGAGTCGCTCACGCTGGCGCACCCTTCGCCGTTGGGGTCGATGGGGATCTTGGTCCGCTTTCCGCCCCGTTCCCCCGCTTCCCAGCAGACCCAACGCAAGAGAGCTTTCAGTTCGCTCGGGATCTTCTCGAAATCGTCAGCCGCTTTTGCTACACTGGTAGTAGACAGTTTCTCGGAGGGGGTCTCGGTATCAGCGTGCATCGGGGCCTCCCTCCTTCAATTCGTTGGCCTCCCCGTTCTGTGAGCCTGGCTTCCGGCCGCGATGGACGGGCGGAGTCGCGCGCAGCTCGGCCGTGCTTTCATGCGTGCACTGATCGAGCCACGCAAGCACATCCTGCCAATTGTACCGGCAGCGGCCGAGACTGCCGCCGAACTTGACGAACTTCGGCCCGCGCCCGCCGCCTCGCAGTCGCCAACAGCGAACCGTCTGAGGCTTTACGCCCAAGCGCCGGGCGAGTTCACCCGTGTCGAGGAATTCGGATGTTGGATTCATCGGACTCGACTCCTTCGCCGGCTCAGGGCCAGCGAAAAAAAGCCGAGTCTCGGACGGCCCGGAAAGGTTACTGTTGAGACAAGCCGCGGGTTGCGGTCATCGGTCTGCCACAATTCCCACGGGAGTCAAGCTTGTAGCGGATCTCCAGATGAGTGACGACGCCTTGATGCACGTTGAGTTCGAGCCGCCCCGTTTCTGGCATGTCAGGAAACAGAGTCTTTCGGAGGCGAGCAGATGCCTCCCGGAGGTTCCTGCCCCCTTCGATTGTCGTTCGGGTCGCCTCAGTCCAAACGTTCGCAAGTCCGCCACCACAAACTCCCAGAAAGGTGACCCCGTTCGGGAGACGCAGGCGCTCGAGCGCGTCGGTCACCGCCTTGAGGGTAAGACGGTCGGTCACACGAATGAAAGTGAAAGCGGGGCCAGGGTGCTCACACACCTTCGCCAGGAGGCGCAGCAGTTCCGGAGACACCCTGCGCGACTCCTCCGATTCCTTCGGGTACGCGGCCATTGCAGCCTCCCGCCGCTTGTCGGGGGTTGCCATTCTGGCCGTCCCGTCCTCGTTGATCACCAGTCTGCCCATCCCTGCCATTGTACCAGCGTGGTCGCATGTTGTAAAACTCATTGTGGTCGTTGAACGACACCATAAGATGTTGTGGTCATGCTTTTGCCGCCTTTTTCTCGAAGCGCAGCGTTTTCGTTCGTCCCTCGGCCTGTTCGTTCAAAGCGTCGATCCCGAGCGGCGAACAAGCTGATGAAAGCCGATGCTACCGGTAGGCGTCCCTGCGGTGACGGACCCTCACCACCATGACGAGCAGAACGTCATCGTCAACGGTGTAGATCACTCGGTACTCCCCAACTCGAACTCGGTAGAGCCCTCCTCCGCCTGCAAGCTTCTGGGAGCCATGCGGGCGGGGATCTTCTGACAGTGCGCGGATACGACTATCGACGCGCCTCAGAACATCACGCGGCAGAGAAGAAAGGTCCCGCTCTGCCGCCGGCTTCAAGATGACCCTATAGGCCACCTAGTCGAGTCCCAGCTTCTTCCGCACCTCTTCATAGGGTATCGAGCCCGGCTCCTTCAGCGCCTCGCGTGCGGCTTCCACGTCGAGCCGGTCCTCTTCCTCCTCAATAAGCCGTTCCAGGAGCTTGAGATCGTCGACGGGAATGACGGCCGCCACGTCCTCGCCGTGGTCTTCCAGGAGTATCCGCTCTTTGGCCACGGATACGCGGCGGACGGTCTTTGAGAAGTGCTGCCGGGCCTCGGTCACACTGAGACGTGTCATCTCGCCCTCACGTTCGATCTGGTTGCCATGAGCCGATTCTGACTCCGGCGCGCGTCGCGGTCAAGTTGCCTGCAATCCAAGACCCAGGCCGAGAAAGCATCCGCGATGATCCTCGTCCGTTACCTTCCGGCCTTGGCGAAGGGCAAAACCTTCGAGCGGGCCTCCGCTGCCTCGCGCAGGATGTCGACACCCAGGGGCGCATAGTGCGCCTGTGTGACTGAGATGTTGCTGTGCCGCAGCATTCTTGATGCAACGTGAAGCCCCGCCGTCCGCGCCCAGTAGAGGCCCGCCGACCGCCGCAGGTCGTGGACGTGGACGCCCTCCAGCTTCGCCCGTTCGCACACCCGCGCCCACAGCTCGCGTGGATGGGTCCGCGGGTCGCCCTGCTTCCCGGGGATCACGTAAAGCCCCTTACGCAGGAGCCGGTTTCGATGATCACCCGCCGCAATGCCGGATCGTGAGGCCTGAGTGCGTCCACCACAGCGAGAAGGCGAGTCATCTCATCGTCGCAGAGCACACGGGTGCGCGGCGCCCCATCGGGCCGCTTCCCTACCTTGCTCGCCGGGTTCTCGCTCACCGGACTCTTGCGCCAGGCGCTTTGGAGCATTGCGGAGAGGCTCGCAAGCCAGCGGTTGCACGCGATCGGGAAACTCTTCGCGTACTCATCGAAGCGCCGCTGCACCATCGAAACGGTGATCTGATCCAACGGAATGTTGGACCATCTCGTGGGCGTCTTGCTCACGAGCACGTAGCGGTCTCGCTGTGGTTCTTTCTTTCGCGCCGCCACTTCCGCAAGGTATTCCTGCCGGTACTCGCCGACTGTCGGGACGGCCCGCCCGAAGGCGTGGAGCTCAGTATCCCACCAGACAAGCCGGCCCGACTCTGGCGCCGTCACTCCTGGCATGAATCTGCTCGTGATCTTGGCGTTCATCTGCCCTCCTCTTGGGGTGTCCGAGGCCACTTGGGTAACGCAGTGGTAACGCAATGGAAGCAACTTGAATCAACTGTCACAGGAGAGTTGGCGGCGCTTCCATGATGATGGTCTCCGTGGATCTCCGTGCTCTCCGTGCCTCCGTGGTGATGGGTCACGATTTCCAGTCGCTCCCTATCTCCGCCGCGCGCCGGACGTCAATGCGACCGACCCCAGGACGAGGGCTGTGGCGAAGTCCCGAAATCCGCCCATCACCGTTCCGCACCGAGGCCGAATGCCGGTACCCGTACCTGTACCCGTACCCGGAATCAGGCATTTCTGGTAGGGGTACGGGAACGGGTACGGGTACGAATTGATCAGAACGGGCCGCGGATGTGACTTTGCCGCAGCCTTGCCCTAGGACCGTCATGCCCCCGGAGGGCGCGACCGGTTGCAACCCACCATGCAGGTGAGACACAATCGCCACCTGCAGGGAGGAGCCTCGCCGCACTCTGCGCGAGGCGTTGCATGGAGGGCGCACCCGTGACACATTCGACCCACCTGGAAGCACTGTTTCCGGACCAGGAATCCATCCCCGAACTGATCCGATTGCCGGGGTTCATCAAGCAAACCGAATTCCTGGCAGACGGTCACCTGCGCGAGTGGGACGGGCCGTTTCAGAATGTGGAGTCGCCCCTTCTCGTGAGGACGGCGACCGGTCTCGCCCGTACGGTGATCGGGCAGGCTCCTCGGATGACCGCGGAAGCGTCCCTGACGGTGCTCGAGGCGGCGGTTCGCGCTTACGGCAGTGGCCGGGGTGCCTGGCCGACGATGAGCGTGAGCGAGAGGATCGGATGCGTGGGGCGATTCGCGGGCATGATGCGCGATCGGAAGCGCGACATCGTCAGGCTGCTCGTGTGGGAGATCGCGAAAACGGTCCCGGATGCCGAGAAGGAGCTCGACCGTACCCTGCAGTACATCGACGACACGATCGATGCTCTCAAAGATCTGGATCGTGCCGGATCGCGGTTCACGATCACCGATGGGATCATCGCGCAGATCCGTCGCGCCCCGCTCGGAGTCGCCCTTTGCCTGGGACCCTACAACTACCCGCTCAACGAGACTTTCACCATCCTGATCCCCGCGCTCATCATGGGGAACACCATCGTGTGCAAACCGGCGAAGCTGGGCGTGCTTCTGCACCGGCCGCTCCTGGAAGCCTATCGCGACGCATTTCCCCCCGGCGTCGTGAATACGGTCTACGGCGATGGAGAGACGATCATCGGGCCTCTCATGGACTCAGGAAAGATCGATGTCCTTGGCTTCATCGGCTCGACCAAGGTCGCCGACACACTGAAAGACCGTCACCCGCAGCCACACCGTCTCCGTTCGATCCTGGGTCTTGGCGCCAAGAACCCTGCAATCTTACTTCCCGATGCGGATGTCGAGCTCGCCGTGAGAGAGTGCGTTCAGGGATCCCTCTCGTACAATGGCCAGCGCTGTACGGGACTGAAGATCCTGTTCGTCCATCGAGCGGTCATCGACCAGTTCCTGAGCCGGTTTGCCACTGCGGTGGAACAGTTGCGATTAGGGATGCCGTGGGAGGACAGAGTCACCATCACGCCGCTGCCGGTCCCCGGAAAGCCCGGATATCTGACCGAACTGGTCGACGACGCCGTGAGGCACGGCGCGCGTGTCGTCAATGATCGCGGCGGGACGTCGTGCGAGACGATGTTTACACCCGCGATCCTGAGCCCAGTGACTCCCGAGATGCGTCTGTACCACGAAGAGCAGTTTGGACCGGTGGTTCCGGTGGTCCCATTCGATGATCTGCGCGTGCCGATCGAATGGGTCGAAAAGTCGAGGTACGGGCAGCAGGTCAGCATCTTCGGAACCGACCCGGCCCACCTGGCGGAGCTCATCGACCCGCTCGTCAACCAGGTGTGCCGGGTCAATATCAACTCGCAGTGCCAGCGCGGGCCCGATGCTTTCCCCTTTACCGGCCGCAAGGACTCCGCCGAAGGGACACTGTCCGTCTCCGATGCGCTTCGCGCCTTCTCGATCCGGACGCTCGTCGCGACGAAGGAGTGCGATGCGAACAGGTCGATTCTCAGCGCGATCGTGCGGGAGCGCCGGTCGAACTTCCTGTCGACGGACTTCATCTTTTGATGAGTCCTTTGGAGATCGGGACTTTCGTCTTCGGCCTCGTCTCTGTCTGGCTGACGGTGAAGCAGAACATCTGGTGTTGGCCGACGGGGATCGCGATGGTGGTGCTGTACGGGATCCTGGCCTATCAGGTCCGTCTGTACTCGGATGTCATGCTGCAGGTCGTGTTTGTCTTCCTGCAGATCTACGGCTGGTACAACTGGCTGCACGGAGGGCGGGTGAGTGGAGTCCTGGATGTCTCGCGCATGTCCGCGCGCGCCTCTGCGGCCGCGGCGTGTGGGGCGGTGAGCGGCAGTTTGGCTCTCGGCTATTTCATGGCCACACGGACCGACGCCGACCTCGCGTACTGGAATGCCGCGACAACCGTGCTCTCGCTGATGGCCCAGTGGCTGATGGCGAGAAAGGTGCTGGAGAGCTGGCTGATTTGGATCACGGTCGACCTGCTTTACATTGGCCTGTTCGCCGTCAAACGCCTCCCGCTGATGGGATGCCTCTATGCCGTGTTTCTTGCGCTTGCAACCAGTGGACTTGTCGCATGGAAAAGATCGCTGAGGCCGGTCGCAGCGGCCTGATCATTGGCAAGTTTCTGCCGCCTCATCAGGGGCACCAATACCTCTTCGATTTCGCGCGGAGCTACGCCGAGCGGTTGACGGTTCTCGTCTGCACTCTGCGGACTGAGCCGATCCCGGGAGAGACACGGGCAGCGTGGGTGCGCGAGATGATCCCCTGTGCGCGCGTCGTGCATGTCACAGATGAGAACCCCCAGGATCCGCGCGAGCACCCTGAATTCTGGCAGATCTGGGAACGGACGATCCGGAGGGTGCTGCCTGAGGGACCCGACTTCGTGTTCGCTTCAGAGAGCTACGGGTGGAAGCTCGCCGAGGTTCTGGGCGCTGAATACGTGCCGGTCGATCATGCGCGTCAGCTAGTTCCGATCTCGGGCTCGGAGATCAGGGATCGCCCGATGCAGAACTGGGACTACATTCCCTCGTGTGTGCGACCCCATTACGTGCGTCGCGTCTGCGTGTTTGGACCGGAGTCGACCGGGAAGAGCTCTCTCGCCCGTCAGCTTGCGAAACACTATCGCACTGTCTACGCTGCGGAGTACGCCCGGGGGCTGCTCGATCACAAGGACGGGAGGTGCGATCCCGAAGATATCGAGCGCATCGCGCGAGGCCACATCGCATCGGAGGAAGCGCTCGCCCGACAGGCGAATCGCGTCCTGTTCTGCGACACGGACGTGATCACGACGACGATCTGGAGCGAGATCCTCTTCGGAGGCTGCCCGAAGTGGATACGCGAAGAGGCTGACCGACGCGCGTACCATCTCTACCTGCTCACCGACGTGGACGTTCCCTGGGTGAAAGATCCGCAGAGATACCAGCCCGCCGACACCGATCGCCGAAAGTTCCTGCAGCGTTGCATCGGCGAGCTCGAACGCCGCCGCCGGCCGTATGCGAGAATCAGCGGGACGTGGGAGGAGCGATTCGCGCGAGCGTGCGCGGCGGTGGACGATCTCCTGGAAAGAGCCTGAAGGAACCACCAAGACACCAAGACACCACAAAGCCGGCCTCTTCTCGCACACTCTTGGTGCCTTGGTGGTTCATTCCGAGGGAATCGGCAGCCGGTGGATCCTACCCAAGACACCGCACCGATCTTTCCCGGCTCATCTCTAGGTCAACTCCGATCGGAATGGACGGGACTTGCCGCTCTCGCCGAGGTTCTCGTCGATCGTGACGTGCACGCTGCTCCCAGCCCCGAAGAGCGTTTCCAGCCGACGCTTGATTTCTTCTTCGTCGACGGCCGCTCCCGCCGGCGGGCGGATCGCCAGATCGCACGAGCCATCACCGCGCTGGACGAGCTCGTGCATCACGACCGGATAGAGCCGGAGGATGCGACCGATGTCGACGGGGCTGACGGCCGATCCGTCAGCGGCGCGGAAGACCACGGCCTCCCGCGCTTCGAGGTCGAAAATCCTCGGCTGCGCTTCGCCGCCAGGAACTTTCTCGAATCTGCCAAAGTCGCCGGTACGATAACGGAGTAGCGGCAGGTACGGATTGCGGCCACCCGTGACGGCGATCTCGCCACGCTCTCCTTCCGTCACCGGAAATCCTTCGGCATCCACGATTTCAACGTAGATGTCATGCGGGAGGATGCACATGCCTCGTCCGTCCGGGCACGCATAGGCAATCGGTCCCGTCTCGGTCGATGAGTAGTAGTCGATCACAGGACATCCGAAAGACGCCTCCAATCGAGCTTTCAGCCCTGCGCTCAACGCTACCGCCGTCGACACCATCGCCGACGGTCGGATCGGTATCTCCCACCTGATCATCTCAGCGAAGCCAACGGGGTCCCCTGTGATGAACTGAGGAGCAAGGTCTTCGAAGAATTGTCGAGCCTGCTCGACCTCCGCCCAGCAGCGCGGATGCAGGTTCACCTTCGCAAACCCGGCCTGCTTCCAAACGCTGAAGACCATGGGGAAAACAACCGTGCTGGCTTGCGCTCCGACGTTGAAGCATGCGACGTGATCATGGTCGAATTTCGGGCTTGCCCCATAGCGGCTCAGCACGTATTCGAGCAGTGGATGATTCTGAGCCATCGTCACAGGGTGGTAGGGGACCACAATCGCATGCCCGGTCGTCCCTGATGTGTCGTAAACAATCATCCTCGTCAGATCAACGCCGGCCGGAACAATCTTGTCGATGCGGACGGCAATATCTTCACGGTTCATCGTGGGCACGTACGCCCAGTCACGCTCGAGATCGAACCCCTCCGCCAGCCTTTCTCCGAAGAGTGTCACCCGATCGTGCATCGACCTGATCCAATCCCGAATCCGGGGCGGCGGTCCGATCGACCCAGGGCTGCGCTCGGCCCGGAGCGCCGCACGGAAGAGCTCGACATCCTGCAAATCCGCCGCAATCACACGATCTCCGACTTCGTAGTTCCACTTCGGCGCCAGCGGGTGTTGGGTAATCCTCTGGAGCAAACTGTATCCCGCCTCGGTGATGAGCGGGTTCCGCGCCCGTCTTGCCGGCGGTACGATGCTGCTACTCATTCCTTTGGATCTTCCATCATTCTCGCGTCACCCGAGCGGCGGCCTCGCGCGCCGCCTCTTCCTCCATCTTCCTCCTCAGCACACGCGCGCGCTCGATCTGTGCCTTCGTCTCGCGAATCAGAGCGGCTCGCTCGACACTGCTCAGCGTCTTCAGCCTGTCGGCGGCCTGCTCCGGCGTCTCTCCGGCGGGGCGAAGGCCGAGGGCGGCGAGACCGAGCCGTACCAGCTCTTCGCGTCGATCGGGGTCGCCCACGAACTGATCCGCGGAAACGAGCGCGGCCAGCTCCGCAAGGCCACCTCGGAGCCAATCCTGCACTGCTGCGGCAACGTTGCGTGCCTCGCAGAAGAAGTCGTCGTGCATGAGCCATGTGGCCACGAGGACAAGCCGGAGCAGATTGCGGTCTTTGGAAGAGGCGCTCTGGAACGTGCGTGCTTCGTCGACGGTGAGGGGCTGCCCGCCGAGATCGACGAGCAGGTCGGAGACGACGGCATCGACGTGGATCCTGCCGCTGCCAGCGATTCGAGGCTCCGCGAGGAACTCGGCCGGACATTCCGTAAGACGGTGCGTCAGGCGATCAAGGACTGGCGGCTCCGAGCTGGTCATTTCGTCTTTTTCCCGTGCTCTCCGTACTTCTTCTGGCTGAAGGCGCGGGCGAACGCGAGCAGGTCTTCTTGAGTGATAATGAAGTGGACGTCCCAGCCGATCTCGCGCATCCGCGCGACTTCGGATCCCCAGCCCATGGCGGGAGCGAACTGGAGTACGAAAGTGCCTCCGCCCCCCGCCGCACCGACCGCCTCCCGCGCGATATCCCAACCGCGGGGCGTGGACTGCAGCATCGAAAACATGTCCGAGTCGGTCACGATGAGAATGTGCGCGGGGCGTTTCAGCTGTGAGCCATCGATGAATGTCTCCTTGAGCCTGAGGATGCCGAAGGAATAACCTGTTCCGAGATATCCTGTCAGCGTCTTCATCGCTTCGTGCTCGTTCCGGATGAATCCATTCGTGCTTGTGTACTCTCCGGGCTCACCCGACAACGTCACCATGACGCGCGCGCCGGCGCGCAAGGCCGAAAGCACGATCACGGCTCCGGCGAGCACGGGATAGGAGAGGCCGTATTTCGGGTTGCCCATGGATCCCGAGCAGTCCACGCCCAGGTACAGATCCACCGGAAGGCGTTCCGGCGACGCCCCTTCAGTCGTTCCGTACATCCTTTGCAGGGTCGTGACTCCCGGAATGACCTGCGGGCTGCGGACGACGGATTCAATCCAGTCGACATCGGTGATCGGTGAGCCGACGTCCCATACGTCCAGCCCTTCGGGCAAAGGGTCCTGGGCTTCCGGGACATCGCGTGCCGGAAAGCGCACCAGGTGCGGTACGGCCAGCTCGCGATAGTACCTGATGGCGATCTCGTCCTCTGAGATCTTGACGCCAACGCTCTTCATAAGCTCCGTGTACTGCTGTGGCGATCGAATCGCGTTCTTGTGCCCGCCCTTCTCCGCTCGTCCCCCGGCCCGCGGCGCACTGCCTTCATCGTCCGCCTCGCCCTCGGCGCGGTCGATCCCGGTGAGCCTGTCGTCTTCGGCAGGATGGATCGCGCCCTCCTCCTCTCCCTCGTCGATCTCGGTCAGCCCATCCGGTATCGCTTCGCCTTCGCCGGCGCGCTGCGTGTCGAGCCACGGAGTCACGACCTTCATCAGTTGCGACTCCTTCGCCTCGAGCAGGTAGGGGAGGAGAAGGGCCGCAAAGCGGCCCGCGCCATCCATCCAGTCCTTCGCGTACGCACGAATGAGGCGCGCGCCCAGCTGTGCGTCCGATTGGACCTGACGATCAGGGCTGCCGTCGAAGAGCGTTCCGGTGGGGAGACTCCAGAGGATCTCGTAGATGCGCATGTAGAGCTTCCAGAGGCGATCCGGCTCCGGGCCCCTCAGTCTCCTGTACACCTCGTCCATGTGCAGCCCCGCGCCACGCTGGAGTCGGTCGTTGATCAGCAGGTCGGTGTAGAGATTGGAGACGATCGGGGCGAAGCTCTCGCGCGTGGGCAGGCCGCGGCGAATTCGAGCCATGAGACGGGCGTTATCGCGCAGATCGGCCGGCGCGTACACATGATGCCCGATTTCGTGCGCGAGAACTTCCACGGGCAGGTCCTCCAAATGCCGTTCCTTAACCTGTCGCAAGCTGATGACGACGGCGTGGTCGTTCAGGCGGATCATCGCAAAGGACCCGGTGAGCTGCTCAGCTCTCTCGGCTTTCTCCGTGTGGCACCAGCGCGGCTCCGCCAGTTTCGTGAAACGGCTCCAGGCGGCCAGAGCATCCTGCCATCGCGATTGCCAATGCTCCTCGAGCTCCGAACCGACCATCGCAGACGGCGCCGGCAGACTCACCCCTCTACCTCGCCGCCACAAGGTAGACCTTGTGGCTCCGTGGCAGCGTCACGGCGAGCGTGGTCTCGGAGGATGAGCTGCTGCTCGAATCGGCGAGCCATGGGAAGGAGGCGCCCAAGCCGCGCCCCGTCACCTTTCCGGCCGCAGTGATTGAATACTGGCCACGCCACGCGGTGCCCGCTCCCTTTGGCAGCTCAGCGCCATGCCGCTGCAAGGTCGCGCCGAAGCAGTCGGCGTGCAGGGTCCAGCAGGAATCGGTGTCGAGCACATAGAGTGTGCCGTCGACGCAGGTGACCTCGGGCGGAGCAATGAACGGCCCGCCGAACGGAGCACCGAACCCGCGAAACCCGCCGGCCGCGGCGACCAGGACGATCTCACGGTCTCGACGCCGCTCGGAACCCGGAACCCACCATGGATCGCTCAGCCCGGCCAGGACATCTGCGAGCGACATCTGCTTCCCACTCCCATCAATATGCAAAGCCGCGTACTTCAAGGAGTCAGGGAGACGTTGCCAAATGTCGATAGCGGCGGCCCTGTAGTGTGCCATCCCACATCGCCACGCCTCAACCTTGCCGGCATCCAGGAACTGGTCGACACCGGTGCAGAGCGGTATGATCGCCGTCATCCGATCGATCCATTCCACGGGGCGAGCGGCGGGTTCGAGCGAGAGCGTGTGGACGGCGTTGGAGACGGAAGCAGTGATGCGACGGGGGTCGGAGGCAAGGAGGGGCGCGGCCGCGGGGAGCAGTTTCTGCCAAGCAAGGGGGATCAGCGGGTAGCGTGGATTGTCGCCGAGGCAATCGCGGGCGAGGAGCTCGAGTGAGATGTCGTAGAGGGCTTCGACGGTGGCATCCACGGCCTCGGCATTGTGCACGGCGAGCGCCCGAACGATTGGGTCGACGGATTTCACAAGGACGCGACTGAACTGATCGGGGTCGAGCCGCCGGTGTGTGCGGCGCGCATAGGCGAAAGCGGAGTTGCAGTGATCGCGCCGGCGTTCGAGGGCGCGAGCGAATGGGCCGTCGATCAACCTTTCCACGTGAGCCACTTCAGGTAGTTCGTGTAGCGCTGGTGGTAGTACTTGAGCTTGAGGATGTCGTCGAACATGTGCCCGTAGAGCTTCCGTCCCTTGCTCCATTCGCGCAGAATGCGTTCGATGGAGGCCAACCTGGTGCGCACCTCCTTCTCCGGCACTCCCTCGAGTCCCTGTTCGAATTGAGCGTCGAGGCCGGCGAGCGGGTCATCGCGGTCGAGGTTCAGCCTTTCGTATTCGCGGCAGGACGCATCGAAGAGCCCGCGAATCCAGCTGATACGATCCACACGGTGCGCCTTCTTCTCCTCCTGCTCGAACACGGGACAATCCGGGTTCTGGACGAGCTTGTCGTGGAGGACGAATGGCACGATCTGACGGATGTCCTCGAACGTCACTTCGCTTGCCCCTCTAAAAAGCGCCATGGCCTTGACGAAGATCAGCGACGTCATCAACGAGCGCACCGAGAGCCCGTTGCGCGTCTGGCTGCCCAGGTCGGCCAACGGGTCCTTGCCGGTGCTCTGGGCCGCGATGCTGGCGAAATCCACCGCCGCAAGCTTGACTGTGTCCTTCGTCATGTACTCCATCTGCGCTGCGGCGGGTTCGAAGAACTCGAAATGGCTGGCGAAGAACTCGATGCGCCTACGAAGCGGCGGCGGCAGGATAACGCTCCGGATCTCCTGACCCACACGGTCAATCTCGTCCACGGAGAAGATGACCTGAGGCGGCACGACCTCCTCGGGTCTGAGGTCGTCCTCGATTCGCAGAAGCAATTCGTTCAGAAATCGCGTGTTGAAGTGGAGAGCCTTGACGACAATGTCGATGCGATCCCTGAGCGCCTCTATTACCTGGTACGTGCCTCCGCCGATATCGTCGTTGGCCGTGAGAAACCAGGACGCCTCGGGGCACTCGAAAACCTGGTCGTACATCTCGGCGTAGTTGTCGGCCATGACCGTCAGCAGGGCCGATTGGGTGCGCGTCGGAATTCGGTTGTATTCGTCGATGATCCTGACCCTCATGCTCAACCATCGCCGCCATCCGATCTTCACCGCCTCCATGGTTGCGGCCGTGACGAGGGTCGATGGGAGCGGGTTGCCGAAGAGATCGGCGATTGTCATTTGGGGCTGGCCGTGCTGGATGGCGCGGCGGATCTCGCTGAGCTTGTAGCCGGAAAGAACCGCCATGAGGATCGCGATCGCGGTCTTGCCTCGGCCCGGACCCCCAACGAGCAGGCAGCGGCGCCGGACGGCCAGGTTGAGCAATGGGAGGAGGACGTAGCTCGAGTAGCTCTGATCGGATGGGAGGTCGATCGCGACCTTGCGATCACCGAACTGGAAGCGCTGTGGCGGCGTATCGTTGTATTCGATGTCGTAGAAGGGGCTGATAATCGCGTGGTTCGTGATCCAGAAGTATGCCTGCCTCAACTTCTCGTCCAGTGGCGGCCCGGCCTCTTCTTGAGACGCAGCCTGCGTAGCGGGGCCGCGATAGAGATCGGCGACGTCGAACTTGCCAGCCGGCCCGGCTGCCGCCGGCCTGGTCGGCGATTCCGAAATCCGTTGCACCCGCTCGATGTGCTTCGCCATGCTCAGTGAAGACGGGTGGCGGCGGAAGAGGGAGAGAAGCCGTGAACTTCGCTGCAGGTCATCCTTTGCCATGATCTTACCCGCCCCCGTCAGAAAATGTCCAGCAGCTTGACACTCTGCGCTATCAGCCTCGACTTGTCTGATCCCCCGCAACAACGTACATCTTACATAGCTCCGCCGTCTCACAGGCGGTCGTCAGAGAAGTCCACGCCGTGAATGGGCCGCGGAAGCGGAGCAGGAGGCGGCGGGCGAGGGAGCTGCGCTACCTCACGGCCGGGCCGGAGCGTTGGCGAGCGGCAGGGTGAAGCTGAACGCGGCCCCTCGCCCGGGTTCGCTCTCCACCCAGATTCGCCCTCCGTGGGCCTCGACCACGAGCCGGCAGAAGACCAGGCCCAGCCCGCTCCCGCTGCCAGGTTGTCGGCCTGTTACGAACCTCTGGAAGAGCCGCGTCCGCAGGTCGTCTGAAATACCCGGGCCGCTGTCACTCACGCACAGGCGTAGCATCCCCGGCTCCAATCCGTCGGCCTCAGCTGTGACGCTAACGACATCGTTGCGGGAGGAGAGCTTCACCGCGTTTCCAACGAGGTTCTGCAGCACCCGCCCAAGGAGACTCCGATCTCCCGACACCTCGGGCAGCCCCAACGTGACTTCGTTTAGGAGGATCACGAGCTTCTCCCTGGCGGTCGGCAATTGCAGCTCTAGCGCTTCGGATGTCAGGGTCCGCATGTCGACCGGTTCGCGCTGGAGCGGCATCGCGCCCCTCTCGAGACGGCTCACGTCCAGGATTGCATTCACCAGGTCGAGCATCCTCTTGCTGTTCGCTTCTGCGATCTCGATCATCTGCAGCTCCGATGCCCGGAGGGCATCGCCGCTGTCGTGGCGAAGGAGGCTGAGAGAGCCCATGATCGACGTCAGAGGGGTGCGCAGGTCGTGGACCATGGTGTGCGTCAGATCCTCGCGCAGGTGCTCGGCGAGCTTGCGATCGGTAATGTCCTGCAGAAAGGCGTGATAGAGCCGGGTCGCTCCGGAGCCCACCACGGCGACCGTCAGCTCCACCGGGAACTCGCGACCGTCGCGGCGCAGACCGGATAGCTCGATTCGCTTATTCAGGATTCGCTCCTCTCCTGCTTCGACCAGCCGCTTGACGCCGTCCCGATGAGCGTCGCGAAGGGAGCGCGGAATGATGGTGTCGGCCAGAGAGAGACCAAGGGCCTCGGCCCGGGACCAACCGAACATCGTCTCCGCGCGAGGGTTCCATTCGACAATCCGGCCCGCTGCGTCCATCGCGATGAAAGCGTTCTGCGCCGTCGCGATTATGGCACGGATCCTCTCCTCGCTGGCGCTGAGTGTCCGGGTGCGCTCCTCCACGAGGAGTGCCAGCGCGTTCTGCCGGGTCTTCAGGCTACGGATCCTGAGGAGGGCGAGCGATGGCGCCGCGAGGATGAAAACGAAGACGCATGCGGCCCGGAACCACCACGTCGCCCAGAAGTGTGGGAGGACGGTGAACGCGAGCGCCGCCCCTTCGCGGTTCCAGACCCCGTCGCTATTCGAGGCGGTCACTCGGAAGGTGTACGAGCCCGGCGGTAGGTTCGTGTAAGACGTGTCGCGCACGCCGAGGGACTCGACCCAGTCGGGGTCCATTCCCTCGAGGCGGTAGCGGACGCGGACCCGCTCCGGAGCGAGGAAGGTGAGAGCGGCGAAGCGCAGCCCGACCCGCCTCACGCTCGGCTGGATTTCGAGCCGACCGCCGATTGGCTGTGGCACCGCGTCGGCCATGAGCGCCTGAACTCGGACGGGCGGAGGGACGGGATTCTCGGCGATCCGGCCGGGGTCGACGCTCGCAATCCCGTTCGTGGTAGGGAACAGGAGGCGACCCGATCGCGTCACGATCCCGGCCGGCTGGAAGCCGCCATTGCACTCCTCGCTCAGCATCCCGTCCCGGCGACCGTACGCAGTGGAGGTGACGGAGCTCCTCCGCCCAAGTGCGAACGCATCGACATCGCCCTTGCGGACCCGGAACACCCCTCGGTTGCAGCTCATCCAGAGGTCGCCGGATGGGGTCTCCAGGATTTGCGAGACCGTGTCGTCAAAGAGGCCGTCTCGACGCCGGACGATGACGGCTTTCCCGTCCTTCAGGCGGATGAGGCCGGTGCCGCGCGTCCCCAGCCACAGCGTCCCGTCCCGGTCGCAGTGGATTGCGCGGATCGCAGCCCCATCGACAACCCGCACGAAATTTCCGTCTTGCGTCAGGGAGGCGAGCCCTTTATCGGTGCCGATCAGGAGCCGGCCGTCCCGATCGCGTGCGAGCTGCCTCACGTCGTTTCCCGGCAGGCCGTCGCGCTCCGTGAACATCCGCACCGACGGACCTTCGATGTGTACCAAGCCGTTCGGCGTTCCTGCCCAGATGCCTCCCCGTCCGTCGTTCGCGAGACAGAAGACGACCTCGATGCCGCCCGAGGGCGCCGGTTCGAGGCTGATCCGCCCGATCCTTCCCTTTTTCATTCGGAAGAGGCTGGCGGTCCCAGGGCCCCATGTCCCGATCCAGAGCGTTCCGTCGGGTGCCTCGAGGAGGGACCAGACACAGGTACTGAGGAGGCCTTCCGCCTCTCCGTATCGGGTGATCTGGCCGTCCTTCAGCCGATAGAGGCCCGAGCAGTTCGTGCCGATCCATATCGCCCCCTCCCGATCCTCGAGGATCGGCAGGACCACAGTGTGCGGGAGCCCCTCTTTCCGGGCAAAGGGCTGCAGCACGGGGTTCCTCAGGCGCATGAGGCCGAACCCGTCCGTGCCGACCCAGAGGCTTCCCTCGCGGTCCTCGAAGAGCGACCGGATCTTGACGATGGGCCACTCATCCTCCAGGCTCCCGCCTCCCAGCGTCTCCAACGCCCCGTCCCGGATGCGCGATAGCTTGCCGTCGATGTGGCCTAGCCACTGGCTTCCGGCGCGGTCCTCAAGCGCCGCCCAAAATGAAGCACGCGACAAGATCTCCGCCCCATGCACGTTCCCCGAACGGACCCGGATCAGTCCGGACGACGTCGAGACGAGGACGTCGTCCCCCGCTGCCATCACCATCATCGTGTCGGGCACAAGCTCCGGCAATACCCGCACGAGCTTGCGGCCGTCGACCTCGTAGAGGCCGTCTGCGAAGCCGACGAAAAGCCTGCCATTCGGCACAGGTGCGAGCCCCGTGGCTGCGGAGGGTCCTGAGCCGGTCCGGAGCGACGAGACGTCTCGCTCGCGGGCCAACAGGAGGCCTCGATCGCGTGTCGCTATCCACACACCCCCTTTCGGGTCCGGGTAGATGGCCACGATCACGTCGTTCGCGAGGACGCCCGATTCGTGGCCGGCCCCGAACCGGCCGGCCCGGTAACTGGCCATGCCGGCGCCCTCGGTCCCAATCCAGAGCGTTTCGTCTGGGCCAACTGCGAGCGCGGTGATCCGGCTGCCTGGAAGCCCTGGAGTCTCACCGGCCCTGAACGTCGTGAAATCGCCACCGTCGTAGCGGACGAGTCCGTCGAAGGTGGCGAACCAGAGATACCCGTCAGGCGTCTGTGCGATCGCGTTGATCGAGTTTTGGGGTAGCCCGTCGTTCGTCTGCCACCGGTCTACGAGGTATTCGTCAAGCGCCCAGCGCGGATCGAGCGTCTGCGCGGGGGCTGGCCGGGCGAGGAGGATCGCCGAGAGAGCGACCGGGATCGAGGCGCGGGGCGAAGGGACGAGCGACCTGGGAAAGCGGCGCAGGAAGAGACGGGCGAGAAATGCGGGCATATCTCTCACTGCCGGTCCAGAGCGCTGGCGATGTTGTCGGACGGGACGGCGCGGCGCGGACGGTCGCCGCCGCTGGGGGGCGGGTGCGGCAACCCCGCCTCAACCACCGGAAACGACCTCGGCGGGCGTCCGGCTGCCAATCGCCGTCCCGTCGCTCGTCCACGGCTCGGCGCAGTACGGCCAGGTTGAGGAGAGCGAGGAGCAGATAGCTCGAGTGACTCCGCTCGGATCGGAGATTGATCGCGACCTTGCCATCACCGAACTGGAAGCGCTGTGGCGGAGTATTGTCGTATTCAATGTCGTAAGAAATGCCGATGATCGGGTGGTTCGCGATCCATCAGTATGCCTGTCGCAGCTTCTCGTCGGGGCGCGGCCAGGCCTCCTCCTTCCAGGCGGCACGCGCGACGGATCCGCGATAGAGATCGGCGACATCGAACATGGCTGCCGTCCCGCCGGCCTGGGCGGTGATTCCGACACTCGTTGCACGCGCCCGAGGTGCTTCGCCATGCTCAATGGAGATTGGATGCTGTGGAAGAGGGACGGGAACCAGGGACTCGATTGCAGGTCATTGTTTGCCATTGATCTTACCTGCTCACATCAGAGAATGTCCAGCAGCTTGGCTCGCTTCGCGCGCACCTAGCCCCTTCCAGCATTGGGCCTGGTCCGACCGCGACGGCAGATGTCTTGGTCACTCGGGTTCACACCACGGACATTTAGAGGTAGCCGAGCGCGCGAAGTTTCTCCGTGTCTTCGGCGGTGAGGGCGTCGCCCGGCTTCAGGTCGATGGTCAGCGGGTAGTTTTGCAGCTCCTTGAAGAGCGCATCACGCAGGCCGGCGTGAGCGACATCGGAGGCCAGGTTCGCGAGCTCGGCCGGATCCTTGCGGAGATCATAGAGCTCGAATCGCTGCTCGGTCGGAGCGTAGATCAGCTTCTTCCCGTCCTTCACGACGGCGAAGAGAGGGGGCTGGTTTTCGAGCATGGCCGAGAGCGCCTCGGCGTAGCATGCGCGGCTGGGTGCCGACCCCTGCATCATCGGGAGGAGGCTCCGGCCGTCGACCCGGACAGGCGGCAGCAGATTGTTGATCGCGAGCAGGGTTGGCGCAACGTCGACCGTGCTCACCTCGGAGGAGATTCTCATTCCTCGCGGCAGTCCCGGTCCCGAGATGATCAACGGGACACGGATCTGTTCCTGGTAGATCCGGCTCGTGTGCCTTTCATATCCGTGGTCACCCAGGCCGTCACCGTGGTCCGAGACGATGACGACCTGCAGGTCTTCCCAAGGGATGACCGGTTTCATCTTCTCCCGCATCCGCCTGAGCAGAAGATCGATGTAGGCGATTTCGCTGTCGTAGTGCCGGTGGCGGACGGGTTCGTTGGGATATCTGATCGCCGCCTTCTTTTCGAACTCCCTCATGAACTCTTCCGGAGGTTTGATATTCAAATCGTGCGCGTCGAAGAGATGGACCCACGCGAAGAATCGCCGTGGCTTTTCGCGGGTGAGCCAGTCGAGGAAGTGCGAGATGGTTTCGTCGCCGCTTCGCTGGTTTTCTTTGATTCGGACTTTTCCATCGGGCGAGATCGCACTGGTTTCGTTGCGGATGATGTCGTCGTCGTAGACATCAAACCCGGATTGAAGCCCCGAACGCCGGGCAGTCAGTGGGAAGGCGCTGACAAAAGCAGCGGTCTTGAATCCCGCCTTCGAGAATACGCGCGCGATTGTGACGATGCCCGATCCGAGCTGGTGGGCCTGATAACCGTGAATGAATCGCAATCCATGGCGAGCGGGGTAGAGACCCGTCAGAAGAGATGCGTGGGTGACCGGCGTATTCGAAGAGACGGCGATTGCCTGATCGAATCGCACCCCCTGCGTGGCGAGCTCATCGATGAACGGGGTCGTCTTCAGATGGTAGCCGTAACAGGAGAGATGATCGGCGCGGACCGCGTCGAGGGTGATGAGGAGGACGCCACGGCGTCCCGGGGATGAGCTGCAGGACACTGCCACGATGATCGCCGTGGCCGCCCCCACGATCGGCCGCAGACACCTCACGTCTGCCCGTTCCTCGTGTCCCTGGCGCGCGTCCCGAGCCCTATCACTACATCGCATTCGGCTGCCAGGTAGTGCAGGAGGGCATAGATGAGCAGGACGACGCCGGCCATCTCGGAAAGCTCCTCGAGTGTGGTGAGCGCGACGTGCCCCGGGCTTTTTCCCCCGTATCGAAGATCGCGCCAGATCACCAGCGATTCCAGGCCGACCGCACCTCCGACGTAGAGCATGCCGGCCATGATGAAATGGCGGGCCGTTTTGCGGGGGAGCGAGAACAGGAACCTGAGATAGCCTGCAGCAAATATGACAACAACCAGGGTCGCAGGGACGACCCAACGAACGTGTTCCAGCCGTGTGTTCGATAGCATCGCCCTCAACCATTCGATGCCCGTCTCGTGCAGTTGGGCGGCTTCATCGCAGGAGAGATACACAAACGCCGCGGCCAGGATCGACCAGTGGTGTCGGTAACGATCCCGCTCCCGCCATTTCACCGATGCGACGAGGGCGAGAAGCATCGCGCAGATGAAGAGAGCCGTTGCCGAATACCAGGTCGGAATGTTGGCTTCGCCGCCGACGTAGAAGAGGTGGACGATACCGTGCCGGCGGCCGGTCTCCATTGTGAAACGGACCACCTGCCCCAGACTGCTCGCGATGATCAGGACGGCGACGAACCCGCCGAGCACCTTCAAGACACCGGTCGGGGTCAGGGTGAGGACACTCTGAGGCCTTCTGCTCTTCTGGGTTTCGGGCATATGCGCTGCCTCCAGTTCAGGCTCCGGGAATCAGCCCCTCGTACTGCTCCACCCTATCCTTGAGCTCCCTGGGCACCGGGGCCGGTTTCCATGTCTTCGGGTCAAGGACGACGTGAGTGCTTTTTCCCGTGGCGATGAGTCGGTTCTCCGATTTGTGCAAGACACGAAATTCGAATGTGAAACTCGTCGTGCCGAAGGCGGATATCCTGGCCTGGATGACCAGCGGTTCATCGAAGCGTGCGGGGCTTCGGAAATCGGCGCTCGAGTGGACCACGACGTTGGTGGTTCCGTGAGCTGGGGAGATGTAGTCGATGATGCCGAGATTGCGTAGATAGTCCATCCGCGCAACGTCGAAGTAGGTGAAAAAATATCCGTGGAAGACGATTCCGAACGCGTCGGTCTCCGGCAACCGGACGCGAACCTCAGTTGAGAAATGAAACATAGAGTCCTCCGCTTTCGAGCTCACGCGCCACCTGCATCCCGGAAATACTCAACCTCATGAACCGCGGAGAATCTACGGGCGAGCGCGTTGCTTGTCAAACGGTCTTGAAACCTATGAACAGGATTCTCGTATGCACTGGAGGTCCAAGTGTGTGAGCGGCACAAACGAGAACGGCAGCAAGGAGCTTGAGGTGATGAGGAGTAGGGCACGACGATTGGGTCTGGTCCGGTGCGGCATGATTCTGCTCGGCACGTGGCGCCTCGCGATGGCTGCCGGGCCCGGTCCCGTGGAAACCGCACCGCCCGCGTTGAGGTTGCCGGGCACCGTCCAGCCCGTCCACTATCAAGCCGAGCTGACGATCGATCCGACCGCCGACACTTTTGCCGGAACGTTGGACATCGAGCTGCTGGTCGGAGAGAAGACATCGCTCCTCTGGCTCAACGCCACCGAGCTCACGATCCGGGATGCATCGGTGACCTCGGGCGGGGAGAGGGTCGGCAGCAAGCCGGTCCCGGGCGGGGAGGACTTCGTCGGTTTCGCGTTCGACCGCCCTGTGTCCGAGGGTCCGGCGACGCTTCATGTGGCTTACACCGGCATGTTGAACAAGAATGAGACCAATGGTCTCTTCCGGCAGCAGGAAAACGGTGATTGGTATGCGTTCAGCCAGTTCGAGGCGACGGACGCACGGAAAGCATTCCCCTGCTTCGACGAACCGTCCTACAAGACGCCCTGGCAGTTGACGCTCCATGTGAGCAGGAAGAACGTAGCGGTCAGCAATACGCCGGTGATCTCCGAGATCGATGAGGGCGACGGAATGAAGACGGTCCGGTTTGCCGTGACGAAACCACTTCCAAGCTACCTCGTCGCAATCGGCGTTGGCCCCTTCGATGTGGTCGACGCCGGCCGATCGGGAACGAAGAACACGCCTGTGCGCATCATCACTCCGAAGGGGAAGGCCGCAGAAGCCCGCTATGCCGCCGCCACCACCCCCGCACTGCTAGCGCTGCTCGAACAGTATTTCCGTATCCCCTTTCCTTACGAAAAGCTTGACTGCCTTGCGATCCCGGAGACCGTCGGATTCGGGGCCATGGAAAACGCGGGGCTGATCACGTATCGGGTACCGCTCATTCTCGCCAAGCCGCAGGATCAGACGATCTCGTTCGAGAGGGCGTATGCAAACGTGTGTGTCCACGAAGTAGCCCACCAGTGGTTCGGCGACTACGTGACCATGAAGTGGTGGGACGATATCTGGCTGAACGAATCGTTTGCCACATGGATGACCCCGAAGATCATCGATCAGTGGAAGCCCGAATGGGGCAGCAGGGTCGACAAGGTCGTGTCGCGTTCAAACGCCATGGGCAACGACACCCTCGTGACGGCGCGCAAGATTCGCCAGCCCATCGAGACCAGGCATGACATCGCGAACGCGTTCGACGGAATCTCCTATGGGAAGGGAGCTGCCGTTCTGGCGATGTTCGAGGCGTGGATGGGCGAAGAGAAATTTCGCGACGGCGTCCACCACTACCTGGCAGCTCACGCCTTCGGTAACGCTTCGGCCGATGATTTCCTCGCGGCGATGAGCGCCGAGGGCGGCAAGGAGATCGGACCGGCGATCTCGACCTTCCTCGAACAGCCCGGTGTCCCGCTAGTCACGGCCGAGCTCAAAGCCAACAGCGACTCGGTGCCGTCTCTTTTCCTCACGCAACGTCGCTTTCTCCCGGTCGGTTCGACCGGCTCGGCGAAGCAGACATGGCACATCCCGATACGTGTTCGCTACAGGGCGGCCGGAGTCGAGAGTCAAACGCGGCTGCTCATGACCACCGAGACCGCCGAGATTTCCCTGAGTCCGGGCGCCCATCCTGACTGGATCCTGGCGAACGAGGGCGAATCGGGGTACTACCGCGTTCTTTACAAGGGCGGTTTCCTGGACCGACTTCTGAAAGACGGCGGAGCTGTGATGAGTGTTGCGGAGCGCACCGGGGTCGTCGGCGACGTTGCCGCACTGGTAGAAACGGGCGATGTCTCGATGCGCGATGCACTCAACCTCGCCGTCCTCCTCGCCAAGGACAACAATCGACACATCATCGAGCGTACTCTCCGAATCGCCGCCTCGATCGATTCTCACCTGGTTCCCTATGAGCTTCGGCAGAGCTACAGCCGATTTATCCAGCAGGTCTTCGGTGAACGGGCTCGGGCCCTTGGCTTCACGCCCAACCCCGGCGAGGACGACGAGACACGATTGCTCCGGTCCCGCATCATCGCCCTCGTGGCTGACGAGGGGGAGGATCCGGTTCTCGTTGCCGAGGCCGCCAAGCTCGCCCGGCTCTGGCTCAAAGACCGCAGCGCGGTCAACTCGGATCTGGTCTCGACCGTCCTGCGGGTCGCCGCCCGTAACGGCGACCGTGCCCTGTTCGACCTCTTCCATGCCGAGGCCGCCAAGACTCATGACCGCCGCGAGAGGGGCAGGCTCCTGAGCGCTCTCGGCTCGTTCCGGGACGAGGCCATCGAGCGGGCCGCGCTCGACATCGTTCTCAGTGGAGAGTTCGACATACGCGAGGCCGACGTCATCTTCTGGTCCGGGCTGGACGATCCGAAGAGCCGCGAGATGGTCTATGAGTTCGTGAAGAAGAACTTCGATGGGCTGATGGCGAAGCTCCCCAGAGATGCAGTCTCGGACCTGCCCTTCGTGGGCGGCTCGTTCTGCGACAAGGCACACGCGGCTGATCTTGAATCGTTTTTCAAGCACCGAGTGGAGAAGCTCACCGGGGGCCCGAGGACGCTAGCCCAGGCCCTCGAGATCATCTCATTGTGCACCGCGTTCAAGGAGGCCCAGCAGCCCAGCGTCATCGGGTTCCTAACTCAGTACCGGTGACCTATTTCGATTACGGCGCCGAACCGGACCGAAGCTCAACGTTCGAAGTTCAAAGTTCCAAGTTCAAAGTTCAACCGTCTTGACATGAATCGGGGTTTCTTGAACTTTGAACTTTGAACTTTGAACTCCTTGCGACGGCACTTCGGTCCCGACTGACTCCGACGGTGCGACACGTCTACGGCTGCTGCGGGGCCTCGACGTTGAGCCACTCATAGACCTGTTCGAGGACTTCAGCGATCTCGGCGCGGCTTCTCTTCAGGCGCGAGTGAACCGGGCGCGGGAGCCTCCGCGCCGCGAGATAGGCTCGCACGGCCCGCGCGACCGCCCACTCCCGCTCGACGGCGAAGAGTGTAGTGATCGCGAGGAGCGGCATCAAAAGCACGACGGCCCCCCCGAGCCACGGATCGATCCGCCGCCACGCGAATGTGGCGAGGACCACGTACCAGAGCGGGTAGAAGACGCACCCCGCAAGCGCCTTCACCGTAGCCCGGACGTCGAATGACGGGCGCGACACGCGTACCACCGAATCGGTCACCAGGTACGGAATCAGATGGAGGACAGCGCCCCCGATCACCACGGGTACCAGCAGAGCTGCGAGGGCCAGCTCGCGCACAGCGAATCGGGCCGCGGTCCACATGGCCACCGACTGACCGATGTCACGATCACGCAGCCCGAACCTCGCGATCAGGGCGTCATATGCCCTCACGCGTTCACGAATCGCCTCATATCGTCCGGCATCGGCCGACCGGAGCCGCTCGACTCCGCGGGCGATGATCTGACTTCTCTCAATCCGGTCGCGGGGATCGGCGGGAACACCCCTCGCCGCCGCGTAGAGCCTCTCGACGCGTTCCACGAGTTGTGCATCCGAGCGGGGATCCGCTTCGACGATGAGCGCTCGTAGCCGCTCCGCGATCCGATCGGTCAGCGCCGCCACCGCCGCGGCCGGGTCGCGTGCGAAAAGATCCAGCAGATCATCGACGCCGAACGGGCGGCCGTAGAGTGCCGTCGCGCGCGATCGGAAAACGGCCTTCCGGTTGAGGTTCAACCCGATCGGGACAATCTTCAGCGGGATACCCTCGGCCGCGGCTGCCAAGGCGATCCGTGCCGCGCCGGTGCGGAGATCCTCGAGCCGCCCCGAGGAGTGGCTCTTGCCCTCAGGGAAGAGACAGACGGCGTCCCCCTGAGAGAGCGCCGCACCGACCGCCGCGAACATCTCTGCATTCCTGGAGAGATCCGATCCCTCGTCCGTTCGACGATACACAGGGATTGCGCCGGAACGACGAATCAGGGGCGCCAGGACGTTTCCCGCAAACAAGGTCGACTTCGCAAGGAACCGGATGTCGCGCCCGGCAGTGGCCCAGACGAGCGACGGATCGAGAAGGGCGTTGGGGTGGTTCGCGACGAGGAGCACTGGACCTTCTGGGACGGCATCACCTGTGCGTTCGAGCCGGTAGAACAACCATGCGACGAACCGGGCGAGCGCCGGCACCGCGCGCGGCACCGCACGCGGGACCGCGCGCGGAACCGCACGCGGCAGCTCCGGGCGGCTCATGAATCGCTCCTACGTGGGCCGCGCCTTCGCATCGGCTTCTTGCGCGGCTTTCTGGCCTTCCGGCACGTTGACGAGAGCGAGGAAACCGCCGCCGACGGCGAAGAACGCGATGACCGAGAGAATGGCGCCCCGGCCCGAACCGGTGGCCGCGGTTACGGCCGCGAAGAGGGCCGGTCCGATGATGCCCGCGAATTTCTCGAAAACCCCGAAGAATCCGAAGAACTCCGAGGACTTGTGGCGCGGGATCATGCCGGCAAACAGGGATCGGCTGAGGGCCTGGCTGCCGCCCTGTACCGTGGCCACAAGGAAGGCGAGTAAATAGAACTGCCAGACGCTCCTCATCGAGTAGGCCACGATGCTGATGCCCGTGTACACGATCAGGGCCAGGAAGACGGAGCGCTTCGCCCCGATACGACCGGCCAGGTCACCGAAGAGGAACGCGAAGGGGATGCCGACGAACTGGACGAGCAGGATAGCGGCGATAAGATGCTGGCGGGGGATTCCCAGAGTCTCTCCGTAGACGGCCGCCATGCGAATGATCGTGTTGATGCCGTCGTTGTAAATGAGGAACGCGATGAGCATGATGAAAGCGTTCTTGAACACGCGCAGCTCGCGAAAGGTTTCGCCGACCCGTCCGAACGCGACGAGCCAGGCGCTGGCGCGGATGTCTTCATCCGGTTCGAGCTGCCGCGGGGGTTCGGGCACTTTCCGAAAGAGCGGGATCGAGAAGCCGACCCACCACACGGCAACGCTCAAGAAGGACAGCCTCGCCGCGGATTCTTCTCCTGAGAGCCCAAACATCGCAGGTTTGAGCAGCCAGAGTGTGTTGATGGCGAGCAGCAATCCGCCGCCCATGTATCCCAGCGCAGAGCCGGCGCTCGAGACCCGGTCCAGCTCGTCGTGGCGCGCGATGTGCGGGAGGAGCGAATCGTAGAATACGAAGCTGCCACTGACGCCAATGTTGCCGACGACGAAGAGAACCAGCGCGAAAAGCCACTCACCTCGGCCGATGAAGTACATGTCGGCCGTCGCGAGGACTCCGATTGCCAGGAAGGTCGCGAGCATCTTCTTCTTTATGCCGGCGTAATCCGCGACGGCTCCGAGGAGCGGCGAGATGACGGCGACGATGGCGAGGGCAATCGTCGTTGCCAGAGAGAAGCGGGTGAGACGCACCTCGGCCGGCAGGTCGACCGCCGCGACCGACGAGTAGTAGACCGGAAAGACCGCCGCGATGATCGTGGTCATGAACGCGGAATTGGCCCAGTCGTACATGGCCCACGCGCGCAGCTCTGGGCGATTCAGCCCAAGTCGCGAAAGGAAGGATGTCGGAGCAGTGTTTGCCATTGGATTTCGCCCAGCCCGTCCGATGGCGGACTATATCGTCGGGGGGTGAGGGCGTCAACAAGCGGGGGGGTGCTGCCAAGGCTACGGCAAAGTCCCGGAAACCGCAGATTCCGCAGATTGACTCGCAGATGTCGCAGATTGCTTCGCGCTGACCTGCGAGTCATCAGAAGTTGCTCGTCGGTTGAATGCTGGAAGAATCTGCGTAATCTGCGCGGAGATCTGCGCGATCTGCGGTTACGTACGGAACGGACTCGCCCGAATCGGCGCCTCGACTTTGCCGCAGCCCT